>CARTDZ010000062.1 GCA_949067325.1 uncultured Eubacteriales bacterium | reverse complement strand
GCCTACTGTTGCTTGACTCATGTCTAGTTTAACATTGATTTCTTTGCCTTCGAACACAGCGATGTATGAGAATGGCTCATCAATAGTGTTCATTTCAAGTGTCCAATAAGTCTTTTCGCCGAGATTGCTTGTGTCGCCCTTTCCAACCCAAGTTGTTCCGTCAGATAAATACCAACCAACGAATGTGTAGCCTGCATTTTCTTCTGCAACAAGTTTGAAAGGTTTTGTGCTGTCAAAGCCATCTTCAACGCTGACTTCTTTTCCATCTTGAACAAGACTTGCTTTTCCGCCATTGTTTTCAACTGTGAGGCTGAAGTTAACAAAGTATTCAGCAACAATTGTGACAACTCCGTTTCCTGCGGTGTATGTATAGTTTTCAGTGAAAATTGATTCTTCAGTCACATTTCCATTTTCTTCTCTTCTGATTTTCCAAGAATGGAAAGTGTAGCCTTCAAAGTTATACGCTTCAAGTTCAATTTTTGTGCCAGTGATAACTTCTGCATAGAAACGTTTTGAAACACTTGTCCATGAAGTGTCTTGTGAAAGACCTACGATGATGTCAGTCACTTTTATGTCAAGATTTTTGTCTTTGAGTTTTTCAGGAATAAAATCAATTGTAATCTTGTCCTTATCTCCAAGCCAAGAAGCATAGAGAGTGAACACTCCGTCATATTCGTCATTTTTAGTCACTTCAAAGTTAGGATTCTTTTCATAAACACTTCCGTTCCAAACAAATCCGTTTTCATACCACAAGTCAATAACATTTGCTTTATTGTCAACATACTTATTGCCTTGACCAAGTTCGTATGTGAAATACCCTTCAAATGTTAGGTTGTTCTTGATATTTTTTGAATTTGTGATTTGGTCGATAACTTCAACAGGAAGTGTAAATTTCTCACCGTAAATAACTGAAGTTGAACCGATGATGTCTTCGCCACTCTTGAATTGAAGTTTGTATGCCTTTTGTTCTACGCCAACAGAAAGATTGAATGCGTTAACTGGTTTAACAATTGTGATTGTGAACTCTTCAAGATAGCCAGCAGTGAAATCAAAGTCAGTGATTGAACTAACATC
>CARTDZ010000061.1 GCA_949067325.1 uncultured Eubacteriales bacterium | reverse complement strand
TTCTGTGTAAACTCTGAAAACTATTACGCTTGAACTGCTGCTTTCTTGCTCTTCATTTATTGCAAAGTCGCCAAAATACGAAAGCTTGTTGTTTATGTTTGAAGTGTAAGAATTTGTGTTTCTGTCATATTGATTATAAGTTGTGTATTTATATTTAGGAATTCTTACAGAAAGTGGCAATTTGTTTGATGTCAAAGCTGTTGAAATCAAACTTTCTTCTGTCATGTTTTGGCTTGTGTAAAGTGAGCCACTGTTCAAGCCTGTTGTAGGGTTGTAGTCTGGCAAAGCAAGTGAAATTGAAGATTGATCACTTTCTGAATAAACTTGAATAAGAATATCTCCGCCAACAATGCTTTCAAAAGATTTGTTGTCTCCATTGGAAATTTGAGTAAGCGGTGAGATAATATTGCTTCTGTCTACAATAAGAGTTAAAGTTCTTTCAAAATAGTCATATTGGTCAAGCCCTGTGCTGTCTTTGTCTGAATAACGTCTTGTGATAACATATTTCCCCTCATCAGCAATGTCAGTTCCGCTGAAAGAAATGTTGTAAGTCATAACTGTATCTTCAAGCAAACCCTCATTTTCTGTTGAAAGCTCAAAGATAGGGAATGAGCGTGTTGGAGTGTTGCTTAAAGTGCGATAATATGTTTTTGCTGTAAATGTTCCATTATCATGGTCTTGCATTGTTACATTTTGATTTGCTTGAACATAAGGATAATATTCAAGCCATAAACTTTCCATAACGCTTGCGCTATTTTTTGTTTTAGGAACAAAAGAAATAGAGAGTGGAAGTGTTGTTTTGATAGGGTTGTAATAAGAATATTTATATGCCTTATTGCCTGCCGTAGCAAGATTTTGTTCAGGATTATTTTTAACAAGCTCGCCATCAGCATTTAGATAAAATTTTTGCGCTAACGAATAACCCGACTGAGTAACAGGATTATCAGTATCATTATTGATAATAAACTGCAACTTGCTTTGGTCAGAAGATACAACAATTGTGGCATAAGCACTTGGAGCATTCAAGAAACTTTCTTTGCCATGATTTGGGTCAAGCCTTGTGTTTGAGCTATCGCGAATTAAG
>CARTDZ010000060.1 GCA_949067325.1 uncultured Eubacteriales bacterium | reverse complement strand
ATTGCTCACGTTGAAGCACAAAAAGAAGCGCTCAAACGCAACTACGAAAATGTGCAAAAAGATTTGCAAAGAAAAATTCAAGCATCAAAAGAAAACATTGCAAAACTTATCTCTCAGCAAGAAGCAACAACAAACCGTTTGGAAGTTGGTTTCTTGAGAAAACAACAAGAACAAGAAATCTCAAAGCAAGAAGCACTCCAGCAAGAATATGACCAAGAAGAAACTCGCTACGCAATTTCTTCTGAAGAACTTGAAAAGGAAATCGCAGGTCACAGAAAAGCACTTGAGCAGTCACAAGCCGATGTTCAAGACGCAATGGTTGCTGAGTATCAAACTTTCTATGACAAGGTTATGAAAAGTGCTTACGCTCAGGCAGAGCGCAAAGTTCGTGACGAAAAGGCAACTCTCAAAAAAGAACGCGACAGAAATGAAAAAGAACTTATCGTTATTCAAACTCAAATGAAACGCCTCGTTGACGAAAACAACACCTTGAAAGCAAAACTCGGCGGAGAAAACAATGCCGAAGTTCAACAAGGCACTTATGACGAGCATGGCAACTATGTCTATGCCGATGGCTCATATCATGACCCAAATGGACTCTTCCACGATGTTGACGGAAACATCTTTGATATGAACGGAACACTCATCTCAATCCCAGGCGACGAAAAGGAAGAACTCACTGAAGAAGAACAAGAACTTCTCAACGACGAAATCGCATTCGGCGCTTTCCCAAATGCCGAACAACAAACAAAGGCAAGAGAAGTTGAAGAAGTTAAAGAATCTGAAGAAGTTCAAAAAATTGAAGAAAAATCTGAAACAATTGACGAGCAAGCAACAAAGGCTGAAAAGCCAGTTGAAAAAGTTCCTGCAAAATCAAAACGTGGCAGACCAAAGAAAGAGGTGACTGAAGAGGTGAAATCTTCTGAACCAAAGAAAAGAGGACGCCCTAAAAAAGAAGGCGAAAGCGAGCCAAAACCAAAGAAACCTGTTGGCAGACCAAAGTCATCTTCAGCAAAAACTTCAACTTCAAAAAAGAGTGACATTTCTTCACTTGAAAAAATCAACAAAATGATAAGTGAGGAAGAAGAAAAACTTTCAAAAATGAAAGAAATCATCAGTTCTGAACTTAGCGACGCCATTGGCAATGAACAGCAAAATGAAATCGACTCTGAAAGAGATGAAATCATGAAAGCGGTTGAAGCGCTCAAAGCCAAGGCAGAAAATGTTAAGAAAAATGAAAACTCTGAAGAAGAACTTGCATCAATCAACAAACGCCTTGAAGACCTTATCAAAGAAATCGCAACTTTGAACAACAAGAAATAAGGCACAAAACGAAAAAAAAACACCCATGTGGGTGTTTTTTTTAATCGATAATTCCTAATAAATAATCTGCCGATATTTTAAATACATTGGAGAGATTAACAATATTTTCTGCATTGGGAATTCGTGTTCCTCTTTCCCAACGACTTATTGCGACATCGCTTACTCCAATCTTTTCAGCCAATTCTTTCTGAGATAAATTATTTTCTTTTCTCAGTTCTTGTATTCTCTTGCCTAATATTTCCATGATTTATTTCATTTTAAAATAAAATCATGCAAAATAATTGACATCAACCAAACGGTCGATTATAATACTGCCAATCGGTAG
>CARTDZ010000059.1 GCA_949067325.1 uncultured Eubacteriales bacterium | reverse complement strand
TTAAAACTTTTTATTCTTTTTTCAGCTTTCCGCGATACTCCCAGCCCCGTTGTGGTTGGTTTAGCTTGAAATACATTAAAAAAGACAGATTTGACTGTCTTTTTATTTAAATTGAAGGTTGAATTTGGCTTTTTGCTCGTTTTTCTTCTATAATTTTGCTGCATTTTTCTATGCTTTCTTCAAGAGTCATATCCGAATTATCCATTATAATTGAATCCTTAGCGGCTTTGAGTGGAGCAACTTCGCGGTGTTCGTCTGCATAATCGCGTTTGCGCAGATCATCTAAAATTTCTTGATAAGATGGTGAATTTGGTTTGTTTTTGATTTGGTCATAGCGTCGTTTTGCCCTCACCTCTTCGCGGGCTGTTATAAAAAATTTTACATCAGCGTTTGGAAGCACTTCTGTTCCAATATCGCGGCCTTCCATAATACAATCGTTGTTTTGTGCGAATTGACGTTGAACATCTAAAACTTTTTTGCGTAGTATTTGAAATGGTGCAATTTTTGCTGCGAGCATGCTGATTTCTTCAAGGCGGATTGAAGAGAAATAGTCTTCGCCATTGACTAAAACGTGCTGGCCCTCCTTTTGAAAGATCACTTTGATTGTAACTTTTGAGACAAAGTCCTTTATGCTTTCTTCATTGACTTCGCCGTAGCCTTTTGCCTTATATGCACACGCGAGCGATCGATAAACAGCACCTGTGTCAAAGACTTTGAAGTTAAGCTTTTGTGCCAGACCTTTGGCGAGCGTGCTTTTGCCGCAGCCGACATAGCCATCGATTGTTATATTGAACATTATTTATCCCCTTTTCATTATTATTATATCTATTTTTTCAAAATAAAGCAAACAGATCAATCAATTTTTGCATAAGCCGCTTAAAAAAAACGAGGAATATCTCCCCCGCTTTATATTTGCTTCTTTTAGGTAACGGTTTCTTTATTTTGTGTTTCTTTTAGGTTACGCTTCTTTTAGGTATTATTTCTTTTAAGCTATGTTTCTTTTAGGTTTTGTTTTATGATCAAGTTATTGTTTGAAATTTTTGATTATTCAAATTTGGCGACTTGGGTTTTTAAAGACACTATTATTTTTTTGATCTTGTTCTGCTTGGTGCGAAAATGAGTGCAAGCAATGAGCAACCGATTGTGCTTGCCATGCCCCAACCTATTGTGAAGGTTATATTAAGTTCTTGTGATGACACGCCTGATTCTATTGCATACAATGCGAGCATTACGCCTGCGACAACGGCACAGAGGAAGAAGAGCATTGCGACAATTTTGCAGCTGACGCCATTTCTTTTGCTTTTGTCTTTTAAGAAAGCATTTATAAGACTTGAGAAAAGTGTGAGGGCTGCAAAAGCGATTGTAAGGATAATAAATACTGCCGCCACTGTGAGGTAAATGTTTTGGCCTTCTTCAAACTTTATAAGTTCATACCCGCTGACACCATTTTTGATGCCAAGTTTTTCGAGTAGTGAGATTATTATATTATTTTCTCCGCCATAAAGCATAAGTGCTGGCTGAGTGAGCATGACTACGGCTGCTATGCAGAGAAGAATTGTGATTACGCTTGCTATCATTTTTTTGTCTCCTTTTTTATCAACGTTTTTTATCAACGTTTTTATCATCGTTTTTTTTATCATAATTTTTTTATTTTATGATTTTTTTTAGAATTATTTGAT
>CARTDZ010000058.1 GCA_949067325.1 uncultured Eubacteriales bacterium | reverse complement strand
AAGTGCTTTCACAACGGCTTTCACAAGACTAAACCTGTCTATTTCATTTTGAACACGCATATCAAATGCAGTTGTGATTGAACCTTCTTCACGATAGCCATGAACATCGAAATTTTTGTTTGTTCTTTTCACAAGAAATTCGTGAATAAGTTTTGGATAGCCATGGAAGTTAAAGATAACTGGCCTATCTGTTGTGAAAAGTTTGTCAAACTCTTCATTTGAAAGCCCATGAGGATGCTCGGACGAATCTTCCATTTTCATAAGGTCAACAACATTGACAAAGCGAATTTTAAGTTTTGGCATTTTTTCTTTCAAAATTTGAGTGCATGCAAGTGCTTCAAGTGTTGCTGTGTCGCCACAAGATGCAATAACAATATCCGGCTTTGATTTTCCGCAGTTGCTTGCAAAGTCGAAAACTCCGATTCCTTTTTCGCAATGATGAACAGCCTCATCCATTGTCAGCCATTGAAGAGAAGGATGTTTTGAAGCAACGATGACATTGATATAGTCCTTGCTTCTCTGACAGTGGTCATAGCATGAAAGCAGGCAGTTGGTATCTGGTGGAAGATATGCTCTCACAATGTCTGCCTTCTTGTTGACAACATGGTCCAAAAAGCCAGGCTCTTGATGAGTATAGCCGTTATGGTCTTGTTGCCAAACATTGCTTGTCAAAAGTAGATTGAGTGAAGAAATTGGTTTTCTCCATTCAAGTTCACTGCAAATTTTCAGCCACTTTGCATGCTGAGAAACCATTGAATCAACAACTCGGATGAATGCCTCATAACTTGCAAACATACCATGTCTTCCAGTCAAAAGATAGCCTTCAAGCATACCTTCACACACATGCTCGCTTAAATAAGAGTCCATAACTCTGCCGTCAGTAGACAAAAATTCATCATTTCTATATATTTCGGCATTAAAATCGCGTGTTTCAACTTCAAACATATATGAAAGCCTGTTTGACATTGCTTCGTCCGGACTAAAAACTCGATAATTTTTGTTGTCTTTGTTCAGTTTGAAAATATCGCGGACAAACTTGCCAAGTTCAAGCATATCTTGTGCTTTTTCATTTCCTCGTTTAGAGAAATTCACCGCATAGTCTTTGAAATCTGGCATGATAAGGTCTTTCAAAACCAGACCACCGTTTGTGTTGACATTGGCAGAAATTCGTTTATCACCTTTTGGCGCAACGCTTTGATATTCTTCTTTCAAACGATAGTTTTCATCAAAAAGTTCATCTGGTCGATATGACATCAACCAAGATTCAAGCTCTGAAAGATGCTCTGGCTTTGACATATCGATTGGAACTTGATGCGCGCGAAATGAGCCTTCAATCTGTTTTCCATCAACAAACTTTGGCCCTGTCCAACCTTTTGGAGTGCGCAGAACAATCATTGGAAAAACTTGACGACTTTTCGCTTTGCCTTCCCTTGCAGATTTTTGAATTTGTTTTACTTTTTCAATGGCTCTGTCCATTGCTTTTGCCATTTTGACGTGCATAGATTCTGGCTTATCGCCTTCAACAAAAATTGGTTCCCAGCCACAGCCTTCAAAGAATGACTTCACTTCCTTCTTCGAAATTCGAGAAAAAATTGTTGGATTGGAAATTTTATAGCCATTGAGATGCAAGATTGGCAAAACAGCACCATCTGATTTTGGATTTAAAAAAGATCGGAAGAGCAC
>CARTDZ010000057.1 GCA_949067325.1 uncultured Eubacteriales bacterium | reverse complement strand
AAACTTGATCCTAAGGCAACAGAAGTCGCAGCTCAGCGAATGAAGAATTTGAGCAACCAAATAGGCATTGCAACGCAGAAAGTTGCTTTGCTGAAACAGAAACAACTGGAAGCAACGAAAGCCTTTAATAACGGCGACATGACGGCAAAAGAGTTTAATAAAATCGAAGTTGCTGTGATGAAAGCCGAGAACGAACTCCGCAGTTATAACAAGCAGTTGAATGATGCAACGCAAGCACCAACACTTGGCAAAATCAGCAGTCTATCAAAGGGCTTTGATTCCGTTACGAAATCGCTGAAAGGTTCGCAAAAAGAATTGAAGGCGTTTTCAAAACTTGCATTAGCACTGGTGACAACACTTGCCGGAGCTGTAACAGCGTTTGCGAAGACAACACTAGAAATTGACGAAATGGCAAAGGCTTACGAACACAATATTGAAACAATGCAACTACAACGGTCAGTGTACAAAGAAATCACTGGTGATGCAGACAACTACAACAAAACACTTGATTCAATGAAGAGCGTGTTGAATTCAATCGCTCTTGGGCAAGGGGCAGAGTATGCGAACATTCTGAAATACATTGGTGTTTCAACAACGGATGTAAATGGCAAAACAAGAAATCTAAATGAAGTTTACACAGAAACAATTTCTGCACTTGAGCAGATGGAAGACATGCAACTTCGCAATCAAATTGCCTATGAACTGTTTGGAGATCAAGCAGTTAGTATCCTTGAAGTCATGAGTTTGACAAGCGAGCAGCTTGAAGAATTGAATCAGAAAACAATGGAAAACGGAATCATCACAGAACAAAATGCAGAATCCGCAAGAGCGATACAAGAGCAGTGGGATTCGGTAAAGCAACAATTTATGCAAGTGAGTGCTGTGCTTGCGGAAAGTTTACTTCCGCTTATTCAATCACTCGCTCAATTTGTTAATGATTTTGTGTTGCCAATCATAACTGCAATTGCAAACTGGTTTGCTGGAATGTCGCCAACGCAACAAAAATTTGTGTTTTTTCTGCTTATGATGATCATATTGCTGCCAAAAATCGTATCAATTGTGACTGTCATTGTTGGAGTTATCAAAGCCATCACCGTTGCTAGTTATGGGGCAGCTGGCGGCGTAGGGGCGGTGTCAGCAGCCGCGACACCACTTATTCCGGTGATACTGGGAGTTGTGGCAGTTGTTCTAACTCTCGCCATTATCTTCGCTTTCTTGACTGGGAGAAGTAATGAATTGAGCAAAAGTCTTGATGCACAGAAAGGGCAGATGGAAGGGATAGCAAGCTCATACGACAGCTTTGGTGGAGATTTAGACATAACCAGCAACCAAGTGAGCCAAAACAGCAACAGTTCGACACAAGACATCAATGTCAACATAACAAGCGAAGGTGAGAATCCAATTGCTGAAGAGAATGCAGAAATTGTTGCAGACTTACTTGCGGAAAGAATAAACAAGGAACTTGGGGGTAAGATTTAATGCGAAAATTCTGGTTGGAAAATTCAAACGGAAAACTTTGGGATTTGACAACAGATGAGCTGGACTACAAGACTGGCACATTTTTTGCCAATCCGGACGGACTTGGAATTAAAACAAAAATTTCAAGTTATGAAGTGGAAAACACTTTTTTCATAGAGAGCGTAACAACGCAATCACAGACAATAAGCGGTGATTTGTATTTTGTCGATTATGACCATTATCAGAGATTCGTTGCTTTCATAGGAAATGTAAACTCAGACACACCAATGAAACTTTATTATTCGACAAATGGAAAACACTTTGAAAATG
>CARTDZ010000056.1 GCA_949067325.1 uncultured Eubacteriales bacterium | reverse complement strand
ATTTTCAATTTCTTTTAATCTTTAAAAATTCTGTCACTAAACATTGAAAATTGGAATTTTGAAAAACAACTTTTAGAAGCGTTGCAAAATAAAAGAAATTTTTATATTATTTGCGACTATACAATAAACAGCAATTATCACATGCCAAAAGAAGAACAAGATTTTATAAACAAACTTTTAAGAAGACTAACTGGACAATTTAAATTTAAACGCTTTGAAATTTTAGGTGGAGATGGTATTATTATTTGTGGAGAAAGATAATAATGATTTTAAGCGTTTCAAGACGAACAGATATTCCGGCTTTTTATACTCAATGGTTTTTTGATAGGTTAAAAGACGGCTTTGCGCTTGTGCCAAATCCAATTAATCCAGCAAAAGTTGCAAAAGTTAAATTAGAGCCTTTAAAAATTAAAAGTGTGCAAACTAACTTGGTTGGTGAAAAAGTAGTTGAAACTCAAGGCAATTTAGAAGGAATTGTTTTTTGGACAAAAAATCCAGCCCCTATGCTAAGTCGTTTAAATGAGCTTGGAGATATGAAATACTACTTTCTTTACACACTAAATGCATATCCTAAACATATTGAAGCAGGATTGCCAAGTTTAGAGGAAAGGATTGAAAGTTTTAAGAAATTGTCTATTCACTGCCCTGTAATTTGGCGATATGACCCTATACTTTTATCTGATGGAATTGATGTTGAGTGGCATAAAAAAGAGTTTAAAAACCTTTGTGAAGAACTTAAAGGTTACACGTCGCATTGCAAAATTAGTTTTTTAATTGTTAGTTATAAAGGTTGTGCAAAAACTGTTTGGGCTCCATCACTTACACAAAAAAATGAAATACTTTCGGCATTTTCGGAGATAGCAAAAGAAAATGGAATTCAAATTGAAGCCTGCGCTGAAAGCAGAGATTGGAGTAAGTATGGAATTGTTCCAAGCAAGTGTATTGATGGAGAGATATTTGAAGAACTACTCTCCGATAAATTTAGATCACAAAACATTACAGTTAAACGCAAAAACAATAAAATTGACGGACAAAGAAAATTTTGTGGTTGCATGCCCGCAATTGATATTGGAAGATATGATACCTGTCGTCATGGTTGCAATTATTGCTATGCTCGCAAAAGCGTTCCCAAAAGTATGCTTGATCCTATCAATGGCGAGATTTACGAAAGAAAAACCGAGTTAGAGTTTGATTATAAATAATCAAAAAACACAACATAATACATGCCGATACAATATAGCACTTGCACAAATTTGTGATAGATTTGTAGAAAATTTGTAGAAAACAAGCAAAATTTGGTACTTTTAATGTTAATTTTAGCTAAAATATAATGTAAAAAATCGAACCCTCATTTGAGATATTTTTCTCATTTGGGGGTTATTTTTTTGTCCTCAGTAAATAAAAATCAGCGACTGATAAAATAAGCAGGTTTAAAACCTGCTTGCGCGTTCGCCAAGTTACTTGGCTCGGCTAACGCTGAAATGCCCATAAAATCAGGCTTTTTGTGTCAACATTACAAGAAGTCTTTTTTCGATTTCTTCTTTTTGATTATGCGACACTTTTGATTATTTCTAATTTTTCGCAAAAATCAAAATAAATCAAATTTGATTTTGCGAGATTAGTCTTTATATATTTTGTTTCCTGAATAAATTCTAAGATGCTTCTTTTTCATAAGTCTATCTTTTTTATTATTGAATTTTTTAAGAGAAATTGTTTTTATGTTCCATGGTTGTAGTAGTGAAAACATTTTTAAAGAAATTATTCTCTTATCTTCAACAAAAATTATATTACCATTTGCAATGTTTAAAATGAAATCTTTTAACTCATCATAATCTACAATGTGACAATGGGTGTACCTTTTTT
>CARTDZ010000055.1:1004-1870 GCA_949067325.1 uncultured Eubacteriales bacterium | reverse complement strand
GTTATGACTATAAAATTGTCACACCTTTCAGTCACCTTTTGCTCAGACTTTTCAGACAGGAAGGAAAGGGCGAGTATTTTGATATCACAGAAATTGACGGTCAGAAATCGGTGAGTTTTTCGGGCAATACTGCAATTCATTATTCAAAAGCGCGCATAAATCATGTGATGAATGACCAAATTTCTTTTAATGGAAATACATATAAGTTTTATGATATGAATTCTAAATTTACGTCCCGAATTCCAGGCGGTATTGGTTGGTTGGGTGAAACAAAAGACAATCCTTCAAGCGGAACAGAAGTTGGTGGTGACCTTCAAGAAGGCTGGGTTTTTACATACAATGTCACAGCCACTCCTGTCAATGTTTCAAGCAAGTGCATTGTGGAGTTTGAGAATTTGAATGGGCAATATGTCGAAGGTGGTGAAATTGGAAATTTTGAAACCACATATGGACATATCTTCAATGCTGATGCAAGTTCTTTTTTAAGTGATAGATATGTTTTCAACGGCTGGTTCCATAATGGAGAAAAAGTTTCAAGTAATATAAATGCCACTTTGGTTGCAGATATGGGCATCAAAAATGATAATAATCAAACAAATGTTTTCTACGCTCGCTTTGATGAGAAAAAATATAAAGTTGTTTTTCATTCAAACGATGACCGAAATCTCTTGAAAGAACAAAGTTTTGTCTATTCAGTTGAGCAAAATTTAAGCGACTTCACTTTTGAAAAAACTGGGTTTAATTTTATTGGCTGGGCAACAGAGCCAGACGGAGAGGTGGTCTATTCTGATTGCCAAAATGTGCAACAATTGACAAATGTGCATAACAGCACAGTAAATCTATATGCAAGATATGAAGCAGTTCAA
>CARTDZ010000055.1:0-994 GCA_949067325.1 uncultured Eubacteriales bacterium | reverse complement strand
AACAATAGTGACTTTTGATAGCGTTATGCCTGAAATTGTTCCACCTCAAAAAGAAGGATTTCTCTTTGACGGATATTTTGACCAGCCGAATGGGAAAGGAAAAAGATATTATGATTATCTCGGCAAATCAAATATTGTCTGTGACTTTGTGGAAGACATAACACTTTATGCGTACTTTGTTGAGACTTGGTATTCGGTTGCGACAAGTAAGGATTTTGTTTTGGATAGTGATGGTTATTTCATAATTGAAAATGAATTTGATTTGGCAAGTTTGTCATATATGGTCAACGTTGAAAATTTTGAAACTGTAGAAAAGAAGTTTAAGTTAACTCAAAACATTAACCTTGCTGGAAAGTTGTGGCTACCAATTGGAACAAACGAAAATTATTTTAAAGGCCAGTTCAACGGCTGTGAAAAGAAAATTTCAAATGTCAAAACGCTTAACTATCTTGAAAGAGTTCAAGAAATTGATGGCACAGGTCTTTTCGGCAATGCGGAAAATTCAGTCATATCAAATGTAAAACTTTGCGACGTCAATATTCAAGGTTGGGATAACGTCGGTGCAATCGTTGGAAGAATGAGTGGTGGTCAAATTGAAAATTGTCAAGTTGAATCTGGTTTTGTTGCTGGAAAGGTCAACGTTGGAGGGCTTGCAGGAATGCTTGCGGGTTCATCAAGAATAAACCTTTCAATTTCAAAAGCCAATGTGAGATGTGAAAATGATTTTGCAGGTGGAATCGTTGGCAGTTTAGTGAGTTCAAGCGTTGAAAGTTGTGTGAGTTATGGCAATATAGCATCAGCAAATTATGGTGGCGGAATTGCTGGAAAAATGAGTGGAACTTCGACAATTGAAAGAACAATAAATAAGGGCGCTTTGAATGGAAATATTGTTGGTGGCGCGCTTGGAAAAGCAGAAAGCCAAAGTTTCTTTTCGATAATTTCTTTTGCAAATTATGGAGATTTAACAGGAAACAATGCTGTTGGCGCAATGATT
>CARTDZ010000054.1 GCA_949067325.1 uncultured Eubacteriales bacterium | reverse complement strand
TCAATATCTTTTTTATTAATTTTTTGTCATTTTTAACACTTTATAATTTTTTTTATAAATTGTAAATAGGAGAAAAAATGTTTTACATACTTTTGGAGGTCTTGTCACTTGCACTAGCCATCTCTCTTGACACCCTTGTTGTAAGCATTGGTTATGGCACGAGCAAGATAAAAATACCTTTTGTTTCAGCTTTTATAATGTCATTTTTCAATATTGTGGTGCTTTCTTTTTCTATTTTTATAGGCGCTCTTGTTGGCAATAGTGTGAATCCAGACATAGCAAAATATATATCCTTCGCACTTCTACTTATAGTCGGATTTTTTAAGTTTTCGAGTGAAATGATAAAGATTTGGCTTGACAAAAAAGCAAAAAAAGGTTGCTTTAATGTAAAAATTTTCAATTTCAAACTTATCTTTTCTGTCATTGCTGATACAAGAAAGGCTGACGTAAATGAGGATAAAAATCTTTCTCCATTCGAAGCTCTCACACTTGGTCTTATACTTTCGATAGACTCTATTGGTGTTGGTTTTGGAATAGGCATACTTCCTGTCAACTTGGAACTTTTTATAATTTTTGCCTTTTCTTTTCCACTTCTTTTTATTCCTCTTGGCAGTTTTATTGGCAAAAAACTTTCAAATAAAATCAATCTTTCTTGGCTAAGTGGTTTGATTTTGATAATCCTTTCAGTCACAAAACTGTTTTAATTTTTTATTTCTTTGACTTTACCTTTCTCTATTACAAATATTTTGGCTTTTGCTTCATTAAAATCTGTACAAGTGATAATTGTTTGTGTTTTTGATGTGAAATTTAACAATTTTTTACGTCTTGAAGCGTCAAGTTCACTAAAAACATCATCTAAAAGTAGAATAGGATATTCTCCTGTTCTATTTTTTATTATTTCAAGTTCTGCAAGTTTAAGCGACAAAGCAACAGTTCGCTGCTGGCCTTGTGAGCCAAAATTTTTCACTTCGACCCCATTTAAAAAGATGTCGATATCGTCTCTATGCACGCCAATTGATGTATAGCCAAGTTTATAATCTTTGGCTAGATTTTTTTGAAGATTTTTTAGCATAGTGCTTTGATAATCATCACCTTTTTCAATGCCGCTATACTTTATCTCAAGTTTTTCTTGACCATCTGAAATATATGAATGTGCTTTTTCGGCAAAAGGAGCAAGTTCTTCAATAAACTTTGCACGCTCCTCTGCTATCTTCTGGCTGCAATCGCAAATTGCCCTATCCCAGATGTCAATTGTTTGTTTAAGTGTTTCGATATCTTTTGAGGTTTTTAAAAGCTTGTTTCGACTTGCCAAAATTTTTTCATAACGGCCAAGAAGATAAAAATATCTTTTGTTTGTCTGTGAAATATCAATATTCATAAAGCGTCTTCGCTCATCGGGGCTTTCTTTTATAAGTTTAAGCTCGTCTGGCGAGAAAAAAACTGCGTTCGCGTGACCCATAAGTTCACCTATTCGCTTTAAGGCAATTCCATCAACCTTAACAGTCTTTTTTGCTGACTTGTCAAAAGTTATTTCAATCGTCACATCACGATATTTTCTTTCAAACTCTGCTTTTACAAATCCTCGTTCTTGACCCCAGTTGATAACCTCTTTGTCTTTGCTTGTTTTAAAACTTCTGCCTATCACTGAATAAAAAATGCTTTCAAGGATATTTGTCTTTCCTTGAGCGTTTTTTCCTACCAAAACATTAAGCCCTTCACAAAATTCGATCACTTGACCTTCATAATTGCGAAAATTTTTAAGGGTAAGTTTTTTCAATTTCATTAAGAATATAATATCACATTCTTTTAAAAATAAAAAGTTTTTTGTTGATCATAATATAAAAAGTTATCCACATTTGCCTTGACTTTTG
>CARTDZ010000053.1:531-1878 GCA_949067325.1 uncultured Eubacteriales bacterium | reverse complement strand
GGCACTTGCAAGCGTACTTTAAATGTTAAAGACGGCATTATTAAAGAGGCGCTTGTTGAAACTATTGGTTGCTCTGGTATGACACACTCTGCTGGTATGGCGGCTGAGATTTTGCCTGGCAAGACACTTCTCGAAGCTCTTAACACTGATCTTGTTTGCGATGCTATAAATGATGCAATGAAAAACATCTTTTTGCAACTTGTTTATGGAAGAAGTCAGTCTGCTTTTTCTGAAGGCGGGCTTGAAGTTGGCGCTGCACTTGAGGATCTTGGCAAAAATCTTGCGAGCAATGTTGGAACTGTTTATTCTCGTGAGGACAATGGCACTAGATATTTAAATCTTGCGGAGGGCTACATCACAAGACAAGGGCTTGACGAGAATGGTGAGATTATCGGTTATGAATATGTGTCTGTTGGCACACTTATGAACCTTCTCAAAGATGAAAAAATGGATGCGAGAGAGGCTATCAAAAAGTCGACCAAGACTTATGGAAGATTTAGCGAAGCTGTTACTATTATCGACCCAAGGAGGGTTTAAGCATGAACTACGAAACTAAATATGCCTCTATCAAAGAGGTTTTGAAAAAGTATGGAATGAAGAGCCTTGACGACGCTAAGGATATTTGCGACAAGGCTGGAATCAACGTTGAAGAGATTGTTAAAGGTATACAACCCATCTGCTTTGACAATGCTGTTAAAGGTTATGAACTTGGCACTGCTATTGCTATTAAGTCTGGTGCAAAAAATTCAACTGAAGTTGCACTCAAAATTGGCGAGGGATTGCAAGCTTTTTGCGTGAAAGGGTCTGTTGCTGATGAGCGTCAGATTGGTATTGGTCATGGCAGACTTGCGTCTATGCTTCTTGATGAAAAAACTAAAAGTTTTGCTTTCCTTGCAGGACACGAAAGTTTTGCAGCAGCCGAGGGAGCTATGGGAATTGTGAGAACTGCCAACAAAGTTCGCAAAACTCCCCTCAATGTTATACTTAATGGTCTTGGAAAAGATGCTGCATATATCATCGCAAGAATTAACGGTTTCACATATGTGAACACAAAGTTTGACCACTATAAGAACGAACTTAAAGTGCTTGGCGAAAAGAGATTTTCTAATAGCGAAAAAGCGAACGTGAAAGTTTATGGTGCTTATGACGTGCCTGAAGGTGTGGCTATTATGATACACGAAAAGGTTGACGTTTCTATTACTGGAAACTCAACAAATCCTGTGAGATTTCAACACCCTGTTGCTGGAACTTACAAAAAATGGTGCAATGAGAATGGGCGCAAGTACTTTTCTGTTGCGTCTGGCGGTGGAACTGGAAGAACTCTTCACCCTGACAATGTTGGGGCTG
>CARTDZ010000053.1:0-521 GCA_949067325.1 uncultured Eubacteriales bacterium | reverse complement strand
GCACTGTGACGCTCAATTTGCTGGGTCATCCTCAGTACCTGCGCACGTTGCAATGATGGGCTTTATTGGAATGGGCAACAACCCTATTGTTGGAGCGACAGTTGCACTTTCAGTTGCCGTTGCTACGAGAAAATAGAAAAAATTATACTTTTTTAAATCTTTTAAAAGCACACAAAAAATACTCGTTTCAAACACAGCATTTTTGCTTTTCTAAAAAAAACACCAAAATCGGTGTTTTTTTATTTCGTAGTTTTATTATTCTTGTTCACAATTTTCTTTATTCAACAATTCTTGTTCATTATTTTGTTTGTTTTTGTTTTCCACTGACTGAATAAGCTCTGGTAAAACAACAAATTTTCCATTTGTTTGATTTACTAATAAATCTGCATAAGTTGTTCCATCACTATTATCAAGCATAATGCCTGAAGCATTGCATTCATACTCTATAACTTTATCATAAGGTGTTGGAACTGCTAAATTTTTTGTTAAAGCTCTATACTTATTTACCAAATATTGTCCAA
>CARTDZ010000052.1 GCA_949067325.1 uncultured Eubacteriales bacterium | reverse complement strand
TTGGCGGAAAACTTGCCTTTGACAGTCTTGCAAAACTCACTTTTGACAAAGTTATGCCTGTGCGCGATAAGGTTAAGACCATGGTTTCATTGCTTATTGAGGCAAAAAATCAATAACTTTTGTTTTTATGCCTTAAAATGCTTGAAATTTTTGTCTAGAATGTATTATAATTGACTATAATCGAGAAATGGAGAGAACATGAAAAAAAGATTTACAGGAATTTTATTGTGTATGCTTATGTTTTGCATGTCTATCTTTGCGGGTTGCTCACTCGTGACAAAAGATATGGCAAAGTATTTGGCAACTACTGTTGTTGAAATAAAACTCAAAGAGCCACAAGGCAATGCAAATGACACAATCAAAATAGAGAAGCGCGACTTGATTTCTGCTTACAACACTTATGGTTATTATTATCAGCAGTATGGCTATTCACAGGAAGAGGCTTTGAATATGACTGTTGACCTGCTTATCAGCAGACGTATCACTATTGCAAAAGCAGAGGAGTTTTATCCAGAACTTTCAGTCAAAGAAAAAACATATCTTTGGTCTGAAACTTATGACGCTCTTAACGAAAACTTCAACAGTTATCTTGACAAAGTGCTTGGAATCACTGATTCGGGTTCTTCAAATGATGAAGATGAAGTTAAGTTTGACGGATATGAGAAAAATGCGCTTTTAAAAGAAGTTGAAGGCAAACTTGTGATTGACAAAACAAAGAGTGCATCAAAAAAGATTGATGAATTCAGTTATACAATCGCTCGTGATTTTGACAATGAAACCGATAGAGAACTTATCTATTCAAGTTTTGTGAAGTTTGTCAGTGAGCAAAGAGACAAAAATTATACAGAAGCATTCAATGATTATTTCAAAGCACTTCTCAAAAATGAAGAAGGTCAAAAACTTTCAGAAGACAAAATTTCTGTTTTTGCAAGAGAAATCAAAAGGCTTTATAAGGTTGTCTATGAAAATTATATGATTGAAAAATATCAAGAATATTACACAACTGACGAAAGCAATGAGTCATATATCAGTGCAAAGCAAATTGTTGACCTTTATTCAAGCAAGGTTCGTGCGTCTTACACAAAATATGAAATCGAAGGCGCTGAAACTTATGACACAGACATGACAAAAGGTGCAAATTCAATTTATTATTATAAAGATGAAGGCACAAAGTTCTTTAAAGTTGCACATATTCTTTTCAAATTCAATGACGAGCAAAATGCACGCTATAAGCAAATTGAAAGTGAATATAAATCTGGAAAATACACTAAAGAAGTGAGAGATGCCGAACTTGACAAACTTTATGCTTCAATTGTTCCAATCGCTAGAGAAAAAAATGCTGATGGAATTTATGAAGAAAAAGAAAACAAGGCAAGCTATGAAAAGTCAACCAAAGAACTTCGCGATTATATAGCAAACGAAGTTGCAAAAGAACAAGGCAAATTCAATAAGGCTGACAGATTCAATGAACTTATCTATCAGTATAACGAAGACCCTGGAATGATGAATCCTTCTGATATTTACACCATTGGTGTTGACAGTGAGGGCAATGCAGTTTCTTCATTTGTTCCAGAATTTAACGAGGCAGGCATTGAACTTTATAATAAAGGCAATGGACAGGTTGGCGATATTTCAGGGCTAGTTCGCACAGAAAACGGTCTTCACGTTCTTTTCTATGCTGGCGAGATTGAAAATCTTTACGACGGAATCAATGAGAAATTTTCTCTCTCTGATGAAGCGGTTGTGAAACTTTATAACGAAAGACCAAACATTCTTTTGAATAAAACATATTTTGACTCACTTTATGACGAACTTGTCACTGATAATTATGCGATTTTCGAAAATCTTCAAATGAATGAAATCAAAAAAGCATACACAATCACAGTTTATCCTGATTCATATAAAGATTTGAAAGGCTGATAATCTTAAAAATTTATAAATTTTCATAAAAATACCTTTGCAGTTTGACAAAGGTGTTTTTTTT
>CARTDZ010000051.1 GCA_949067325.1 uncultured Eubacteriales bacterium | reverse complement strand
ATTTTTTAGATTGTGAAGACATTATGAAAATCACGGGGCTTGGCAGAGATAATGTGAGAAGTCTTTTGCGCAGTAAAGATTTTCCAACAACGAAAGTAGGCAAAAGGCAAGTTGTGAGCGTGTTAAATTTTGTCACTTGGCTGACTTTAAACAACAACGCAAGCGAGGTGGCAAATGGCTAAGAATAAGGTTGTAAGTAAAACAAGAAGATCTAATGGTGAAGGCTCTATTTATCAAAGAAGTTCTGATGGTAAATGGGTCGGATGTATTACAATTGGTTATGACGAGAAAGGTAATCAAAAGAAGAAAAGTGTTTATGGAAATAGTCAAACAGAGGTCGCAAAGAAATTGAGCGAAATTAGCGGTAGGATTAAGAGTAATTCTTATGAACTTATCGAAAGTAAAACTTTTGGGGAGTTGATGTTGGATTGGCTGCTGGTGTTTAAAAAGAGTGCTGTGAGTCCGCGAACTTTCGAGGGAATAATTCGCAATTTTCGTTTGCATATTGAGCCTGTGATTGGCAACATGAAAATTTACGAAGTCGACACTTTTGTTGTGCAAAAAGTTATAAACAAAATGATTGATGAGAATTATTCCAACAATACTGTCAAAAAGAATAAACATCTGCTAAGTCAATTTTTTGAATATGCAATTGATAACAAGTGGGTGATGGTTAATCCAACTTTAAAAATTAAAGTAAAAATTCATGACAGAAAGACTTATGATAACTCTGAAAAGTATAAAGCGCTGCCACCAGAAGTGCGAATAAAGTTTTTGGAGGCATTGAACAAAGATGAATCCAATTTTATTAAGCCTATGTGTATTGTGCTTATGTTTGCAGGGCTTCGCATTGGTGAAGCTTGTGCTTTGAAGTGGAAGAATGTTGATTTTGAAAATAAAACACTTAAAATTGAAAGATCAATTACAACCATTCCAAAGTTTGACAGCGAAGGTAGAATTTTGAACAGGGTGACTGTTGTAGGTGACACAAAAACTACTTGTAGTGTTCGAGAAATTCCTATTGCAGATATTGTTGTTGACACATTGAAAGCTTGGCGAGAAAAGCAAGTTTTAAGACAAAAGACAAACAAAGAAGTCACGGCTGACTTAACAGCTCCGACTTCTTTTATTTTTGCAAATGATGATGGAAGTGTTCGAACATACTCGGGGTGTAGAGTAATCTTTGACCGCTTTAAAAGAAGAAATGGATTAGATAAATATAACATTCATTTTCATGGGCTTCGCCATACTTTTTCAAATATGTTGTTTGAAATGAATGAAAATCCAAAGGTTATTCAGCAACTTTTAGGTCATCGCGACGTGAAAACAACAATCACAGTCTACAATTCGGTAGACAATGAATATGTAAGACAAACAACCGAAAAGTTTAATGAGAAATTGAAAGAAGATCAGCTTGTGCTTGAGAAAAAGCAACGCGATGAAGTATTGCAAGAGAAGAAAGAAAAACTATTATCAGACATGTCGGATGAAGAGTTTGATGATTTGCTTGAACAACTTATGCTTGAAAGACGAGAAAGAAAACGAAAACAAAAAGATTTTGAGATGTAAAGTTAAAAATATTTTACGAAATGTTAAGTTTTATGTTATAATAAAATAAATAAGGAGATTTTCGATGTCGGTTGTTAAAGAAAAAATTCACTTTAATAAAATAATTATTCCAAAAATTAAAAAAGAAAATAGGATCCCTGAAAGTAAAATGATAAATTACGTTTCCACATTCTCTGGTAACGAGTTTGAAATGTTTGTTTTTGAATGGCTAAAATTCTGCAAAAAGGATATTAATGAAAACAGTTTAATATTTAGAATTGGCGGAACAGGTGATAAAGGGGTAGATATTTATTATAAAAATTCAAATAAAACGATTTATTATCAAGCCAAGCAATATAATCATCAGTTAGCATTAAATGAGGTTATTGATATTGTAGTAAAGATATTTTGGTATGTAAAAGCCGGCCAATTAGACTCTCCAGATATTATAAATATAGTTTATTAAATCCCGAAGATGAAAAGAAGCTGATTGC
>CARTDZ010000050.1 GCA_949067325.1 uncultured Eubacteriales bacterium | reverse complement strand
TATAAACATTTTCAAGCATATAGCTTTCGCTGTCAACGACCATTTCTGTTGAAGATAATCCACCAAGAGCCATAAACATAACATAAGTGTAAGCCCCAGGATTTGCAAGATTAAGAGTGCTTGTTCCGCTTGGTCTGATTGTGATTTGTGACGGAGAAGATGATGCTGTTTTATATGTCACGAGTGTTCCGTTTGAACTTGCGCTTGATGACCAAGAAAGCACACCGTCTACAAGATTTAGACTTTCATAGTTAAAGTTAAGCATTGTCATAAAAATTGTGTCTGACTTGCTGTTTGCTGTAAAGTTGTTGCCCTCAGCATAAATTGATACTGTCAAACGCTGTCCTTTCAAAGGTTCTAAGCGTTTCACCAGTTCGTTTGTAACATCAATAGAAATATATTCTTCTTGTGCATAAGTTCGCTTGCCAAGCAAGAAACTTTCTTCCTCGCTGATATAAAGCCTCCAATCCTCGCCCTCTTGCTTGATTGAATATTCAAAGATGTTTTGACTATTATCCACGATATGCAATTTATAGTTTGTTGCATAATATTTTTCACCAGTTGCGCTTGCTATTTGAACAGGTCTGAATGATACAAAATAAACATTTTTTGTTGTTTCATTATCTCTGTCAAGTCTTATACTTGGGCTTTCTGAAACATACATAAGAATATTTTCACTATAAACAGACGGCAGTCTGCATTGATGATTGATTGTTTCAATATTTGTGCCTTGCTGTCTTAAAGTCAAATAATATTGTCCAGCAGGGATAAGATTTCCAAAATCATCAAACAATCTCTGGCTGTTTGCAAAGCCAAAAGATGAGGATGTTATGCTTCTGTAAAGATTGTCAATAAGCGGCCCATAAGTTGTTGCAGCAACTGTGTTTCTGCAATTTCTTAACGCGTCAAAATAAGTTATCCTGCCTGAGCCTGATGTGAATGACATTGTTTGCATAACGCCCGCCAACAATTGCACTGCTGGCATAGTCACATAATAAATATTTTGTTGATTATCCTTTGCTGTAAAGCGAAGTTGAACATAAGCCCTGTCAATATTACTTGCCATAAATTCAAAAGGATAAGTATATGTGCTTGTTGCAAGCACTTGAGCCATGACGTTGTAGTTTGAAATATTATTTTCAATATCTTTCAAGAATTGCGACGAAGCAATCGCTTGTTCACTATATTGAACGACACCGTCTTTAATCTCCAACTTTTCAGGAGTGACATATCTGCTTGTTGAAATCATTTGAGTTGGGCTTGAAGCAACATATCTATCATTTTCTGAAATGGTAGAAATCTCAAAATAATAAGTTGTGCCAAAGGTTTCAATAATTTGAGTTAAGTCATATGTTGTAGCAGTGTTGATTTCTATGCGTTTATAAAGTTGATATTCATTATCATTACTTGTGTAAACTGAAAGATAATAACCTGAAACATTCTCGCTGTCTATGCCAACCCAAGAAAGGATTTCATTTGCAGTGCGCAAAGAATTGTCTTTAACTGCTGGAAGTTTGTTATAAACAAGAGTTGAATTGCCATAGTTTGTAACTACGCCATCCTTTTCAATTATCTTAGAAACATAGAATGTGTATTCTCCGTCAGCATAAGGATTTAGCACATCATTCACGCAAAGCGCAAAGCATGCTTTTGCACTCAATCCAAGAGCTTCACTTGGCTTAATAGTGCTGAAATATTCTCTTGTTCCAACAACATTTCCCTCGTCATCTTCAATTGTTTGAGTCACCCAATAACCCTTGATGCTGTTTGCATCAATTGGAAGTTTTATCACTTTTTCGACGTTTTCATCCTCAATTTCGTCAGGATTTTCACTTTATTCGCCGTCACCCTCTTCCACATCAGGAAGCGCAGTTGAGTGCAATTCAATCCAAAGCCCTGTTGTGTTTTCTACATCGTTAAAGATAACAAGATAATCTTTAAGTTTGTTTGTAAATGTTTTATATCCCTCAATTTCGTCATAAACAAAATCAATTTCACGTTTGTTTGTCAAGGTTTCAGCGTTTTCAAGTGCATATCCAAATTTAAACTCTTTTTCAAGTGAGTTTACGCAGCCTGAGCGTTTTGTCATAACCTTAAATTCCATTATGCCCACTTGCTTTTGCTCGTCAAACAAACTT
>CARTDZ010000049.1 GCA_949067325.1 uncultured Eubacteriales bacterium | reverse complement strand
GGGCAATATTAAGTCAGTCGCAAAAGGAGTGTATGGCCGATTACCTTTTCTGCGATCTTGGCTATAGCGAGATAGCAGAAAACAAAAACATCTCGCGTCAAGCAGTGAAAGATAGCATTGAAAAAGCTATTGCAAAACTTGAAGAACTTGAAGAAAAACTTGGCCTAGTTGAAAGAATAGAAAGCTTGACCAAAGAGCTAGAAAAACTGACAAAAAAGGAGGACTAAATATGGCACTTTTTTCATCGTTATCAGAAAAGTTCAATCATATTTTTTCCAAACTTACCAAGCGTGGCCGTTTGACAGAACTTGAAATCAAAGAAGCAATGCGAGAGGTGAGAATAGCTCTTCTTGAAGCAGATGTCAACTACATGGTGGCAAAAGACTTTGTCAAAAATGTGTCTGAAAAAGCGGTGGGCGACGAAGTTTTAAAAAGCCTCACTCCAGCACAACAAGTTATCAAAATCGTGAGAGACGAGCTTACAAACCTCATGTCTTCACAAAATCAAAAACTCGCCATTTCTTCAGCGCCTCCAACAATTATCATGATGTGCGGTCTTCAAGGCGCGGGCAAAACCACAATGTGTGCAAAACTTGCCGCGCACCTCAAAAAATCAGGCAAAAAACCACTTCTTGTCGCTTGCGACATCTATCGTCCAGCGGCAATCACTCAACTTCAAGTGGTGGGCAAACAAGCAAATACTGAAGTTTTTGAACGTGGCACCCAAAACCCAGTCAAAACGGCAAAACAGGGTGTTGAACACGCAAAAAAGCAAGGTTTTGACACGGTGATAATCGACACCGCTGGCCGCTTGCATATAAATGAAGAACTTATGCAAGAGCTAAAGCAAATAAAAAAAGAGGTTTCGCCAACAGAAATCTTGCTTGTTGTAGACTCAATGACAGGTCAAGATGCTGTTACGGTCGCTGAAAGCTTCAATCGCAATCTTGATGTGACAGGCGTAGTGCTTACCAAAATGGACGGTGACACTCGTGGCGGTGCAGCATTGTCAATCAAAGCAATCACTGGCAAGCCAATCAAGTTTACAGGTATAGGCGAAAAAATAGGCGATCTTGAACCATTCTATCCTGACCGCATAGCCAGCCGTATTCTTGGAATGGGCGACGTGCTTTCACTCATCGAAAAAGCGCAAGAGGCAGTCAGCGAAGAAGAAGCAAGGGCGTTTGAGAAAAAATTTCGCGAAAATTCTTTCACCTTTGACGACTATCTTACTCAAATGGATAGCCTCAAAAGAATGGGGTCAATTAAAGATATTTTGGGTATGATACCTGGCCTTTCAGGAAAAATCAAAAACCTTGATATCGACGAAAGCCAACTTGCAGTAAACAAAGCAATTATCCAGTCAATGACACCAGCGGAACGCCGCAACCCAGAAATTATCAAAGCTAGCCGTCGCCAACGCATTGCAAATGGCAGCGGGACATCAGTTCAACAAGTCAATCAACTTCTCAAACAGTTTGAACAGTCAAAAGAAATGATGAAACAGCTTAAAAATGGCAAAGGTCTTCGCGGGCTTGGCTTCTAGGGGGTGCATTATGATGCATTGCGATGCAATTTGCACATACCACTGTGCATTTAGGCATTTGCAGAGTGTCCTAAACACTAAAACAACAATATTACAATCGTAATATCCTTCGGCGAAAAGCCGAGTTAAAGATATTAAATTTATAAAGGAGGAAAACAATGGCAGTAAAAATCAGACTTACAAGACTTGGAGACAAAAAAGCTCCATTCTATAGAGTTATTGTTGCTGATTCAAGAGCTCCAAGAGATGGAAAGTTCATCGACATTATCGGAACTTACAATCCACTCACAGACCCTGCAGAAATCAAAATTGATGCAGACAAAGCAAACAAATGGCTCAAAAATGGTGCACAACCAACTGAAACAGCAAAACAACTTCTTGTAAAAAGCGGAATTATCAGCAAATAACCCTTTTTGCGAGCAAATTAAGGAGTAAAACATGGAAAAACTTGTCGAGTATATTGTCAAAAGCTTGGTTGTTGACGAACAAAGCGTTCAAATCTCAACAACTGAAGATGAAAACGAAAAAGTCCTTCATGTCATGGTCAATCCAGACGACATGGGCAGAATAATTGGCAAATGCGGAAAAATTGCATCAAGCATTCGCACAATTGTCAAATCACTCTCTGCAAAAGAAGAC
>CARTDZ010000048.1 GCA_949067325.1 uncultured Eubacteriales bacterium | reverse complement strand
AATTTGACTTTGAAAAGTTTTATCAAGACCTTTTAGATTTCAAAGCAATCAATGGTCATGTAAATGTTCCACAAGCACAAAAACCTCTTGGCACTCAAGTAAATAGTGTAAGAAGCGGCCTCATAAAACTTAATCCGGAGCAGAAAGCAAAACTTGATGAAATCGGTTTTGTTTGGGCCATATCTTATCCAAAGAAGTTGAAGATTTTTAACTTTTCTGAATTTTTGAAAAAATATTTAGAATATCAAAACTTAACCAATGACAAAATTGTTGCGCATGATGTAAAAATCAACAATTACCCTCTTGGCTTTTATGTCAGAAATATTCGCACAAATCACATAAAGCTTGACTCTGAGCAAAAAGCAGAGCTTGACAGGTGCGGTTTTGTTTATGACACAAAAAATCTTCTTGACAAACAGGCAGGCGCCAAAACTTCCATTTTGCAGCGTATGCTTAAAGGTGATATGACTGCACGACTAAAATTGATAGAAGCAAGTTATCATTATACCAACAAATTTGTTTCAAAAACAACACTAAAAATTGATAAAGAAAGCTTACAAAGCATTTGTTGTGAAAAAATGCTTTATGTGGTTGACACTTTTGAACCAAAAATCAACACAGATTTAGAATATTTCTGGCCATATCTGAAACAAAGATTTCGTTTTGAGGCATTTAAGTTTTATCAAGAGAGTAAAAATATAGTCAGCCTTTCTACGCCAATATTGAACCATAAAAAAGGAGATACTTGTATTTTGGAAGATATGCTTGCTGACAAAAACGCAAACACAGAAAAAGAGGCCTTGGGCAATATAAGAAAAACTGAATTGTTGGCCATATTAAAAAGCAAATTGTCAAAGCCAGAATATTATTCTATCTGTTTGAATTTTGGCATAATTGATGGCAAAACTTTGACGCCAGCAGAAATTGCAACAAAATACAATACAAAACAACAAATTGTCGAGCATGCAATAGCAAATGGTTTGCAAAAACTAGAAAACACCATGTCACCAGATGATTGGCAATTGGAATAAAAAAAGATGGAGTGAAAGCTATCCATCTTTTTTTTCTTTATACCAAACTTGATATTGTTCCAATGGTTACACAATAGAAAATTAAGCCAACCAACACGCCAATAGCAATCGCTATCACGAATGATGCAACCCAACCTTTGATAAAAGTTTGTCTTTCAAACGAGCCGTCTTTATAAAGCAGTAAGCCAATAATAAGCCCAATTATACCCAAAAACAAACCACACAGAACTCCTATTGCGGTCTTGCTCTCGCCCTTCACTTGCATATTTTTATCATCATACATATACCCTCCTCCTTTTGTAAATTTGATAATTTGAAACATATTTTATGCTTCAACTTCCATTATACACGGGGGGGGATTTGTCAAGCATTTCACAATACTTTTTTAAATTTGTGATTATTTTTGATTTCTTTAAATATTTTCTATAATTTTTCCGCAGTATCAATAATCTGTACGAATTTCACATATCACAACATTTTCTTTGTTTATTCCAACCTTGCAGTCATACACGATAAACTCTATGATAATATTGTAAAGTTCATGCTCTGTGATGTAACTCATAATCTTTGAAAAACCAGGGATTTTCCAAACCCTCTCTTCATCGAGCGATGCGTGAAGGTTGTACTCAGGCTCTTCATATATGTTACGCTGAGTAGCCTCGCTGTCAGTACGCGCGGTAAGGTCTACTGTGTCACCAAAAGCACCTCTCGTCACCTTTATGTCGCCAACAAGAACAATGTGTTCTTTATAAATCCTGTAAGAAACACCAATTGTCACTTCACCCTTAAACTTAGGCAGAGTTTTCAAAGCTTCTTCCAAATTTTTGACATAGTAGAAATTGCCTTTCGCTTTTGTTGTGTCTCGCATGACATATTCTTCAGCCTTATACTTTTTGAAGAATTTTTTTATGCCTTCAATGTCATCACTTCTAAAAAAGTCAAGTGGCATAATGTTAAGTCTAAGCTCTTTCATTTTGTTTATCGCATCTTTTTTGTTTCTAATCTTAATCATTTTTCACCTATAAATTAGTTTTTGTATCAATCATGAGTTTGATACACCATTATTTTATCATAACAAAAGAAAAAAGCCAATATTTTCAGACTTTAAATAAACATAAAGTCAAACATAATAAAAAAATGCTACCTTATTTTAGTCTACATTATAGGTGGCCTACTCGGGTGCTCGTTATGAGCGGCAGCGAATGGCCGAGCACGCATACTTCTTCGACTTGCTCCGACCGCACTAGTCACGGGTTCGTTTTGCGTTAAGCAAAAATGCAACCTTTGTTGCATAGCCACGGGTAAAATAAAAATGCAGGCACGTTTGCCTGCATTTTTGGTGGCCTACCCGGGGCTCGAACCCGGGACCCCTTGATTAAAAGTCAAGTGCTCTACCAACTGAGCTAGTAGACCTC
>CARTDZ010000047.1 GCA_949067325.1 uncultured Eubacteriales bacterium | reverse complement strand
TTTAAACGAAACATTTTCACAATAATACGTCTTAAAATTCCATAAATTAAGACAGAGGATGCAATTACGACAATTGGACCAATAATTTCTTTTGATAAAATTTGTTCAAATAATTCCTTTGTCATAATTTCACCACTATTCTTTTACTTCTAATATTTCTAATATTCTATTTAAATCTGCCACATTTGTAAATGAAATTTCAATTTTACGATCTTTAATTTTTACTTTTGCATCTAATTTTTCTTTTAATAAATCTTCTACATAAGTATATTCTGCAATCGGTTCTTTTCTGCGTGTCATTTTTATTTTCTTTTCAAATTAAAATGAAGTTTTCTAAAAAAATATAAAAAAATTTGAAAAAAAGTGTTGACAAACGCAGGCGAGTGGATTATAATAATTACGTAATTACGTGATTGCGTAAAAATTTTTCATAAAAAGGAGGGGTTAAATATGAAAAGTTTGGAAGAAAGAGTGGAAGCACTTGAAAAAGGGATGATTGAGCTTGGTGTCAAATTAGGACTCGAGGCAAAGGGAGGAAAGGAAGAAAAGGTTGACGAACCTAAAGAAAACTTACTTTATGTCAAGGGTGACTTTATAAATGCACATGGCGGATCTCACTTCAATCTTATCTGTGGCTTAGAGACTGTTTTCAAAGAGTATGAAGGTTATGCTGACATCTTTGCTTCATTTGGCAATGTTGAACGCGTCAAGATTATTTTGGCACTTCTTGAAGGGCCAAAAACAGTGAAAGAAATCATCGCGAACACGGGGATGAGGACAACTGGGCAAGCTTATCATCATCTCAACGACTTGGAAAAAATCGGAATGGTTTTTAAAGAGGATGGCAAGTCTTATAGGATTAAAGGCTCTTACATTTCTTGCATTTCATTGATGTTTGCTGGTGCACACTATTTAAAGAAGAAAACAAATAAGTATGTGACAGATGGCGAAGATGATTAAAACAATAAAAACGCGACTAATTCGCGTTTTTATTGTTTATAGTTTCTTGAATGCAGATAAGACATTTTTAAATTTTTGTTGTGGACTTTGATGAGGTTTTTATTTAGAATATTTTTCGATATATTCTTCGTAAGTTCCTGTGAAGTCAATGAATTTGTTTTCGTCGACAATTTCAATTATGCGGTCAGCGACAGTTTCAATAATCTCTTGGTCGTGTGTTGAGAAGAGAAGCGTGCCTTTATAGTTTTGCATACCTTTGTTTAGGGCGGTGATAGACTCAAGATCGAGGTGGTTTGTTGGCTCGTCGAGGATAAGGCAATTTGCACCCTCAAGCATAATTTTTGCAAGCATACAACGCACTTTTTCACCACCTGAAAGCACTTTTGCTTCCTTTATATTTTCTTCGCCAGTGAAAAGCATTCTGCCAAGCCAAGAGCGAATGTAAGTCTCGTTTTGATCCTTTGAAAATTGTCTGAGCCAGTCAACAAGTGAAAGTGACACGTTGTCAAAATATTCATCATATTTTTGAGGTAGATAGCTTAAATTGATGGTTTTTCCAATACGAATTTCGCCACTGTCAGCTTCTTCTTTGCCTGTCAAAATATTGAAAAGTGTGGTTAAAATTTGATTGTTTTTTGCAAAAAAAGCGACTTTTTGGCCTTTTTCTATGTTGAATGAAAGATTTTTAAACATTCCAGCCTTGCTCAAATCTTCCACCTTAACAATTTCTTTTCCAGCTTCTTGAGCAAAGTCAAAATTGATGTAAGGATATTTTCTTGATGAAGGTTTAAGGTCTTCGATAGTCAAACGTTCAAGCTCTTTCTTTCTGCTTGTGGCCTGTTTTGATTTTGAAGCGTTTGCAGCAAACCTTGCGATAAAGTCTTTAAGTTCCTTCGCGCGCTGTTCAGCTTTTTTGTTTTGATCTTTTTGTTGTCTTAAAAGAAGCTGACTTGACTCGTACCAGAAGTCATAATTGCCTATAAACATATTTATCTGGCCATAATCCACATCGCAAATGTGCGTGCAGACTTTGTTTAAAAAGTGACGGTTGTGAGAGACGATGATAACAGTGTTTTCAAAACCTAGCAAAAAGTTTTCAAGCCATCGCACTGTTTTAAAGTCGAGGTTGTTTGTTGGCTCGTCAAGCACCAAAATGTCAGGATTGCCAAAAAGAGCTTGAGCTAGCAAAACTTTCACTTTAAGTTTTGGGTCAAGTTCTGCCATGAGAGTATAGTAAAGCTCTTCCTTAACACCCAAGTTTTGCAATAGACTTTTTGCCTCAGCCTCAGCCTCCCAGCCACCAAGCTCAGCAAATTCAGTTTCAAGCTCGCCAGCTTTGATGCCGTCCTCTTCGCTGAAGTCGGGCTTCATATAAAGAGCGTCCTTTTCTTTTTGAACTTCCATAAGTCGCTTATGCCCAAGAAGAACGGTGTCAATTACGGTTTCGCTATCATATGCATTTTGGTTTTGTGCAAGAACGCTCATTCGCTCGCCTGTTGTGATTGAAATCTCACCAGTGTTTGGCTCAATCTCACCCGTCAAAATCTTTAAAAAAGTCGACTTGCCTGCTCCGTTTGCGCCAATAATGCCATAACAATTTCCTTTAACAAATTTCAAGTTGACGTCTTTATAAAGTGTTCTTCCACCAAATGAAAGTGAAATATTTGTTGCTTGTATCATAAATTTCTCCTAGTTTATATTGTTTTTTTTGTCTAAATATTATTTTAATATATATATCAATATTTGTCAATCTAAATATTGCCGCTTTGAATAAAATATCACAAAAGATTTTTGGATAAAAATTTTTGCCGT
>CARTDZ010000046.1 GCA_949067325.1 uncultured Eubacteriales bacterium | reverse complement strand
TGTTTCCTTGCTATTTTTTTCTATATCACCTGCTACTACTCTAAAAGTAAGTGTGAGAAGTTGATTGCTTGTGAAAAGGTAAGTTCGATTTGTTGCTTCGCTGAACTTGACAAATTTTTCAGTGTCTGGCTTTTGCTGAGCAATCACTATCAGCGATGTCATTGAATACCACGTGTCTTTTTGGTCGATGTGTAGATTGTATTTGGTGCCATTTTCTTCCCAAAAAGTGAGCTGGCAAAGTTTGTCTGACCTGATTTGAACATCTACCCCACTTTCTTCAAGACGCTTGTCTTCCTGAAAAGCAACGCTGATGCCATAATTTTCACTGCCCGCTGAGGTAATATTTCTTATAGTTGCACAGCGTAAATTTGTAGAATTTTCACACGCTGTCATTGTTAATATTGTTGCCACGAGTGCAAATGAGAGCAAAAGTTTTTTCATACATTCTCCTTTTAGCATATATTTTGCCCAAAAGTGAAATGTTTAAACATTTTTAGAATGCATTTTGTATATGATTGACCTTTTCGCCTAAAATTTCCACCACATCAAAGCGTACTGGCACTTTGTCATAGATTTTGCGTTGAACAAGGTACAATTCAGCCACGCGGCGAATTTTTTGTTGTTTTTTGTAATTGACCGCTTCGCTTGGACGACCAAAAGCAAGCGTTTCGCGAGCTTTGACTTCAACAAAAACGATAGTGTTTTTGTCGCGAGCAATGATATCAATTTCGCCAACTTTGTTGCGATAGTTTTGTGCGAGAATGGTATAGCGTTTTTCGTTTAGAAGATAGTTTTTGGCCAGATTTTCACCGCGGTATCCTTCTGCCAGATTAAGCTCTTTCATCAAATCACCTCTTTTGCTTTTTTGTTTTGTTTGATTTTTTATTTTTAAACAATTTTTTAGTCGAGCGTTATTTTTCCTATTCTACCTTTGCGAAAATCGTCGATAATTGCTTGTGCTGTTCTTTCATAGTCTGGCAGGCTGCCATGCGTCAGATAGCCACGTTTTTTTGCGACATCTTCAAGCGTAGCGTTTTGGCAATATCGATTTGTGATCAGCTGTGGATATAAAGCGTTGAGACGGCCAAGAAGTGCCTCTGCAAGTTCCACTTGATCAACAATCATATCTTTTATGCTGCCAATGAAAGCAAGGTTGAGTGCTATTTCTTGGTCGACAAGATTTGGATAAAGTGTACCTGGAGTGTCGCAAATTTCAATATTGTCGCCTAGTGGCAACCAAAGATTTTGTTTGGTTACGCCTGGGCGGTCGCCAGTGATAGCCTTAGCTTTGCCGCAGAGGTTGTTTATAAGGGTGCTTTTGCCTGAATTTGGCACGCCTACAACCAAAGCTCGTATTGTTGTTTTTACGCCTTTTGCAAGATATTTTTGAATTTTGGCGTTTGCGAGAGTTTTGAGTTTTTGTTTTATAATTTTGCCTGCACCTGACATCGTGCTGTTTAGGCAGACATAATCAAAACCTTCGCCTTTGAAGCTTTTTGAGATTGAGGCGATCTTTGCTTCATCTGCGAGGTCTGTTTTGTTGAAAACATAGAGAACTGGCTTGTTTTCTGAAATTTTGTTGAGGCTTGGGTTGACAGAAGATATTGGCGCTCTGCTATCTAAAACATAGATAACCACATCAATAATCTTCAACATCTTTTTCATTTCATTGAGGGCCTTTGACATATGCCCTGGAAACCAGTTGATTTTCATTTTTCCTCTTTTATTTTTTGTTTTATATTTTTTGGTGATTTCTTGCAAATTTGCTAGTTTGAAAGGCATGAAAGGACAATTATATTATTTTTCTTTTAACAAGTCTGGGCGAAGAGTTTTTGTCCTTTTTAGCGATTGTTCCTTTCGCCACTTTGCAATCTCTTGATGATTGCCTGAGAGCAACACTTCTGGCACTGACAAGCCTTCAAAAGTTTGAGGACGAGTGTATTGAGGATATTCAAGCGTGCCAGAAGAGAAGCTTTCTTCATCTAAGCTTTCAGCTGCAATAACTCCATCAATAAATCGAGCGAGGCAGTCGATTATGACCATTGTAGGAAGTTCTCCGCCCGTCAACACATAATCGCCAATTGAAATTTCTTGAGGTTTTAGAAGGTCATTTATGCGTGCGTCGATGCCTTCATAGTGACCGCAAATGAAGACGAGGTGATCTTTTTGGGCGAGTGTTTTGGCTAGTTGTGGCGAAAGCGTTTGACCTGTTGGTGAAGCCATAATGACATGAGCATTGGTTGCATTTAGGCTTTTGAAAGCGTCGAAAATTGGCTGGGCTGACATAAGCATACCCGCACCGCCACCAAAAGGATAGTCGTCGCATTTTTTGTGCTTGTCTAGAGAAAAGTCACGGATATTGATAAGATTTATTTCTATCTTTCCGCTCTCTCTCGCACGTTTGATTATGCTTTCATTGAGAGGGGCAAAACTTTCTGGAAAGAGCGTCAATATATCTATTTTCATATGCTCACCTCATCAAATTTTTTGCGATTAACTTTTAATGCATTGCCATCTTTTTCGAACAAACCGATTACGAAAGGTGTTTGAATTGTGCGGCCATCTTTTTGGATTATAAAATTGAAAGTCGCGCCATAATTTTCAACATCAACAACTTGTCCGACAAGGTTGCCGTCAGTATCATAAAGTATTGTGCCGACAATGTCGTCTACAAGAAGTTCGTCTTCTTCAAGGCAACTTACGAGCGTTTCTTTTGGAAGAAACAGACTTTTGTTTCTCAAATTTTCTGCTGCATTGCGGTCGTTTATTCCTTCAAATTTGATATATAAAAAGCCTTGACGAAGAGATATCTTTTGTATTTTTTTCTCTTCGCCCTCGACATTTATTTTTTTGAGATTTTCAAAAACAGCAAGGACATTTGTAAGGGGCTGTGCTTTGACCTCCCCTTTTATTCCTTGCGGTTTTACGATTTTTGCCACGTCTATCATTATTCACCAAACTTGACGAAAACTTTTTTGTCTTC
>CARTDZ010000045.1 GCA_949067325.1 uncultured Eubacteriales bacterium | reverse complement strand
CCGATGACCTCCTGCTTGCAAGGCAGGCGCTCTAGCCAGCTGAGCTAATCCCCCATGAATGCGAAGATAGATTATCACAAAACATTGTGATTGTCAACAATTTTTTGCGAATTTTCAAAAAAGTTTGTTAAAATTTTTTCAAATTTTTGCTTTTTAATATATTTATGCAAAAAAAGAAGTCAAATTTGACTTCTTTTCATTATTCCATTTCTGCTTCCATTACAATACCCAAAGCATCTCTTACAACGCCCGAAGTACTTGCTTCATAGTTTGAAGAATATGTCACCGTCTTACCTGAAGGAAGTTTGACAACTGTTGCGCCATTTGCATTGCTATTGTTTACAGCTCCAGCACTTGCAGCATACGCGTAAAAATCAGTACTATATTCCACACCAGCAACCGAACCATCTTTGTTGTTCAAGATTTTTGGCGTAACGACTGCGAAAACACTTTCAGTTGGCAATTCCACATCGCCGACCATAACTGTTCCGCCAATGCCAAGCGCTGCAACATTGTAAGCAAAACTTGTCTCAGCTTGATTTTCGGCAATCTTTTCTTCAATCAAAGATTTGAGAGCCGCTTCATCTTTTCCTCTAAGTTCATCTTCGCTGCATTTGATTGTTGCTTTCACCAAGCCAACAATGCCGCTGCTAAAACCGTCTCCCACAGTTGCAACAATTTCAATGCCTGAATTTTCAACATATTGGCAATCAACCACTTCAGCTGGAGAAACAGTTCCACCTTGAGCCATAAGCTTGCGAAGTGGTGTTTTTCCTTGCATCCATTGATTAACTACAGAAGGCTTTGGCATGACAATTTCACTATTTTGATCTGCAAACTTTACGGCAAGAGCAGTAATTCTTTCTGACAAATCTTTAAGTTCGGCAGCATTATTTGCGTTTTGGTCAACAATTCCGCCTTCGCCACCAATTCGTCCACTGAGATCGCCTATTTGCTGTTTTGTATTGCCAAAAAGAAGTCTTTGTTTGCCAACTTCCTCAACTTTACCTTGAACATTTCCAACCACCTGTCCCTGTTCTGATTGTTGAGTGTTGAGTGTGTGCAAATATCTATTCAATTGGTCAATCATTGTTTGATTAAGTTTGTCTGCATTTTCAGCTTGTAGAACTAAATTTTTCAAAGATTGAATAGTAACATTCTCATCTTCTTTTGCAACGTTTGACGAACCAAAAGATACGTTTTCCTTTACACTTCCATTCTGTTTTCCGCTTAAAGCTTGAATTTCAGGCTCAACTTCCTCGATAGTTTTTGAAACTTCTGCGATAGTCGCTTTTGCCTTGTTTGTTTGTTCAACACCAATTCCAATAGTTGTTCCGCCAGCAATAAGTGCAGTCACAAACAATACACCTGCTGCAACAGCCGCAACAATACTTGACTTTTTGGCCATAGACCATGTTTGCCATTTTTCTCTTAAAGTTTGAACTTTTGCTGAAGGCTTTTTGGTCGCAACTTCTTCTATGATATTTTCTTCTGTTTCTGGCTCAGCATCATACTCTTCCTCGCGAGCTCTTCTCTCTTCTTCAGTTTCTTGCTTTAATTCACCAGTCTCAGATATTACAACTTCTTTTGAGCCTACAGAAACCACTACCTCTTCTGCCTCAACGTTGCTTTCTACTTCAATGTCCTGCTCTCCAAACAACTCTTGCGCATAAGCCGCTGCAGCTTCAAGCTCTTTATTTTCTTCTTTATCTTCTTGAGCTGAAGGCTGTTCTTCCTCAGCTTGAGCTTCCAAGTTGTTTTCTACAGCAACTTCATGCTCAACATTCTCAGCAACGCCATCAACCACCTCTGCAGCCACTTGTTCAGCAGCAACATTTTCTTCTGCTTGATCAACTTGTTTTTCAACATCTTTTTCGTCGATATTTTCAAGATTTTCTTTTTCCATAAGAATTCCCTCCTTATTTTCACAAATATTATACGCCAAATTCGTGAGTTTGTCAATAGCCATTCCTCAAATTTTTGCAGTTTTAACCGCGTTTTCAAGCTTTTTAATGCCGTTGTTGCACGTTTAAGCCCTATCACCACAATTTTTTCGACAAAAAACTTCAAATGTCGCATACTTTAATATATTTTGTACTATTACAAGTATATATTATTCATTTTCATATAAAAGATTGCAAAATTGTTTTGACCACAACAAATTTCACACTGCTTTTTGATTTTCAAAATTTTCTATCAAATGATTTGGCTCAAATCAATCAGCACACTGCTCGTCAAGATAGGTGGCTGAGAGGTCTGCAAGATGCATAAGAAAACAAACAGGATAACGATAGAAAACATCAGCCACACTATAAGAGCCACCTTTAACTCTCGTATCATACTCGCCCATGTGCCAGTTGATTGCAAGAGCCTCTTCGCGAGTAAGCTTCATAAAAGCTGACAAAATATAAACTGACTTTTCGCCATGACCATAAGGAAGGTTGTCCTCTACACGAAAGTATGGGCGTTGCTCCCACTTGCCGTCAATCTTGACATTCTTCACATCTTCAATATAATAGTCAACCTTGCAAACGTCATGCAACAAACCCATAATCGCAACACTTTCGGGGCTAACCTTATCTTGCCAGTCCTCTCCAAACTCGCCTTCCAAAAGCTTTACAAAACGCCTGTAGACATTGATTGAATGCTGACACAAGCCGCCTCTGTATGCAGAATGACGTCTCGTACTTGCAGGTGCTGTGAAAAAGTCAGAACGCTCAAGCCACTCAAGCAACTTGTCCGCACCTTCTCTGTCAATATTGTCATAAAAAATCTCTAAAAACTCTTCTTTCGCTTCCATAACAACTCCTATTTATAGATATTTTAATACATTTTTCACTATTTCGCAAGCATAATGGCCAAAAAGTGGACAATGAACAAAGCCAAATGCAAAGTAATTGGCCACAAAACCTTCTCAAACACACACTAAAAACATCAATAATACAAAATATTACATAGAAAAAGGTATAAAATCATTGACAAAAAGCTGTTTTGTGTGATATCATAGCCATGCATTCGAAATATGGGGAGATACTCAAGAGGTCGAAGAGGCGGCCCTGCTAAGGCTGTAGGTCGGGAAACCGGCGCGAGGGTTCAAATCCCTCTCTTCCCGCCAAGTGATGTCAAATACGAACACCAAACACAAAAGGTTTATTATGTGTTT
>CARTDZ010000044.1 GCA_949067325.1 uncultured Eubacteriales bacterium | reverse complement strand
GTTGCTTTGCCAATTTCTTCTTTTGCATAAGTTTTTCTCTACGAACACTTGCATTAAGTTTTAATCTTTCGTTATCAATTTGTTTAATTTTGAAAGAATAGTCAATCACAATATTTCCAAGCCTGCGATAAATATCTTGCGTGTATTTCTTTTCAAAAAAGAATGGTTGTTTGCACCGATTTCGTTTGCAATAACATTCAAATCTTTCATCTTTATATTTTGCCAAATTAATAAAATCTTCATAGGCAACTTTTGAGAATTTTGATTTGTTTATCATATAACTTGTTATGCTGTCAATCTCAGATCGCAAACTTGACATATTCTCGCTTGCATAAGCAAGACTCCCTTTCTTTGAAAATCGGCCCGCAAGTGAAAGCAATTTGTTGTTGAGAATAAGCCCCATATTCTCGTTTAATTGCTCATTTACATATTCTTGAATAAGTTGTCTATTTCTTCTTTCTCGGGCTTTAAAATCAGTCGCAGCAAGCTCTAAATGTGCTTTAAATTCAAGAATGGCAGTTTTGGACAATTTGCCATTTGAAAACACTTTTTCATCTTTTCGCGGACGAAGTCTAACCGGCTCTTTTTCAAAAAAGGATAAATGGATATGCCTGTTGTCGGTATTCTCGTGAAGTCCAGCATACCAAATCATATTGTCTGGATTAAGCCCTGCTCGTTTAAAAAACTTTGGCAATTCACTTTTCACAAGTTCATATGCCTGCTCATATGAATTGCACCAAGTCTTACCAAAGCTCTCTTCAAAGGTTATAAGCCCATCCCAAATAACAGACTGGGTTTCTCTTAATCGTTCTCTCAATTGCTTTTTATCCTTCTCTGATAAAAGTCCATTTTGATTAAATATGCCAGACGATTTTTCTTTATTGTTTGCATACTCAACATAGTCTTTAAATTCTTGAATACCAGTTTGGATATAGTTAATATAATCTTTCGCTATGTTGGAAGAATAATATTTTCTTTTCTCTTTATAAAAATCACTTGAATTGTTTGGTCCATAAAAGTTCAAGAAAAAGTTGACATTAGGCGTTTGATTATCTGCCACCATTCTCCTCATACTCTTTATTCATGATTTTGATTTTCTCATAATCAACATTGCAAAGCCCTTCACTAATGTCCCCGCCAACAATCTTATTGCCTTCGTTATTAAAAACTGCACAAGCAATATAGTTCAAAATCTTTTCTACAAATTTATTTTCAATATGTTGATCTGCACTATCAGCTTTTCTTTCACCATTTTGTCTTTTGAGTTCTTTGTTGATTTCGCTTAAATTTTCTTTAATTTCTGTCAAATTTATAATTTCATCATAGGCATTGTCTCCGAGCAATTTCTTTGCTCCAAGCAAAACGCAATGACGAATAAAGTCTGCCATGTTGTCAAACTTTTTCTTGCTTTTGTCAAAAGCCTTTTCCAATGTTTCTTGATCCTCTTGTGTGTAAATTCGTAAAGTGTGTTGCAACTTCACTTTTTCTGGTTTTAACATTTTTACCTCCGTGTATTTTAAAATTTAGGTGCAACAAAAAAAGAACGAGTGCAGGGAATCGTTCTTTTTCTGTTTGCTTCCTATAATATATAAAGGACATTTTAAAGTATAAAAGTTTAGGCAGTAAATGTATTTTTGATAGAAAATTTTAAAATTTTTCTATTTTTGTATTGATTTTATAAAATCAGTGACTGTTTTTGACATAAATTGCCAAAGTTTCTTTTGTTTTGGACTAAGCCCAACTCCAAGTTTATCTGCAGTTTTAATCGCTTGTGTCGCACCTTTTGCAAAATCTAAAATCTTGTCTAAATCAAACTCAAAATTTTCATTTGTCAAACCTTCCTCAAGTGTGTCGATAAATTCATCTGTAAAATCTTTGCAATGACTTTGCCAAAAATCTGTTTTGATAAAATCTTTATCTCGTGCAAGAAAGAAAACAAAGTGCTTGTAAGTTGTTTTTAAAAATTGCGTCAGTGCACTTTTGCTCATATTGTGTTTTTTGGCAATATCGCAAAGTTTCAAATCTTTCTTAAATCGTTCAATCAAGATTTCTTTTTGTAGCGGTTGCAATTTTTCTGCAACTTTCCAAATTACTTCAGCAAAGATTTTATTTTCAACCTCTTGCTCAATATCCACACTTTCATCTTTGATTGTTTCGATAAACTCAATCTCATCGCCATCTTCAAAAATGCTTGCAAAATAACTACACTCATATTTATTGACTTTTTTCATAAGCCTTCGCCAGTATCTATCATTAGTCCAAAGAAAGCGAGCAACTTCTTCACTGACTTCCAAGTCAATAGTTTTGTTATGTATTCGGTCGTTATACTTAATCCAAACCATACCCGCTCCTTTGACGAATTATATCATACATATTTCAACTTTGCTATGCATCTGACAAAAAAAGACAAGCCAAAATATGGCTTGTCCTAAAAAGCGAGCATGAAAACCATCAGCAAGACTTCCTTTTAAGTTTTTTGATTTCTTCTTTAAGTGCAAGAGTTTCTTCAGCAAGAGTTTTAAACTTTTCTTCGCTTGCTTTCATTTCTTTCTCAATTCCAACCCTGGATTTTTCATCCGCGTCAACATATCTTTCCATGATATCGAGTTTCTCTGCTTCCAACCCATCAAGCGTTTTAAGTTTTTCATCCAATGCTTTTTCAAATTGTTTTAATTGTTTTTCAACGTTTTCCATAAGTCACTCCTTATAACGTTTGCTGACTTTCAGCTCTTTTCTCTCGAATCTCTTGGATATCTTTTCTCGCTTCTTTTGCAGCCTGTCTGATTTCATCGCCATACATTCTTGTCACTTCATCGTAGGTTTTGATGATGTATTGTGCACTGCGAGCGTCCGAATATCCGCTATATCCTCTGTGCTGTGCCTTTGGACTGGACTCTCTTTCAAACTTTTCTGAAAGTTCGCGTTTTAAATCGTTGTAGCCTTCGCCAGTTGTCACTCTTTCAACTTTCATGCCATCTTTGTTCATTGCTGTCATAATTGCGACCGCAGACTCTTCAACAGCGTCCATAAGAGTTTTGGAAGTAACCCTGCTGTCTTCATGCTTGTTGCCTTTGCGCATTTCATCAAGAACTTTTGTTGGAATTTCAATGTTGTCATAGCAAACCGTCTTAGTTTGTGGGTCATACCAAATATATGCTTGTCCAAGCACTCTGGTCTCGCCAGTTGGCTTTCCATTTTCGTCCAAAATACTTTCTTCAAACACAAGAAACCCTGCGTTTGGATTTGTGTATCCAT
>CARTDZ010000043.1 GCA_949067325.1 uncultured Eubacteriales bacterium | reverse complement strand
AACAATAGAAACCTTGGCTCCGTTCCCGATTTGCCTTATAAAGCAAGCATTATGCTTGATAAAATGCCAGAAGTGATTGCATCCAAGTGGAGCAACCCCGTGTTTAAGGCAAAGGAATCTTACTCTTTTCCAAACTCTTGCGAAAGAATTGGAAGAAAATTGCCACCATAACAACCAACGAATGTTTCTTTGGAAGTTTTCTGTCTTTCAGGTGGTGGCATCTTTAAAATTAAAAGGAGATTGTATGCTTGAAGATGCTTTCACATTTGAAAAGTTGCTCGCTGCACACAAAAAATGCAGACTTTCAAGGCAGCATAAAAAAGAAACAATCTCTTTTGAAATAAATTTAAGTCAGAATTTGACTGAAATGTCAAAAAAACTTTTACAGCAAACATATCAAATCGGCAAATATAAACAATTTTATATTTATGAGCCCAAAAAACGAAACATTGAAGCTTTGTCATATAAAGACAGAGTTGTTTTGATGGCGTTTTGCACAAATAAATTGGAGTCAAAACTCGAGAAAAAATTAATTCCTGACAATGTTGCTTGTAGAAAATGCAAAGGAACAATGTTTGGACTTGATAGATTGAAGTTGTTTTTGCGTAAATTTTATAATATCAACAAAAACAATGTGGGCTATTTTCTGAAATGTGATTTAAGAAAATATTTTCAAAATATCGACCATGATATTTTAAAAAGACAACTTTTAAAAGTTGATTTTGATGACGAAGATATGTGGATAATAAATCAAATAATCGACAGCAGAAATTTTGACACAAATGTTGGGCTCCCAATAGGCAATCAAACAAGTCAATGGTTTGCACTTTTTTATCTTAATGGACTTGACCATTTTATAAAAGAGAAACTTAGGATAAAATATTATGTGCGCTATATGGACGACATGATTTTGGTGTATAAAGATAAGGAATATCTCAAACATTGCAAAAATGAGATAGAAAATTATTGCAACGAAAAGCTTCATCTTGAACTTAATGAGAAAACACAAATTGGAAAACTCTCAAATGGAATTGATTTCTTGGGATTTAGAACAATTTTAAATGAGAATGGCAAAATCATTCGACTTTTAAGAGCTCAAGCAAAATTGAGATTAAGGCGAAATATCAAACATATTTATCGATTTAGGAAAGAAGAACTTGTCGATGACGAATATATCAATGTGCGACTAAACGCTTATAAAGCACATTTATGCCATTCAAATGCCTTAAATTTGTTGCAACGATACATAAAAACATAAGAGGAATAACTTTTTAAGGCACAGGTATTTACTTTTTTTACAAAATGTGATATACTTAATATGTAAGTTTTAAGGAGAAACGCATGGCAAAAGAAAAAATAAACTTTATGCAAATGATTGTGGCAAGAAAAAACAAAAACACGGACAATCGTGGAGACAACGCCAGCAGAGAGTTTGACACAACTGACAGCGTGAGACTTCTTTCTTTGGATGAAATGGCTGACAGAACAAACGAAGAAAGAAGAAAATCAAACACAGACTTTGCTTTATGCAATTTTGCTTGGCAGAATTCTTCCTATACAGCAGAAAACGACAAATTTACAGGAGTTTATTGGTCGCGTTCGGCTATCGATGTGGACTCTGTGAGACGTGTGTACTTTGACGGCTCGCGGGACTGTGGCAATGTCTACAGTAGCACCCTTGGCTCCGTTCCCGCTTTGTCCCTTAATCTTCAATCTTTAATCGCCGCGCGAAGCGCGTCGGCGAGCGAAATTTTTGAGACTAAAAAGACAAAAAGTGGGAAAGAAAAACATTTTTTGAAAATTGGAGAATATCCAAAGACAAAAGCGACTGACGAGATCCAACAAGCGCTTGAAGAAATGTTTAACGGTGGAATTTTGAAGTCAGGACTGACTTGCACAGGCAGACTTTTCACGACGAATGGTCAAAGAGAATCTGGAAAAGACTTTTTGTCAAAGCAAAATCCAGAATTTGAACTTAATGGCAAAAAATATGTCAGGACAATCGTTTGGAATGACAACGACAGAAAGTTTGCAGATGGAAGTGCTGTGCCAAGAACTGGTGCTGTAGTCTGGCTTGAAGTTGAGCCAGTGACATTTGAAATAACAAACTGGGATCGTCTGCCAAAAAGCATCAATCCAAAAGGAAAAAGATTTGGTGCAGATGAGACAATCGAGCTAGAAGCGGAAGAAGCAATCTTGTCTGGCTTGCCATTTTATCCGGACTGGTATCATTCAAATTGTTCTATGTGGCAAAACAGCTTACAAAGATGCTTTTTAAGTTCTGCCAAAAGTGAAGAATTGGATGGAAATCCAGAATTTGAAACTCCATACAAATGGGATTTTTCAAAAAGCGGTTTTTTGTATCAAGCACTTGATTTGACGCGTGAGCCAACGCGTGAATATGTTATCCCAGAATACGAAAAAGAGATTGCTGACTATGCGTTTGCTGGATGCGTAGGGATTGAAAAAATTATTGTTCATGATGGCGTAAAGAAAGTTGGTGCAAATGCGTTCTCAGGTCTTCAAAACACGCAATTGGAATTTATATGTGGAGCAAAAGGAATTTCAATTGATAAGAAAGCTTTTGCTGGCAGTGCATTTAAATATATTTATTTGTCAAAAGATGGAACGAAATTGACAATGACAACAAGTGTTGATCCTGAACTTGAAAAATCTTGCGTTAGAGAAAGCATTTCAACACTTGAAACTGAAAGAATGTCTGGAGCTTTTGACGCCACTATTAATTTCGGGCAAATTGCAGGACAAGGCTTAAAACCTGTAAGCAAATGGTTTGAAAACAATTTCAGACAGAACTATGTTCAACTTAAAGTTTGGCGTGAAGAAAAGAAAATCAAATTTATTCCACCCGAATATACGATGGAAGTTTTCCCTTCCAGCCAAATGGAAAAATATTTTGTAAACAACAATAGCGGGCGTTGGGGCAAACTTGTCAAAACTCTTGGCTTTGACACTCTGGAAGGAACTGAGAAAAATAATTCACTTGTTGATCTTATGAAAATTTACTATGCAATTGGTGGCTTTTCAGAAAATCAAGGTGAAAGTGAAAAGGCTTTTGAATATATTTTGCAATATGTTGCAAAGGGAAAGGCTATTATTGGACGCGAGGGATATGCGTATGTAAAAAATCCAACGCCAAGTCAAATTGGTGCTGAAATTCATGCAAGATTTTCAAAATTGACACTTAAAGGTGAATACAACAAAGCATTTGCTCAATTTTTCATGAAATATTATAAAGACAATCCTGACTTTATGAACTTCCGCCTTCGTGATAAAGATGGCGATTTGATGGACAGCCAAGATTATTTGTGCGCAGCGCACAATGCGTTTGAAAGCATTTTGAAAAACTATCCAAACAGAGTTGTGAATGGAAATGAAGAGCGTGCATTACTTTCCCCAAGATTTGTTGCTGAACATTCATCTTTTGTTGAATATGAAGGTGTGGAAGAAGGAAACGAAATTTTGGCGGAGTTGCTCGGAAGATATGGCTATGATCAAGAACAATTTGACCATATTCAAGAAGTTTATGAGACTGCTAAAAAGTTGAAAGACACCTACATTATAAGAGCTGACAAAGCAAAAGAAAGCAATCCCGTGCAATTTAGAGTTCTTGAAAAAGATGATCCGCTTGGCTTTGTGCTTGGAGACATTACAAATTGTTGTCAAGTGCTTGGTGGGGCCGGAGAAACTTGTGTTGATGATGGATACACAAATCCAAACGCAGGGTTTCTTGTGTTTGAAGAAAGTATTTTGGA
>CARTDZ010000042.1 GCA_949067325.1 uncultured Eubacteriales bacterium | reverse complement strand
TAAATTGGTGAGAGTAAGAAGATTCGAACTTCCGACCTGTCGCTTAGGAGGCGACCGCTCTATCCAGCTGAGCTATACCCTCATATTATTTGAAGTTTTGTCTGGGTGCTTGCACACAAGCAAAACTGAGATTAATATATCTTGATATATATATGGGTGTTTTATTGAGTTTCGAAAGGCTTGGGTACTATTTGGGTGTAATTTGGGTTTTGATTGTTGGTGCAAGTGGGTTAAAATGCCGTGTTTTAGGGCGGTTTAGCGATTTTTATTTCGTTCAAGTCGGTACTTAGGAGGGGTTTGTAATATCCACTTTACTATGGGAACATAAAACTTATAAAAAACTATAAAAAATTGGAGTGAAGATGGCTTTTGTATGGGATTTGAGAAAATCGCAAAAACATAATACTATAGAAATGCCCGTAAATGCAAGGGTTTTAGCCACTTTTCAGGTTGGCTATACCAAAGCCTTAGGAGGGCTTCATAATATCCGATTTTATTACGAGGTCATACGGCAGAAATTGTTGCAAAAAAAAATTTAAAATGCAAGCAATTTGTCAATAAATTAAACCTAAATCCTACCAGTTCTTTATCTTTTGTAAGCGTTTTTGATAACTTGCCACAAGCTACGTGAGTTTTGCCAGGGCAATGCTTCAAACCTTAAGCAGTATAACACAATTTTGTTTTGTTGGCAAATATTTTTTTGAAAACTTTATAAAATAGGGGGATTGTCATTGCAAAAAAAGTTGAAGATCATGATGTTTGTTTTGCTGATTGTTTGGCAAGTTGAGTTTTTAGTTGATAAATTACTTTTATCTCGCCTTTGACAGGCGTCTTTTTTGTTGTATTTAAGTTGGTTGGGGTGTGATTTTTTTTAGTTTTTTCATTTTTAAATTTAAAAAGTTGTTATATAAAGATTTTTTAAAAAACGCCATTTTAGGGTAAAAACGACAGTTTTCGACGATTTTTAATGTGTTTGCAACAATTTACGGAAATTCAATTTTTAAGATTTTTGTAAAAATTTGAAAATTCTGTAAAATTTTACAAAAATCGTTTTGTTTTTCACAAAAAATGTTTTATAATAGACAATGTACAAAAGGAGAGGTGAAAAATGATTATGTCAAAAGAATGTGAATCTTATATTAGGGAAAAGGTGACAACCTATTTGCTGGAGATTGGTATGGCAGCCAATTTGCAAGGTTTTAAGTACATACGCGATGCTGTACTTTATATAGTCCATGATCCTAGATATAAGAGAGGGGTTACAAAAAGATTGTATCCTACAATTGCTGAAAAATATGAGGTAAGCGTTTCAATTGTTGAACGTGCTATCAGACACGCAATTGATGTTTGCTGTGCAAGGGGAAATATGCTTTCTTTAAATCGCATATTTCAATATACAGTTTGCGATGTTGACTACAAGCCAACCATAAGTGAATTTATTTCGCTTATTTCAGAAAAAGTCAAGGGCGATGCCAGAGAATTTGAAATAACCAGAATGCTTTCATCTGATAATGGAGAAGTATAAAATAACGAAAATGTTTTTGATATCATTTCTCATAAATATTTTATATAGGTTGAGGATTAAAATGAGGCCCAATGCCTCTTTTTTTGAATTTTTTTTGACTTTTTATTGCTAAAGTGTGTTAAGATGAGTTATACTTGTTTTGATTTTTAAGACAAAGGATAAACAAACAAATGGACATATGTGTGATGACCCTTGGGTGCAAGGTCAATAAATATGAAAGTGACGCGCTAGTTTACAACTTGAAACTAAGTGGCCACAATGTTTTTGATACCCTTGGCAAGGCAGATGTATATATTATCAATACTTGTGCGGTTACATCAGAGGCCGAAAAAAAATCACGACAAATGGTGGCGAGATGTAAAAAGTTCAATCCTGACGCAAAAATATTGGTATGTGGTTGTGCAAGTCAACATAATCCTAAAAGCTTTGCTGAGAAGGGTGTTCAGTTTGTTGGCGGCGTCGCAGGCAAGATAAAAATCGCAAATCATCTTGATAGCAAAGCCAAAAAGCCTTGCATTGTTCCAAAGGTTTATGAAGACAATATGATTGCTCAGCCTTCGCGAACTAGAGCTTACATAAAAATTCAAGACGGTTGCAACAATTTTTGTTCCTATTGTCTCATTCCTTATCTTCGAGGTCGCTCGCGTTCGAGGCCTATTATAAGCATTTTGAATGAAGCTATGGCGTTGCCTGAAGATGTAAAAGAAATAGTGCTTACTGGCATAAATGTTACCGACTACAAAATTGATGGCAACCCTGCTCTTCAAACGGTGATTGAAGAACTTGACACGCTTGGCAAGCGTGTGAGACTTTCAAGCCTTGAAGAGAGTATAACAAACGAGGATTTTATAAAATCTCTCGCGTCTCTCAAAAACTTCTGTCCACATTTTCATTTGTCGCTTCAAAGCGGGAGTGACAGCGTGCTTAAAAGAATGAACCGTCATTACACAACAGATGAATTTTTGGCGGCTGTCAATCTTATAAGAAAATATTTTCCTCTTGCAGCGATCACAACTGACGTTATAGTAGGCTTTCCAGAAGAGACTGAAGAGGAGTTTGAAGAAACAAAACGCTTTATCGAAAAAGTTGAGTTTGCCTCTCTTCATATCTTTCAGTATTCAAAACGTGAAGGCACAGTCGCAGCCAAACTTATGAAAGATCTTCCGCCTGAAATAAAACAACGTCGCTTTGAAGTGCTAAACCAGCTGAAAAAAGAACTTAATCTCAACTTCCTTCATAAAAACAAGCATGGCAAAGTGCTTGTTGAAGAAAAGGTCGGTGATTATTATGTCGGCTATACTGAAAATTATATAAAGTGCTTTATTCCGTCAAAAGTAGACTTGACAAACCAAATTGTCAATGTCAAAATCAAAAAACCATACTTAGATGGCGCAGTTTGCAAAATTGTTTGATTTTATGCTTGACAATTCTGCAAACTATGTGATAAACTATCCTAGAATTTGAAATTAGAAGGTGGTGAGAAGATTTGACAACTATCAAAGTCGGCGAAAACGAAACGCTTGAAAGCGCTCTTAAAAGATTTAAGAGAAAGTGCCAAAAAGATGGCATTATCGGCGATATCAGAAGAAAAGAAGCTTATGATAAGCCAAGCGTAGCTAAAAAGAAAAAGCGTGAAGCTGCTAGAAAAAGAGCTAGAAAAAGAGGTTAAATCTTTTAAACCCGAAAAGACAAGGTTTTGAATTCGTCAAAGGACTTCGGGTGGTCCGCTGCTAAATTTGTTAGCATGAACGCTTTGTCGAAAATCTGAAAAAAGGAGATAAGTCATGGCAAACATAATTGACCAAATTGAAAAAGAAAACATGAAAGAAGCTATTCCTGCTTTCAACGTTGGCGATACTGTAAAGGTCAGCGTGAAAATCAAAGAAGGCGAGAAAGAAAGAATTCAGGCTTATGAAGGCGTCGTTATCGCAAAGAAAAATGGCGGAATTAGAGAAACTTTCACTGTTAGAAAAATATCAAATGGTGTTGGCGTTGAAAGAACTTTTCCACTTCACTCTCCACTTGTTGCAGGTGTAGCAGTTGTAAGAAAAGGTAAGCCAAGAAGAGCAAAACTCTACTATGTAAGAGAACTCACTGGAAAAGCTGCCAAAATCAAATCAGCAGACAACAACTAATTTAAAAAAAATCACCGAAAATGCTCGGTGATTTTTTTATTGTTTAATAAATTCAATAATACTTTTCTTTTTATTAGCGGGTAATGAATGAATTAAGTTTTCAAGCTCTTTATCCACTTTGTAGTCATTTATATTAGAACTGAAAAATCTTTCAATAGAAAAATTGCAAATTTCTAAAATTTGTAAAAGTTTTTCAACCGTTAAAACTATTCTGCCACTTTCGAGTTGTGCAACATATTGCTCACTCATACCCATTCTTAAACTTACTTCTCTAGCTGATAAATTTGCTGAATTTCTTACGTAACCAATTCTTGATAATATTTCCTTGATAACCATTACTATACTCCGTTTGGATTTTGATCAATTTTTACTTTTTTATAAATTCAATTATGTTTTTCTTTTTATCAATAGATAAAGATTGAATTAAATTCTCTAACTCTTTGTCTACTACGTAGTCAT
>CARTDZ010000041.1:2131-4358 GCA_949067325.1 uncultured Eubacteriales bacterium | reverse complement strand
GTCTTTTATTAAATAAAGATCATTCAATCTTACAAATTTAATATCTTTCATAAACACCTCTATGCTTATATTACACTAATGTTTTATAAAAGTCAATAGTTAAAAATAAAAATTATAACAAAAGAATTGGAAAAGCACGTCTTAGAATGAAAGAACTTGAAACTCAAATAAAAGAAATGGAAGCGTCTAAACAAACGAATAAAATAGAAACAACTGAACAAACAATAGATATTGAACTTTAATAAATAAAAAAAGACAGACGTTTTTCTGTCTTTTTTATTGCCTTCTTTTGAAAATTTGTATTAAATTTTATATAAAAGTTCGACGGCGTCAGAGGTGTAAATTTCAATGTCGGGAAAGATGCGAATGTTTTTACTTTTTATAGATTTTGACAAGGTTGAGATTTCACGCCCTTGTTTTGAATTAAATAGTGTAGAGAGACATTTTGCAGATGGCAAGCGAATTTCCTTATTTGAATTGTCAAATTTGGTGTCTAAAGCGACGTAATAAAGGAAAGCACCATTGTCTTTTTTATATAAGAGGCCATAATGCTTATCGCTGTTTCTTAGTTTATCATACCTTTGTTTTGCAGCTGTCCAAACATTTTCAATTTCATCTGAGTTTTTGATTTCATAAGCATTTCCATAAAGCACCAGTTTACCAAGGTCGACTATCTTTAATTTTATATTGTCATGATCAAGTTCCTTTTCATTGAAGACAATTTTCTTATAATAATTAACTTGATTGTCAACTTGCAATTTGGATGGATTAAACCCATGAAAATTTTTAAACGCTCTTGAAAATCCCGCACGACTATCAAAACCGCAAGCGATGGCAACATCAACAAGTTTTTCTTTTTGCAGAAGTCTTATACATTCGCTTAGGCGCCGGTTTTTTATATATTCATTTACAGTTGTGCCTGTTAGTAGCGAAAACGCATTTTTAAAATTGGAAACACTTGTGCCCAAAATTCTGCTCGCAATGTTTAAGTCAATTTCTTCTTCGAACAGATTGCACTCTATGTAATTTATTGCAGCATTAAGGTTTTGAAAAAAGTTCATAAGCTTATTATAGCATATTAATACACAAAAAAGTGATCAAATTGACTGCGAATTTATCACTTTTTAAGAAAATTTTTATGTTATACTATGTTCAAGGAGGAAAAAATGCAAAAAAAATTTAAATTTAACAATAAAAAAATGGAAGAAGGTGAATTTAGGCAAATGATGGATTTAACCTTAATATCGTTGATTGAATTTTGTGATGCTGTTCTTGAAAGAACGCAAGAATACGAAGATTATATTCAAAAGTATGAAAATAAGCCTTATCAAATCGGACTTTCACGAAAAATGGTCAACTATATGAATAAAACTTTTGATAGCAAAATGGAAAAGGCTAACAAAAAAAATAAGAAAGCTATTGAAAATAATGATTTAAAGTTTTTTGAAAAAGAAACGCGTAAGGATGTTAAAGCTTTTTTGAAAATGCCTAATTCGATAGAGTCAATGTTCACAAACATCAGCTTTGCACAAACTTTTGACAATGATCGTTTTGCTTGTGAATTGATAAAATTTATAAGGCATTTGATGACAGAATCTAAAAATTTTTACAAGGAGCGAAAAAGCTATAACGAAAAATATTTAGAAAATGAAGGAGTACTGGAATAATGGAAAACAAAAACAACAGTTTAGATGATATATACTCTATATCAGATGGATTAATGGAGGCTGTGCAAAAATGCCTTTGTAAAGAAGACTTGGCTTCAGCTAAACATTTACTAAGTGAATATCGCCTTTTTATGAAAGGGATGAAACTTATAGACATCATGTTTTAACGAATAAAAGACAGAAGTTTTTCTGTCTTTTTTTGTGGCTTATAATAAAAAACTCCTATGAGCTTTCATAGGAGATTTTGATTGGCTCCCCTTGTAGGATTCGAACCTACGACCTACCGGTTAACAGCCGGGCGCTCTACCACTGAGCTAAAGAGGATCATATAACTTTTTTTAGAGCGCCCGGCTGTCAACCTTTTCGGTTTAATTCCGCTGTCGCTCCATACGCAGGACTTACGTCCTTGGCGTTCAGCTCGGGCAACTCTACCACTTAAGCTAAAGAGGATCATATAAGTTTTTTTAGAGCGCCCGGCTGTCAACCTTTCGGTTTAATTCCGCTATCGCTCCATACGCAGGACTTACGTCCTTGGCGTTCAGCTCGGGCAACTCTACCAC
>CARTDZ010000041.1:0-2031 GCA_949067325.1 uncultured Eubacteriales bacterium | reverse complement strand
CGCTCCATACGCAGGACTTACGTCCTTGGCGTTCAGCTCGGGCAACTCTACCACTGAGCTAAAGAGGATCATATAAGTTTTTTTAGAGCGCCCGGCTGTCAACCTTTTCGGTTTAATTCCGCTGTCGCTCCATACGCAGGACTTACGTCCTTGGCGTTCAGCTCGGGCAACTCTACCACTTAAGCTAAAGAGGATCATATATGATATGAAATTGACCTATTTTTCACTGAAATTCATTTCAGTTGTTTAGGTTACAATGCATATAATATCAAATTGAAAAGCTTTTGTCAATAAAATTGTGGCAAATTTTTAAAATTTTTAATCTAAAATTTGACTTTCAACTTGTGGAAGGTTTTGATTTTTGTCATTTAGGTCATCATACTTTTTATTTATGCTGTTTAGTATGATAGAGGTGACAATGGCAAAGGTCATCGCAAGCACGATGAGAATTATTGCCAAGACCTGTTTACTTTTCTTCCTTTTTCTTTCTTCGTCCATGTAAATACCTTTTTGCAGGCTCTGCAAACTTATTATAGCATTTTTCAACAGCCTTTGTCCACAAAATGCCCAAGGTAAAGCGTTCCAAAAGCAAGAAAAAGACAAATTCTATCAAAACAAAAATTCTAAACTGACCCAAATTGAAAATCAAGTTGACAAAAAAAAGTCCGCCAAAAGACAAAAGTATTGCAAAAAAGTATAAGACTTGTTTTATAGCAGTTTTGTTTTTGAACGGAACTATCAAAAAGTTTGCAAGGTCAAAAAGCAGGCCTGAAATCAAGCCTGCGGCTGCAACGACTAAAAGAAGCAATGTCTGATTGAAGGTTGGATAAAGCATTATCTAAAAATCCTTTTAAGGAGAGGCATTTTTTCAGCGTTGAGTGAAGAAAGTTTTAAGTTTGAAAACTTGCCACTGAAAGAGACTTCCTTGCCGTCAAGGTCAAGTTTTTTCACTTCAATTCCGCTGCCTGAAATTATGATGGTGTTGCTTTCAGTGTCAACAACAGCTTGAGCTTGAGTTGAAGAGGCCACTCGTGTTGCGCCTTTGATGGTGATAAGTTCGTTGTTTTCAATGGTGATCAATTGGTTCATAAATACTCCTTTATTTAATTTTATTATCGAAATGCTTAAAAAATGCTGGCCTTTTTGTTTTAATTGGTTTAGAATATAGTCATGCAAAAAATTGAAATTGAAGTTAAGAAAAAAGACAAGCTTTTAAATATTCTTTCTAGGCAAGGTTTTTCGTATAGTTATGCTTGCAAGCTTTTACGCAACAAAGACATCAAGGTTGATGAGTTGAGAGTTAAAGAAAATATCGACATTTTTGAAGGGGCGCACATCACTGTTTTTTGTGAGGAAGGTGCAATTAAAGACAATTTTCAAATAATTTTTGAAGATGAAAACATCTTTTGCGTCAACAAAGGCAAAGGCATTGAAGTTGAGGGCAGTGATGGTCTTGAAGGCAAGATAAAAGGCTCAATAGCTGTGCATCGACTTGATCGCAACACTGAAGGGTTGCTCATAATGGCCAAAAATAAATTTGCTGAAAGTGAACTTCTTGCTGCCTTTAAAAATCATACAATCACAAAAAAATATATGGCTGAAGTTGTTGGGCAGACAGATTTTAAAGGTGAAATTTTCAAAGCATACATTGAAAAAGATAGCAAAAACAGCTTTGTAAAAGTTTTTCCAAACGCAAAAAAGAATAGGCAAGAAATTGTGACAGCATTCAAAACGGTCAAGTCTGGCGGAGCAACAAGTGTGGTTGAATGTACTCTTTTTACTGGCAGAACACATCAGATAAGAGTGCATTTGGCGTTTTTAGGCCACCCAATTGTTGGTGACGGCAAGTATGGACAAAATCAAACAAACAAAAAGTTTAAAGCAAAAACTCAGGCTTTGCAATGTCATTATCTTAAACTTGACGGTCTTGGCGTGCATTTAAGCTACTTAAACGGCAAAGAATTTAAGATAAAACCAAATTTTCAAAAGTGATATTTTCAAAAATGGCATTCTCCATTTCCGCCGCCTGGA
>CARTDZ010000040.1 GCA_949067325.1 uncultured Eubacteriales bacterium | reverse complement strand
TAATGGTCTCTTACATTTTAACTTTCTGTGACCAGACTGTTCATAATTACCTATATATAAAGATAAGGATATTTGTTAAGAAGAGCAAGTCTTTTATAGGAAAATAGCGGTGAAAAGTAGAAGCATGAGTTAGCGCAAGATTATATATTTAAATTATTATATATTAATAAAAATAAATGCACTTTATATAATTTCTGTTTTTAAATTGCAATACATCTATTTATTCAAAAAATACTCAATTATACAATTTAAATAATAAACATTTAACTTTTTATTCAAATATTTATTGATTTGTACAATAAAATTAAACCTAAATTTTTATAGAATGAAACTGAGAATGCAATGATAGAAATAAGTTTTTGCTAAAAATAGGGAGAATGTATATGAAAGAAAGGAAATATAAGAATAATTATATTGAAACTGACCGTAAAACACGGGTCAAAATGTACAAGTCAGGGAAGCGATGGGTCAGTTCCCTCATATCAAATATCGGTTTAACAAAGATATTTAAAGGGATCGCAGATAAAAATGTGGTTGTTGACCAAGAGATCTTCCAAAAAAATGATGTTGAAGATGACAGTCTATTAGATTCTAAAACCGAAAAGTTGATCAAGGGAGCTGCTACAGTTGGGACACTGGCTGGTGGCGTTTTTGTTACTCAAGGCGTAGTATCAGCTGATCAGGTCGAAAAAGCACTTGAGTTGCAAACAGATCAAGCTGATATACTCGCTAATGCTGAAACAGTGACGCTTGAAAGTACAAGTTCTTCTGATACGACTAGTGTTTCAAATTCAACCTCGATTTCAGAAGAAACTTCGACTTCAGAGTCACTTTCAATGTCAGCTTCAGCTTCTACTTCTACTAGTCTAAGCTCTTCAATGTCACTTTCAGAAAATATGAACAGTGAAACTTCTGAAAGTAAAACAACAGCAAGCAGTGAATCAGAAGTAACTTCAAGTTCTGGATCTGAAAGTACCTCAGTTTCTAATGTAAGCGAAAGTAATACGCAAAGCACTTCAAATGAAAACAAATCAACTTCCACTAGTGAATCTGAAGTTTTAACTGAAAGCAATAGCCTATCATTGAATAGTACCGAGATTTCGAATACAGCTGAAAAAACATATGAAGTGGGATCAGATGGCTGGCTATATGAAGTAACGACAGCTGCTGATGGAACTAAAAACTATCGCATGACTTCGATCTTGCCACGTCCTGAGTGGGACGGAATGAGTTTTGCTGAGCTTGGGATCACAGGTTCAAGTTTTCGCTCAGTAACAAATGGAACTAAAACGACATTTACATTAAATGATTTTTTAGGAACCAAATTAGGTTGGTCTGGGGGAAACGGGCAGTTTGCGGATACTATGCAAAGTGTCACTGCTGTCTATGATGCAACTACTAAAACGATATCTTGGACTGTAGTTTATGATGCAAGTTCAGTCTTGACTAAAAAGGATTGGCAAAAATACGGAGCATATACAGGACTTTGGATTAATACTGATCAAGATCCTAACTTAGGAGCACCAACTGATGTAAAAATTGATGGGCAAAATACCCGTAAAGTTACTAGAAGTGAATCCTTAGCCCATGGTGGAACTAATAAAGCCCGTGCAAGTTCTAGCGGAGCAGAGTATGTTTCACTTAATCCTAGTAAACCAATAAGAAGTCACACGTTTACATTTAAAACAGCATTCACTGGTTCAGTAGCTGATCTGGCGAATTTAAAGATCGGCTTGTTCGGTGCATCAGCTACAGGTAAGCCAGCCAGTTCTTCAAGCGCGCGATATATGTATGATTCAGGTAGTTCTACCATGAGTGGTCGTTATACTAAAGAGGGGGATACTTTAAAAACGGTCTATATCTCAGGGGCAGAAACGACGACAGCAGTTAGTGGTATATACATCGGTGGTATCAAGGATGCTTCTGTACCAAAAGTTACTTATTCGATAAGTGGTACAGTTTATGAAGATACTGATAAAAATGGGATCAGAAATGCACAAGAACAAGCAAAATCAGGTGTTACAGTTGTTTTAAAGAATAGTAAAGGCAATGAGATAGCACGAACAACGACCGATGCAAATGGTGGATATGTATTTACTGAACGAGGAAGTGGTAATTATACGATCACTGTTATACCACCAGTAGGATATACTGTCGTAGGTAATTCATATTTTAATACTTCAGGAAATGCTAATGTTACTGTTAGTGACAGTAACTTGACTAATATTGATGTTGGTCTATATAACTCGGCTTCTGAAAGTACAAGTATCAGTCGATCGCAAAGTATAAGTGGGTCTTTGAGCACAAGCCAATCGCAAAGTGCAAGCCGATCCTTGAGCACAAGTCAATCGCAAAGTGTAAGTAACTCGTTGAGTACAAGCCGATCACAAAGTGCAAGCCGATCCTTGAGTGCAAGTCAATCGCAAAGTGTAAGTAACTCGTTGAGTACAAGCCGATCGCAAAGTGTAAGCCGATCCTTGAGCGCAAGTCAATCGCAAAGTGCAAGCGAATCAACGAGCGCATCAGTGAGTGCGAGCGAATCAGCATCTGCCTCAGTAAGAGCAAGTGAATCGACAAGTGCGTCAGTAAGTGCGAGCGAATCAACAAGCGTCTCAGTAAGTGCAAGTGGATCAACGAGTGCGTCAGTGAGCGCCAGTGAATCAACGTCTGCCTCAGTAAGTGCGAGCGAATCAACGAGTGCATCAGTAAGCGCAAGTGAATCAACAAGTGCGTCAGTGAGTGCAAGTGAATCAACAAGTGCGTCAGTGAGTGCGAGCGAATCAACGTCTGCCTCAGTAAGTGCAAGTGAATCAGCCTCTGCGTCAGTGAGCGCCAGTGAATCAACGTCTGCTTCAGTAAGTGCGAGTGAATCAACGTCTGCCTCAGTAAGTGCAAGTGAATCAGCATCTGCTTCAGTAAGTGCGAGCGAATCAACGAGCGCGTCATTGAGTGCAAGTGAGTCAACAAGTGCTTCAGTAAGCGCGAGCGAATCAACAAGCGCATCAGTAAGCGCCAGTGAATCAACAAGCGCCTCAGTAAGTGCGAGTGAATCAACGAGCGCGTCAGTAAGTGCAAGTGAATCAACGAGTGCGTCATTGAGCGCAAGTGAGTCAACGAGTGCATCAGTAAGCGCAAGTGAGTCAACAAGTGCGTCAGTGAGCGCGAGCGAATCGACAAGCGCCTCAGTAAGTGCAAGTGGATCAACAAGCGCATCATTGAGTGCAAGTGAATCAGCATCAGCGTCATTGAGCGCAAGTGAATCAACGAGCGCAAGTGAATCAACGTCTACGTCAGTAAGCGCAAGTGAATCAACAAGTGCATCATTGAGTGCGAGCGAATCAGCAAGCGCATCAGTAAGTGCAAGTGAGTCAACGAGCGCCTCAGTAAGTGCGAGTGAATCAGCAAGTGCGTCAACGTCTGCATCATTGAGTGCAAGCGAATCAGCAAGTGCGTCATTGAGTGCGAGCGAATCGACAAGTGCGTCAGTAAGCGCAAGTGAATCAGCAAGCACGTCAGTAAGCGCAAGCGAATCAACAAGCGCATCAGTAAGTGCAAGTGAATCGACAAGTGCGTCAGTAAGTGCAAGTGAATCAGCAAGCGCATCAGTGAGTGCGAGTGAATCAACAAGCGCATCAGTAAGCGTCAGTGAATCAGCCTCAGCGTCAGTAAGCGCGAGCGAATCAACAAGTGCGTCAGTGAGCGCAAGTGAATCAACAAGTGCGTCAGTGAGCGCAAGTGAATCAACGAGCGCGTCAGTAAGTGCAAGTGAATCAACGAGTGCGTCAGTGAGCGCCAGTGAATCAACGAGCGCATCAGTAAGCGCCAGCGAATCGACAAGTGCGTCAGTAAGTGCAAGTGAATCAACAAGCGCATTGGTAAGTGCGAGCGAATCAACAAGCGCATCAGTGAGCGCAAGTGAATCAACAAGCGCATCGGTAAGTGCAAGTGAATCAGCGTCTGCCTCAGCAAGTGCGAGTGAATCAACGTCTGCGTCAGTGAGCGCCAGTGAATCAACGAGCGCATCGGTAAGTGCGAGTGAATCAACGTCTGCGTCGGTGAGCGCGAGCGAATCAACGAGTGCGTCAGTGAGCGCCAGTGAATCAACGAGCGCATCGGTAAGTGCAAGTGAATCAGCATCTGCGTCAGTGAGCGCGAGCGAATCAACGAGCGCATCAGTGAGCGCAAGCGAATCAACAAGCACTTCAGTAAGTGCAAGTGAATCAACGAGCGCATCAGTGAGTGCGAGTGAATCAACGTCTGCGTCAGTAAGCGCAAGTGAATCAACAAGCGCATCATTAAGTGCGAGCGAATCAGTATCTGTCTCAGTAAGTGCAAGTGAATCAACGAGCGCATCAGTAAGCGCGAGCGAATCAACAAGCGCCTCAGTGAGCGCCAGTGAATCAACAAGTGCATCAGTGAGTGCAAGTGAATCAACAAGCGCATCATTAAGTGCGAGCGAATCAGCAAGTACGTCAGTAAGTGCGAGTGAATCAGCAAGCGCATCGGTAAGCGTAAGTGAATCAACTCAAGAATCGGTATCAGTAAGTGAATCTGAGTCAGAAGAATTCA
>CARTDZ010000039.1 GCA_949067325.1 uncultured Eubacteriales bacterium | reverse complement strand
GCAGGCAGAGGTGGAAGATACAAGGTTCTTTGCGTCAGCAAAGGTTCTTATATCTGACACCAAAACAAAAAACTGACTGCATAAGCAGGCAGAGGTGGAAGATACAAGGTTCTTTGCGTCAGCAAAGGTTCTTATATCTTTAGATACAAGGTTCTGCGATAGCAGGTTCTTATATCTTCCTGCATAAGATACCAAAGAGTATTTTGTTTGTTAAATACTACCATTTAAAGCCCTTTTGTTTGCAGATTGACTTTTAAAACAAATTTATATAAGCCATAAAAAAAGACCAATATATTTGGTCTTTTTTATAATTCAACTGAGCCGAAACTGAATACAAGTTCTACAGGTCCAGTTCCAGACATATTGTCAATAAACGCCATGATATTCGAGAAAGTCAAAGCATTTACATCACCGCCAATCAATTGTGAGCCTGTGCTGTTTTGTCTTCTGATAGTGAGGCCTTTCAAAACAAGAACATTTCCTGACGCGTCTTCAAAAGAGTCATAATCGAGCATGGTTTTTACCACATTGTCTTCAAGTTTGATGCCGCCCTCTTCGTCACTAAAGATAACTGTCTTTGGAAGTTTAAAAATGTTTTCTTTTGCGCCGTCTTTCACACCTACTACAGCCAAGCGTTCATAATCATCTCCAGCATCGCCTGTTACTTGAATTGTTGTATCGTCGTACATACTTTGCCAAACAGCAACTGCATTTGATGCATCAATACCTTCGATCAAGGCGTCGCCTATTGTTTGACCATCAGCATTTACAAAATCTGCTTCAGTCTTTTCAAACAAAATGCCGTTAAGTCTTACACCTACAAACTTATAGTTTGTTCTTTTGAAATTGTCAATGCCTGTTACGCCGTTTGAAAGTGAATAACCAAGGTTTCTTGTCTCGCTAGATGTTGCATGGAATTTTACATCAAGATTGTAAACTGTTTCTTCTTCTACAATTCTGAGATTGAGAGGCGCTTTTGAGAAAGGAGCGTTGATAAGGTTTGAAATGTACGCTTCATCAATAACAAGCGTTTGCTCATCATTGCTTACAAATCTAGCCACGCTGTAACCTCTTGTCAAGTAAGCTTTAAGTTCTGCAGTGGTTTTAAGTTTGAAATCTTCAAATTGCTCTGCGTTATAGTGTTCTGAAAGCACTGCCTCGCCATCTTTGTTGTAGTAAGTCACAATCTTTTCATCAGTGAAAACTGGAGTTACTGTGATTTCAACAGGATTAAAAGCAAGTTCGCTTGACGCTGCAAATGTTGCATTGTTGAATAATCCAACTTCGCCTACCAATGCCCAGCCAGCAAATTGCTTTTCTGAGCCTGCATCAATTGCAGGTGCAGGAAGTTTGTCACCATATTCAAAGGTGCCGTTAAAGTTTGAATATCCACTGAAATTGATTTTGTAAGTTTTTGTCAAACATACAGCTGCAATTCTTGCTTTGCCATCAACCAAAGAATAATCAAAATTTACATTTGTAGACAGAGGCTTGCCCTTTGTATCATAGCTGTCACCAATGCCATTATACCAACCAAGAAAATAATAACCTTCGCTTTCAAAAGTAAGATTTACTGTGGAATTTTTAACAACTGTTTTTGAGCTGATTTCTTCGCCGTCCATCAATACTTTTGCTGAAGCATTTGCATTTGTATTGCCACAAATAAATACTTCAAGTGTGCAAGCAGCAGACTCAGTAACGCTCAATGCACTTGCAACAATAGCAAGCGGAAGCAATACCACAAAAGCACAAACTGCTAAAATTTTTACTAAATATTTTGACATATGCCCTCCAAATTACTCATATTATAGCACAATCACATTATTTTTTCAATACCTATTTAAAAAAAATGCTAAAAAATTTTTATGTCTAAACAATATTTTATATGTTTTACAACTTTTTATGACATCAATTTTACAACTTTTATTTTGCAAGCATAATTTTTGACAAATTTCGACACGCTTCAAGCTTGCAAACAAAATTAAAACAAGCATTCCAAATTATATGCATTATGCTTTACATATTGGCTATTGTATTCATCTTCACTGCTTGACACTTCTTCTTGAGAATATAGCCTGCCATGATGTACTTCGCTAGATTTAATCAAGCTAAATGTTTTCACTTTTCCTAAAAAAGCCGAAGCTTTTATTTGCGATTTTAATATTCCACTTTTTTTAAAGTTGTTTAAAATTAAAAAGTCTCGCTCTTCTCTATAATTTTCTGCCCAGTGATCACCTTTCAAAACAAGATTGTCGTCTTTTAGTACGAAGGTCTCCTTATCTTGCGTATAATAGTCTCTGATGAGTTGCCCCAAAATGTTATAAACAAAAACAAGTTGAGAATTTTTAAATTCGGCCGTCCTAGCAAAAGCACCCTCTTTCTCATCTTTATAAAGCTCTATAAATCTGTTTCTATCAACACCTTCTTGCCTGTCTATCTTTATTTTCAAAGTTCCATGCTTTGCAACAGCGGTAAGATTGCGATTGTCATACAAACAACCATTTTCATCAATCAATTTCTTCTCGATCTGTATTTTTTTACCCAATAATAGTAATTGATATTTTATCTTTCCAGTTTTTTCATCTGTATAATAGCCTTCAACACCCAGGTCAGTAAAATTAAGATTGCCTTTTGAAAGCAAAAACGCCGTCGTAAGCAATACCTCTTCACAAACCACATTATTTCCTGACGTAAGCTTTATTACGCGATCGATAAATTTGTAAAATTGTTTAAGCTGCTGATCTGAAATTTCACTTTTTTGGCGCTTGAAGTCGCAATCACCAAAACGTCCATTTCCTATCACTTGTATTAGCACATTATCATACACCCCTACACAAACTTTAGACTCAAGTATTTTGCGGTATTTTTTTGTTTTTACAAGCTCCTCAAATAGATTGATCAACATAATATCCTCCTCGTTTTATAAAGAGTATCATATAAGCAAAACATTGTCAATAAACAGTTTGAATGCCAACCTATGCGGTCGACAAATAGATAAATCAGTCAAAAGCACATAAAATACTTTATCCACCTTATTAAAACATCGCCAAACAAAAATCATTTACAAGCAATAACTATACTGTTTAATTTAAAATACTCTCCAAAACCTTTTTAGACTTCTCTTCTAGCTCTTTCATCTTAACAAGTATTATTTTCAATTGACCTTCGTTTTTCATATCCACCTTGCTTTGAATTTGAGTAAGCTCATTTGCCGTCTTCTCGATTTCTATAATCTTCTCACAAGCAAGCTGCATGGCATCTAGAATATCATCACTAAGCCCCTCGTTTTTCTTTTGCAAATTATAAATGCTGATGCCTAAATCACTATTATCACTGATATTATTTTTAAGCATATCAATTTCTTGCAGTATATCCAAAATATGCTCCGAGTTTTCAATTCCGTCCGCTGATACAGTTTCTTCTTCATCATCAATTTCTTCATCATCAATGTCTACTTTAACTTTTTTGCCCGCCATAACTTCTCCTTTTTTAACAATATCATTATAAACTATTGGGCTTAATTTTCAAAAATTATTTTTATCAATTCAATTCTTTTATACAAATTATTGATTTTATGTTATAATTTATATAAGGAGCTTGAATGAAACTGATAAATGAATTTATTAATAACGCTAAAAAGCTTAATGTAAGTATTGACAGCATTGTCGTCGAACAAAATGGCAAGATTGAAGAAAAAGTTATCAATAATATTGACCTTCATCAACTCCGTTCTTGCGGAAAAATTTTGATTGCAATGGCTTATGGTATTGCGATAAATGACAAATTGAAGTGCAAGGAAATCGGGGGGGGTAACCCTTGATACAAAAGTTTATCCAACTCTTTCTAAATTGGTTAATAATATTCCCAAGCAGGTGCAAGAATGGAGTGTTAGAACGCTGCTTACTCACTCTACTGGTTATGAAAAAATGATTAAATGCAGGACAAGTAAAAACATTAGATAAATTTAAGTTGTTGGACATTATGTTTGAAACCCCTATAAAACACCCTACCAACACGCATTTTACCTATAACAATGTTGAGCCATACATATTATCGGTATTCTTTAAAGAGAATTTCGATGTTGACATTTCTGATTTTATCAACGAAAAAATATTCAAACCACTGAATATTGCAAGTTACAGCTGGACCAAGTATGGCAACTACTGTGCTGCTGCAACAGGATTATTTCTTAATTACAAAGACTTTCACAAAATAGGAAAATTGCTTTTGGATTTTGGAAAATATGAGGGTAAACAAATTATTCCAGAAAGCTGGGTAAAAGAAATGGTAAGGCCGCAAATCCACTGCCCTGATTACTATAACCCAGACAGATTACTTCCAAAACTTGACGCTGGATATTTTACTTGGATTTCACGAGATGGGATTGTGTTTAGAGATGGCAGCGAAGGACAATACATCATTTGCGATTATTCAAATAATAGATTAATTACAATTATGTCAACACAAAAAGAAATGAATTTAGTGACAGAATGTTTAAAAGGATTAATTTAATATGAAACAAAAAATATTGGTTTTGGCATACCCAGGCTCTGGAAAAACATATTTAGCAGAGAATTTTGCCAATGTTCACGATTTAGAATTTCAGCATTATCGTTGGGACTATGGCGAAAATAAAAATTTGCCGCTTGAGCAACTTAAAGGCTGCGAAATGAAAACAGTTAAGCCCGAATGGCCAGATAATTTTTTCAAGCTGTTAGAAGAAGAAACAAATAAAGCGGAAATTGTTTTAGTCCCAATGGCAACATCTCTCTTTCCAATATTAGACCATCTAGCCGGGGGGGGACAAGAGTCATCTTTGCAATTCAAGACAGAAATCTGCTTGACGATGTGTTAGATACATATAGAAAAAGAGGAAATAAAGAAAAATTTATTGAAGACAGACGAAATGATTTTCAAAAATTTCATGATTTAACGGCAAACAGCAAATTTGAAAAAGCCTATATTCATAAAAATGAACACTTGTATGACGCTCTTGTCAGATTAGGTGTAAAATTTGAAAAAGGAAAAGGCTATAAAAATTATTTTTAATTTCAAATTATAACTTTAAAAAATTCGAGTCCTAATCTAGAGGCTCGATTTTTATTGGAACATGAAATCATGCGTCCTATAAACTTGGTTTGCATCCTTACACTTGGCGACTATTAAAACTAGAATAAACTCTAGTAGGTAAATATTATATTTAAACATTCTTTAATAAAAACGAAAAACTAGGCTCATGCACCTAGTTTAATTAACATACAGCAGTGTTCAATCTAAAACCGCAAGGTTTTAGTAAGCTCACGCACGCTTCCTCGACTGGGTCGTATCTTCCCGCGGGAAGATGGAACACAATAATTAATAAAAAAGAAGCAACCTCATGCGGTTGCTTCTAATATAACCCAGCAGTGTTCTATCTTCCCGGGCCGTCGCCAGCCAAGTATTGTCGACGATGAAAAGCTTAACTTCTGTGTTCGGTATGTGTACAGGTGGATCCTTTTCTCTATCGCCACTGGATATGGTATAATCACAAGTTTCCTTGAAATTATCGTATTATCAGTTTAACATACTTTTTCAAATAAGTCAAACTTTTTTCACGGGTTTTAAAACCCTGACAACTACATAATAGGTTTCTTCAAGTTAAGAACGCTTTTAGGCAAAAATCTAAACATTAGTCTTTTTTACTAAGTTTTCCGTGATTAAGCCCTCGAACTATTAGTATCGGTCAGCTACATACATTACTGCACTTACACCTCCGACCTATCAACGTTGTAGTCTACAACGGTTCTTACTAGCTTACGCTATGGGATATCTAATCTTGTGGTGGGCTTCACGCTTAGATGCTTTCAGCATTTATCCCTTCCATACAT
>CARTDZ010000038.1 GCA_949067325.1 uncultured Eubacteriales bacterium | reverse complement strand
TTATCCATTCCGCCCATATAATTTTGCAACGCTTTTGGAATGTTTACCGATCCGTCAGCATTTAAATTATTCTCTAAAAATGCAATAAGCATACGTGGAGGCGCAACGACAGTATTGTTGAGCGTATGAGCAAAATATGAGCCTTTTTCGCCTTTTATTTTTATACCAAGTCGTCTTGCTTGAGCGTCTGAAAGGTTTGAGCAAGAGCCTAGTTCGCCAAAATATTTCTTTTGACGTGGGCTCCAAGCGTTCAGATCGCAAGATTTAACCTTGAGGTCAGCCAAATCACCACTGCAGCATTCCATAACCTCATGAGGAATATCAAGGCTGGCAAAAAATTCTGAAGAAATCTGCCACATTTTGTTATACCAGTCCATTGACTGCTCAGGTTTGCAAATAACAATCATTTCCTGCTTTTCAAACTGGTGAACACGATAAATTCCGCGTTCCTCAATGCCGTGAGCGCCAACTTCCTTTCTAAAACATGGTGAATACGAAGTCAAAAGAAGTGGCAAGTCGCTTTCTTTCACTTGAGTATCCTTAAAGCGGCCAATCATTGAGTGTTCGCTCGTTCCAATAAGATACAAGTCTTCACCTTCAATCTTATACATCATATTTTCCATTTCATCAAAGCTCATAACGCCGTTTACCACGTCACTTCTTATCATAAAAGGCGGAATGCAATAGGTAAAACCTTTATTTATCATAAAATCACGAGCATAAGAAAGAATAGCCGAGTGAAGCCTTGCTATGTTGCCAGTAAGATAATAAAAACCATTGCCGCTTGTGCGTCTTGAACTGTCAAGGTCAAGACCATTAAGGCTTTCTAAGATATCAGCGTGATAAGGTATTTCAAAACTTGGTATTTCAGCCTTGCCAACAGTCAGCCTTTGCACATTTTCGCTGTCATCTTTGCCTATAGGAACATCATCAGCCAAAATATTTGGTATAGTCATCATGATTTTTTTAAGTTTAGCAGAAATTTGAGCTTCTTCGCTTTCTATTTCAACAATTCTTTCGTTGTTGGCTTTGACTTTTGCTTTAATCTCTTCAGCTTCAGCAGCTTTCTTTTCGCGCATAAGAAGGCCTATTTGACTTGAAAGCGTATTTCTAGCCGCTCGAAGATCGTCACCTTCTTTTTTTAAAACTCTTAAGTCATTGTCAAGAACAAGCACTTCATCAACAAGTGGAAGCTTTTGATCTTGAAATTTTTTCTTTATATTTGCTTTTACAAGTTCTGGGTTTGTTCTTATAAGATTTATGTCAATCATACTTTTCTCCTATTTTTTCCTTTTTACATATTTTTCTATTTTTTCGTTTTTATTATAACTCTGTCACAAACGCATAGTCAACTAATCGTCACACAAGTCAAAAGTTTTTTGATTGTCTTTCACATTTTTGTGTGTAGTATGATAGACATAATACAATATATTGTGTTTAGAAAATGTTTTACGAATAGTTGACCAAATTTTGTTTTGAAATTTTTAAATTGTATTATATAATAAAATCATGGCAAATATTTCTTTTTATGAAAAACGCGATATGCAAAACAGGCTTAAAACTGGCAAATATATAGAAGGATTGCCAGAGTTTTGCTACGACTATTTGGTAGGAATTGAAAACAACTCCTCGTCACTCACCCGCTACAACTACGCAATGGACCTGTCTGTATTTTTTGACTATCTAGGACGATATGTATTCAAAAAAGACAAAAAGGACATCTCTTTAGATGACCTTGAAGACCTAAGATCTAAAAACATTGAGCAATATTTATCTTACCTTTCTTTTTATGACAAAGAAGGCAAAGCAAATAAGAATGGCGAACGCGGCAAGGCAAGAAAGCTGGCTTCAATTCGCTCATTGTTTAAATACCTTTTCAATCACGACATGATTTCCGCCAATATTGCAAGCAAAATTGAAACGCCAAAACTTCATCAAAAAGAAATAATAAGACTTGACCAAGATGAAGTTGGCAAACTTTTAAATGCCGTTGAAAATCCTTCAACCTTCACCCAGAGACAAGCGAGTTACAACAAGAACACTTTTGAGCGTGACAACGCCATCATCACCCTATTTTTAGGCACAGGCATTCGTATTTCTGAACTTGTCGGTCTCAATTTGAACAGCTTTGACTTTTCACAAAACGCGTTTATAGTCACTCGAAAAGGCGGCAATCAAAGCACTTTATATTTTTCAAACGAAGTTGCGATGGCTCTTAAGACTTGGCTTGAAAAACGTTCGACTTTAGGGTTAGACAAAAATGAACAAGCAATGTTTATTTCTCTTCAAAACAAACGTATTTCAGTACGTGCGGTTGAAAATTTGGTTAAGAAATTTGCTCTGGTCGCCTCACCGCTTAAAAAAATTTCTCCGCACAAGCTTAGAAGCACATTTGGCACAAACCTATATCGCGAGACCAAAGACATTTACATTGTCGCTGACGTGCTTGGCCACAAAGACGTCAACACCACAAAGCGTCACTACGCTGCTATAAGCGAGGATATGCGAAAAAGCGTTGCTGACAAAATATCTTTGCGAAAAAACTGAAATTTTTTAACTCTATTTTGTAAATTGTTGTAAGAAATTGTTTTTGTTTTTATATATTTTTCTTGGAATATTTTGCATAAAATCTCCTCACCTGCACACAATATAATCGTGAAGGAGATATGCTTCACATGAAGAAAGAAGTCATCAGTAATTAAAGACGACTTCTTTTTTCTTCTTAAATTATTATATTATTTAAAAAAGAAAGCGGCAATTATCCGCTTTTATATTTTTATTTTCATTTTTATACAACTTGTTTTTTAATATGATTTAAATCCCTTCTTCAAGCATCCAGTCGCTATAAACTCCGTAGCCTTTGGTTGCATCTGACAAGAAAACGTGAGTTACCGCACCTATAATTTTGCCGTCTTGAATGATTGGCGAGCCGCTCATGCCTTGAACTATACCTCCAGTAAGGTCGATAAGGCGTTTGTCTTTCACTCTGAAGACCATACTTTTGTCAGCCTGTTTGGCTTGATAAGAAGCTTTTATTATTTCAATCTCATATTCTTCACGAATGCCGCTGACGCTTGAAACAATTTTTGCCTTGCCAGGTCGAACAGAAAGTCTGCCGCCAATTTTCGCCGTCAGGTTGCCATCAACAAGGCTGTCAAGCTCGTCAAGCACGCCGCTTATGCCAAAATTGCAATTTTTTTCTATTGTTCCTTTTGCGTCACTTTGCATGAATAGGCCTTTAAGTTCGCCTGGGTCATTTTTCTTGCCCTTGTTGATACCTATAAGCGAACAGTCGTACACCTTGCCACCACTGACAGGAATTATATTGTCGCTATGGCCGTCAGTTATCGCGTGACCTAACGCACAATAATGATTATTGTCTTTGTGAACGAATGTAAGCGTGCCTATGCCTGACATATCATCTCTTGCCCACAGGCCAAGCTTATATTCTCCATCGCTGTTTTTAAGAAGTTTGACTTCAGCCGATTTAAGCTTGTTATTTCTCAAATATTCAATTTTGACAATGCCATCTGTATTGTTTTGAAGCAGCCTTTCAACTTCATCTACATCGTGTATTTCATTGCCATTTATTGTTTTTAAGATATCGCCTGCTTTGAAATACTGATTTTTTACCACTTCAATTTCACCTTGGCTGCCTTCATAAGAAGTTTCGCTTATAACTATAGCGCCTTGTGATTGAACGTTTATACCAATAGGAACTCCGCCTATGTAAACTTCCTCTTCAGGCAGCATGGTAACCTTGACTTTTCTTATAGGTATAAGCCCGAAGAGCTTGAATACAATTGTGCCTGATTTATCTTTTTCACTGCTGACGTTTGTTTGATCCTTTTCAAGACTGGTGCGAATAAAGCCGCCAAAAGTGCCATTTTCATTCACCTTGTCAACATCGCTAAAGTTGGCCATAAAACCTTCTGGCAGATTATAAATTTGATTGAAATCAACATTTGAGAAGAATGTCAATGAAAAGATCAATAAGACCATCACAAAAATTGCAAACTTGTCACGCTTTGTCATTTTTCCTCCTAAAAAAAGACTAACCCATCTAATGAGTTAGTCTACGCAGTTTGTATAAAAATATTCTTTTGTTTCAATTGCAACTATTGTGGTTTTGACGCTCTTTGACGCATTTCTTGCGCATGAGATAGTGCCGCATTTGTAACCTCGTCACCGCTTGACATACGAGCAAGTTGAAATACAACTTCATCTTCTTTTAGCTCTCGCACTTGAGTAAAAGTGCTCATATTATCTTCCTTTTTAGAAACGTAAAGGAATGCGTCGCCGTAAGAGGCCACTTGTGGAAGATGTGTTATACAAATAACTTGAGCAAAGCTTGTCAGAGCATGAATTTTGCTGCCAACTATATTGCCTGTTTCGCCACCTATGCCGCTGTCTATTTCGTCAAAGATGAGAGTTCTTGCACTGCCAATTTCAGCAAAGATATTTTTTAGCGCAAGCATAAATCTGCTCATCTCACCGCCTGATGCTGTTTTTGAGAGGGCTTTTATTTCTTGACCTTTGTTGGCCGAAAAAGCAAACTCAACTTCATCACAACCATTTGAAGATATCTCTTTTTGTTCAAAGTTCACCTTAAACATTGTCGACTTCATACCAAGCTGCTTTAGCTGCTCTACGATTTTTTCTTCAATCTTGACAGCCACCTCATGTCTTTTTGCAGACAAGGCTTGAGCCGCTTTTGACAAATCTTCTTGAGCAAGTTTTAGCTGTTTTTCATATTCTTGTGTCAAGTTTTCAGCATCACAAAGCTTATCATAACGCGTCTTTGCGTCTTCCAAAAATTTGAGACAGTTTTGGACGTTGCCTCCATACTTTTTGGTGAGAAGCTTTATCAGGTCGTATCTTCTATCTAGCCTATCAAATTCGCGTTCATCAAAAGACAACGAGTTTTGTATTGATTTAAGCGTTTGGGCAATATCGTCAATTTCATATCTAGCACTTGTAAGACGTGATTTGCATTCCTCTATTTCTTGGAAGTTTGAGACGCTTGCAAGCACACCTTCGCTTTCTTGAAGAGAACTTAAAGCAGATGAAGAACTTTCTTCCAAAAGTGTCAAAGTAGAAGAAATTGCCTCATAAATTTTTTCAGAATTTGATATAAAATTTAGACGTTCTTTTATCTCTTCATCTTCGCCATTTTTAAGTTCAGCTTGCTCAAGCTCTTCAATTTGATATTCAAGTAGAGATTTGGTGCGTTCGCGTTCAAAGCTGTCACCGCCAAGCGAAGCAAGTTTTTTCTTTAGTTCTGAAAGTGTGGCAAATTTTGATGCGACGCTTTCTTTTAACAAAACGATTTCTTCGCCACCAAACTTGTCAAGCATTTGAAGATGATTTTTGCTTTGAAGAAGAGCTACACTTTCATGCTGGCTATAGCTGTCTACAAGCAGCGAGCCAAGTTTTTTTACAAGCGCCACCGTCATTGGAAGGCCGTTTACGCGAAGAGATGATTTGCCTTCGACTGAAAGCTGGCGAGAAATAAGAATTTCATCATGCTCATCAAAGCCAAGCTCGTCAAGACATTCGCTGACCGCTGAATTGGAATTTGAAAAAATGGCATCAACGCGCATTTCTTTTTCGCCGCTTCGAATAAGGCCTTTGTCAACCTTGCCACCAAGCACAAAGTCGAGGCTGTCAAAAATTATACTTTTTCCTGCGCCCGTCTCACCAATTAAAACATTAAAGCCTTCAGAAAAGTCGATTGCAAGGTCTTTTATGAGCGCTACATTTTTTATTGTTAAGGTTTTAAGCATTTCACTCCTCCTTATTTCAATAAGTCAGAAAGCGTCAAAACGCTTGATGAAGCTATAGTTGTGCTTGGAAAAATAAGCATAACAGTATCATCACCACACACTGCCCCCATAAGGTCAGTAAGGTTGAGTTTGTCAACAAAGCTGCAAACTCCAGCCCCCATGCCTTTGACAGTTTTAAGTACGACAAGATTAAGAGCAGACTTAACAGAAATGACTGCTTCTTTGAAGATGATTATGTACTTATTTGAAATAGCTTGTTCCTCAGAGCCTACAAAAGTATATTTGTATTTGCCTGTGCTTGACAAAATTTTTGTCAGGCCAAGCTCTTTGATATCTCTTGAAATTGTCGCTTGTGTGATCTCAAAATCAGCATTTTTAAGCTCTCTCGCCAGTTCATCTTGAGTTTCAATCTCTTTGGTTGAGATAATTTCCAAGATTTTTGACTGTCTAGCACTTCTTGCCATTTTTCCTCTCCTTAACGGCTATTCTCCTTTAAAATAAAGGGCTGTAGCGATTTTGCATAATTATAAATTTATGTTTATTCACGCCGTTTTGATTATTATACAACATTTTTTATATTTATGCAAGC
>CARTDZ010000037.1 GCA_949067325.1 uncultured Eubacteriales bacterium | reverse complement strand
TATAGCCATTTTTTAACATTTGCGTATTTTAAATTCAAAATTCAAGCATTGTCAAAAAAAAATCTTTAAATTAGTTTTTCAAACAAAAATCAATTATTTTTCAATAAAAATTGTGTTTTTTGTGATAAAGTGCTATAATTTTTAAGAAAAGGAAAAATTGTGAGAAAAATATTAAGTGTTTTAAGAAAAGCAGTTGAAGACTATAATCTCATTGAAAATGGCGACAAGATTTGTGTCGGTATTTCTGGCGGCAAAGATAGCTTGACGCTTCTTCATGCTTTGAAAGCATATCAAAGGTTCAGCCCACAACACTTTGAACTTATAGCCATAGCCATAGATTTAACAAATGGCAAAAACGATTATAGTGCGATCGAAAATTTTTGCAAAGAACTTGATGTTGAGTTTTATGTTGAAAAATCCAACGTTTTTGAGGTGGTTTTTGACATAAGACAAGAAAAAAATCCCTGCTCGCTTTGTGCCAATATGCGTAGAGGACTATTAAATAGCAAGGCAAAAGAACTAGGTTGCAACAAAATTGCACTCGGCCATCACAAAGACGATCTCATCGAAACCTTTATTATCAGTCTATTTTTTGAAGGACGTCTTTCAACTTTCAAACCAAAAACATATCTTTCTCGTCAAGAACTTTTTGCAATTCGGCCACTTATCTATTGCGACGAAAAAGATGTCATTCGCGTATCAAAAAATTACCCCGTTTTAAAAAACATCTGCCCTGCTGACAAACACACTGAAAGAGAAAAGGCAAAGGCATTTTTGAATAATCTCGAAAAACAGTATAAAGGTGCTAAAGAGAAAATCTTTGGCGCGATTGTGCATACTGAGCGATACAATTTGCTGGATAAGCTTTAAAAGAACACAAGTTCGTTTACAAAAAATGATTTGAAAAAACATTTAAAAATGCTAAAAAAATAAGTTTAAAAAAAATAAAATTATTTAAAAAATATCAAAAAAATATCAAAAAAAATATGAAAAAACTAAAAATAAATTCAAATTTTAATAAAATATTGAAAAAAATAGTTAAAAAAAATAAAAAAATATATTTTTTAGCTTGATTAAAAAAAGGAGAAATTATGGTTACACTTGTTATTCTCGATGGGTTTGGTTTGAGAAAAGAAAAGGAAGGAAATGCTATTTTTGCTGCAGGAACTCCTCACCTTGACAAGCTCAAGAAACGCTTTCCTTACACCACGCTCGGCGCAAGCGGAGAAGCTGTTGGATTGCCAAAAGGACAAATGGGAAATTCTGAAGTAGGACACCTTACCATTGGCGGTGGCCGCGTTGTTTTGCAAGACCTTATGAAGATAAATGATGATATAGACAGAGGTGTTTTTGGCAAAAATGAAAGGCTTGTCAAAGCTTTTCGCCATTGTGAAGGCAAAAACTTGCATATAATTGGACTTTTATCAGATGGCGGAGTACATTCACATACAAAACATCTATACGCCATTCTTGACGAAGCCAAAAAATACAAAATTAAAAACATTTTTGTTCATGCTTTTACTGATGGAAGAGACACTGGTGCGAAAGATGGCCTCAAGTTTGTTGAAGAACTTGGCGCAAAAATAGAAAATACAAATATAAAAATCGCTTCGCTTTGTGGAAGGATTTTTGCCATGGATCGTGAAAAACGTTGGGAAAGAGTTGAAAATGCTTACAAAACGCTTGTTTTTGGCGCAAATTTTGTCCAAACCTGTCCTTCTCAATATTTGAAAGAAAGTTATGCAAGCGGAACAACAGATGAATTTTTGTTGCCCGCACTTTTTGACAAAGATGGCACTATAAAAGATGATGACAGTGTGATTTTTTTCAATTATCGTTCAGATCGAGCTATTGAGCTAACGCAAGCTTTTACTCAAAAAGATTTTAACGAATTTAAAGCCAAAAAATTTAAAAATCTTTTATTTTCGCCTATGGAAGAATATTCAAAAGATTTTTCTGCGCTAAATGTTATTTATCCGCCTCAAAAAATCGAGGATAACTTGTCAGCGATTATTTCTCAGCATGGTTTGAAACAATTTCATATCGCGGAAACAACAAAATATGCCCATGTGACATTTTTCTTTAATGGCGGCATAGAAGAGGCCAACGAAGGCGAGGAACGCTGTTTAATTGACAGCATTGACACTCAAGATTTTTCTTACTACCCTAAAATGCGTGCAATTGAAATCACAGAGAAAACTTTGGACGCAATTGCTTCGGCCAAATATGACTTTATTTTGGTCAATTATTCAAACCCTGACATGATTGGACATACTGGCAACTTTAACGCAACAAAAGACGCTATCGCTTGCGTTGAAAAACAAGCTTATGCATTGGCACTTGCCACCCTCATGGCTGGAGGCGACTGTATTATCACTGCAGATCACGGCAACGCAGAACTTATGTTTGACAAGGCTGGCAATAAAATAACTTCTCACACAACAAATCCTGTGCCATTTTATTTTGTCAGCGAAAAAAACATCAAAGCAAAGCTTGGTAAAAATGCTTCAATAGCCAACATTGCAGCAACAATTTTAAAACTGCTTGGCATAAAAGCACCTTCTGGCATGGAGAAATCATTGTTTTAAATAATTACTAGTTTTATAATCGAAAATTTACTGTTTTATTCTAATACTTGATTGATAGTATAAAAGCCCTTCCAAGGGTCTTTTTTGTTTATGCGACGTTGAGCTTCAAAAATGTCAACTCCGTCAGGTGCTATTTTATCAAGCTCTGACCATGCAATTGGCATTGAAATTTTTGCACCTTCTCTTGCCCGCAGCGAGTATGGAGCCACACTGGTTGAGCCACGGCCATTTCGCATATAATCCACAAAAATTTTCCCTTTTCTACTAGCTTTTCTAATATTGCTGGTATAACGCGAAGGCCATTTTTGTTCCATCAGCAATGCGACATTTTCAGCAAAGTCATGAAACACCTGCCAGTTTGCAGTTCGTGAAAAAGGCACAACAATGTGATAGCCCTTGCCTCCACTAGTCTTCAAAAAACTTTTAAGTTTGAGTTTGTCAAGTATTTTTTTTAGGTCTTTGACGCCTTGACGCACTTGACTTAATGGCACGCCTTTGTCTGGATCGAGGTCAAAAACCATGAAGTCGGGCTTTTCTAAACTTTCAACTTTACTGCCCCATATATGAAATTCTATAGTGCCAAGCTGAACTTGAGATAAAAGATCGAGCGGTGAATTTATATAAAAATATTCACTTTTTTCGCCTTCATCATTGGTCAAAGTCACCACTTTCGCAGCTTCATTTTTTGTGGTCGGGTGCTTTTTATAAAAGCAAGACGCCGACGCTTTGTCATGACAGCGAACGACACTTAAAAGCCTGTTTGAAACATATGGAAGCATACGATCACAAACTTTTTTATAATAATTGAAAAGGTCGATTTTTTGAACTTTTGGCGAGGTATAAAGTAGCTTGTCAGGATTTGAAATTTCAAGATTTGAAAGCTCAGCTTTAAAATCTTTTTTTAAATTTGATTGAAAAGTGCTTTTGTTTGAAGATGTTTGATTGACTTTTTTATTTGACATTTTTTCAGTCATCTTGTGGGGTTTTTCTGGTTTTTCATTATTTTTACCACTTTTTTGTGTGCTTTTAGGCACGTCTAAAGCAAAATCTTCTTCAAACACCACTTCTTTAGGATTTTTATCTTCTCGCAATCCTTTAAAACTTGCCTGCCTTAAAAGTCCGTCTTTTGTAAACTCAACATACTGAACTTCCGCTATTAAAGTGGGTTTTAAAAAATAAGTTTGTTCTTCTTTTCTGGCTTCAAACAGCTCGACAAAAGGATTTTTTATGGCGGCAAGTTTTTTAAAGTTTTTTAAAAGTGAGGATATCTGGCTTTCACCAAAACCCGTTCCTGTGCGTCCTACGTAAACAAGATTTTCATTTTTATACACACCCAAAAGTAGTGAACTTATACCCTTTTTGCCCGTTGAAGTATAGCCTCCTATCACAAATTCCTGTCTTTTATAGCACTTGATTTTTATCCAGTCACCGTTTCTGCTGCCACTATAAGTTGAACTTTTCTTTTTGGCAACCACGCCTTCTAGCCCCATATTATTCACAGCATTAAAAAATTCTTCACCCTTGCTATCAATATGACTTGCGTATTGGATATTGTTGGAGCAATCTTTTAAAAAACTTTTGAGTAGTTTTTTACGTTCTAAAAGCTGTTTTTCACGCAAATCTTGGCCTGCAATTGCCAACATATCAAAAACAATGTAAACAAGGTTGCTGTATGCATTTTTGCTTTTCATAAGGTTTTGCAATGCCTGAAAATCTGGCCGACCTTGATCATCAGCTGCTATAATTTCGCCGTCCAACACGACAGACCGCTCTGCGGCCTGCTTCTCCAATGAAGAAGCAATATCTTTAAACTTTGACGTTATATCATTGCCATTTCTGGTGACTAGCCTTGCCTTGCCACCCTCAATAAAAGCCACAACTCGATAGCCATCATACTTTATCTCATACACAAAATCTTTTCCCGTTGGCACTTTCATTGAAAGCTGAGCCAGCATAACGTTCACGTTATCAAAAGGGTTTTTGAGCTGTTTTTTGTCAACTTTACCCTTTTTACCCTCTGCGATCTCATCTATCGTTCGACCACTTGCGACACTGTTTGCAAACTGCGAAATTCCACTTTCAGCCCGCACAAACTCATCTTTTTCCTTAATAAAAAGCCAATTTTCTTTTTTTTCATTTTCTGTAGCCATGCGAACAAGCGTCCACTTTCCTTTAAGCCTTTTTCCTTTTAAGGTAAATTTTAAAGAGCCTTTTTCAAGCCCTTTGGCAAAATCTTCTTCAGCTATATACTCACCTTTATCCCAAAGCATGACAGTTCCGCCACCATACTCACCTTTGGGTATTATTCCTTCAAAGTTTGCGTACTCGATTGGGTGATCTTCCACCCTAACAGCCAAACGCTTGTCCTTAGGATTAAATGATGGCCCCTTTGGCAAAGCCCAGCTCAAAAGCACGCCATCAAACTCCAACCTGAAATCATAGTGCTTTCGTCTCGCATAATGAAGCTGAACAACAAACCGCCCCTGTTTTTGTTTTGCAAAATCGCCAGTTTTATAACGTCCGCCATAAACTTTGGTCGATCTTCTAGTCTTAGTTGAAGCGTCTTTGGATTTTTGTTTGGCCTTAACATCAATCTTTCCTCTAGGCTCTGACGTTTTGACAAAATCACGCTTTCTTCTATATTCTTCAAGCTTACCTGACATTTTTCTACCTTTATATAAAGATTATTGTCAAAATTGAAGGCTTTTAAAATATAAATTAAATTATCACAAAAATTTTACGTCAACAATAAAAAGAGGCCCTTAGTCACTAACTTTTGAAACTAGCGGAATAATTAAAGAAAAACATAGACAACAACAGCCTATGTTTTCTTTTTGCTCTTAACTCTCTCTTAACTGCCAAAAAAGCGAATACTTCTGCCGTTGTCATAGGTTGTCGTAAAAATAACCAATCTGCAAATCGTATGACACTCGCCTTGACCTTGACAACAAAGAATATTCGTTTAATCTAGAAAATAGAGAGAAGAAAACAAAAAGCAAAAGAGCGGATTGCGTTACGCTCCGCCAGCAACCGCTCTTTTTAGAGCAAAATTGAGTTTAGGCGTGTGCTTGTCTGGCGAGGCGAAGCCGAGCCACTTGTATAATACCAAGCACACGCCTAAATGCCAAAATATATTTTTTAAATTTTTTCTTTTATTTTTATACAAATAAAGAATGTTTATGTTATAATAAGTTTAGGAAGGAGTTAGGATATGAGATATGTTTTAATAACGGGTGCTGGAGATGGTGTTGGAAAAGCAACGGCCGATTTGCTTAAAAATGAAAAATTGCTTCTTGTTGACAGAGAAGAAAGAAATGTTAGAGAAATTGCGAAAAAAAATAATGCGGACTATCTAGTTTGTGATATTTCTAATATTGATGATTTAAATAAATTAAAAGATTATATTAATGAAAAATTTCCAAAGTTAAATACAATAATAAATTGTGCTGGGGTGTGGTCAAAGGGCGAAATTTCACAATTGGAACAACCACACTTCGCAAATATAAACCGACTTGAAAAACTCAAAGATTTACTTGATACAAATACTTTTGGAACAATAGGAGTAATAACCACTCTCACTCCTATACTTTTCAAAAATGGAAAAGGTCAAATAATAAATGTTAATTCGCAAAGCGGCGTAGAAACAGAAGAATTTTGCCCTGTTTATAATGCCTCAAAACACGGGAGTTATTACTACCGTAAAGCAATACAAAGAGATTTAACAAAACACAATGTAAAGATTACGGATGTTTGTCCTGGACTTATTAAAACAAACTTTTATATTCGCAACAACGACGAATTGCCAAATGAGATTATGAAACTTGGACTTACAGCCGAAGATGTTGCAAAAACTATTAAGTATGTTTTTGATATGCCACATGAAATCACAATTCCAAGCATTGAGGTTAGACATATTAAAAATTATTAAGATAAAACATAAAAAGACATATCAACTTGATATGTCTTTTTGCTAGTTTCAAAATTTACAGCCCTTTGCCTCTTTTTTTAAATTTCTATTGTGTAAACGATTGTTATAACTGAATTTTCAATTTCAAAATTATGGATTGTTGATATGTTGTCCATTGCTGAAAATGTGA
>CARTDZ010000036.1 GCA_949067325.1 uncultured Eubacteriales bacterium | reverse complement strand
CAAAAAGATGAATATACCTTCTAGCGGCGAATTACTAGAGTTTAAATAAAACTTTTGCATAATTTTTGTTATAGCTAAAAAAACATAAAAGAAAAAGCGTAAAAAAATGAATAAAATAAATATATAAAAAAGACACGTTCAAAAGATAAACAAAAAAGACAGGTTATATCCTGTCTTTTTTGAATGGCAAACTTGCGTAAATATGTGGAATTCCGTCAATTTCAATTATTCCATGACTTACTTGGTTTGTCCAAATACCCTGTGGTAGCCTCTAGGGGAATCGAACCCCTGATTCCGCCGTGAGAGGGCGGCGTCTTAACCTCTTGACCAAGAGGCCACAAACTTAACAATGCTATTCTATCAAATTTTACATCAAAAATCAAGCCATTTTGCATCAAAAATTTCAACTTTATTCTTTTAAAGTTATTTTTTGCAAAAAAATTTAAGTTTAGTTTGTTTTTTGTTGAAAAATTGGTATAATTTAAGAGTAAAAATAGGAGCAAATATGTTTGGCAAGTTTGGCAGAAAAAAAGTTAAAGTTGGTATTGCTTTTGGCGGTGGTGGAGCAAGGGGCTTTACGCACCTTGGGGCAATCAAGGCTTTTGAAGAATTTGGTATAAAATTTGATTATGTCGCAGGCACAAGTGCAGGCAGTTTGGTTGGTGCATTTTATAGTGCAGGCTATTCTTTTGACCAAATGTATGAAATAGCCACTTCTTTCAGAGTAAAAGATATTCGAAAAAACCTCATACCATTCACTCCTTCACGCCTTGATGGACTTGAAGCTATTATCAAAGAGAACTTAGGTGATTTAAAAATTGAAGATTTGCCAATTCCATTCTCAGCAGTCGCAGTCGATATAAAATCTACAAAAGAAGTCTGTCTTTCAAAAGGCAACCTCGCAAAGGCTATATGTGGCAGTTGCGCTGTTCCTGCAGTTTTTCACCCAGTAGCTTTTGACAATATGCTCCTTTGTGACGGCGGCCTCCAAAACACCATTCCAGCAGATATACCTCGCCATTATGGCTGCGACTATGTTGTAAGTGTCGATGTCAACAAATCACGCACTTATGGCACAGAAAGCAGCAAACTTATAGATGTCGTGACTTGTTCAATTCGCATTTTGATGAAAAGTAACGCTGTTCGCGGATACGTTTATTCAGACGTGGTCATTGGCCCAGAAACAAAACGTTTCAAAGCCAACAAAGCAGAAGGTATAGACGAAATGATTGAAGAAGGCTACAAAGCCACAATTGACGCCATGCCACAAATTGTAGCTCTTTTCAACCACGCCAAAAAGAAAAAGCTTCCAAAAATCAAAAATGAAGTTAAGTATGTAGATTGATAATAAAGCATATAATTTCAACTAGGGAATAAACAAAAGCAACAAAAAAGAACAAAAAAAGCAACAAAAGAAGATGAAGAATAAGAAAATAAAAACTCAAATGAGCATTGAAGAGATTTTGATAAGAATAGGCATAAGCGCTGTGATAATCCTTGCCACATTCCTTATCTTCTTTTTTGGTGGGGGACTAAATATGTTTAAGTCATACCTTCCAAAAGAAACCATCTACTCAAAAGATTTTGAAGTCCACTTTATCGATGTAGGGCAGGGCGACTCAACTCTTATTCGCCTTCCTGACGGAAAAACTATGCTGATCGACTGTGGCGAAAAAAGCGCTGGCAACACTCTCGTCTCATATCTGACTGAAGTGTTCAATTACAATGAAGTAAATGCCATCGACTTTCTTATCTTTACTCATCAAGATAGCGACCATATTGGCAGCGGAAAACTGGTGCTTGACACATTTCAAGTCAATTGCGTTTATAGGCCTATGCAACTTACTTCTTACGAAATTAACACACTCAAACACCCAAACAATGAAGGCTACGCAGTATCATCTTCAAGCACTTACAACAACACAATCAAAGCTGTGTATCAAGAACCAGACTGCGAGATAAAATTCAGCCAAGCTGGCGAAACAATCCAAGGCGAAAATTACAAAGTCAATTTTCTCACTCCTCTTTCAGTATCTTCTTCCACCACAAACAACAATTATAGCCCGCTCATTATGCTTGAATATAATGGCGCAAAATTTCTTTTTACTGGCGATGCAGAAAAGAAGGTTGAAAATGAGGCAGTCGACAAATATGGCAATCTTTTAAAGGCTGATGTATATAAGGCAGGCCATCACGGCTCAAACACATCAAGTTCGGCAGCTTTTCTTGAAAAAGTTTTGCCAGAATATACAGTCATCTCTTGCGGCAAAGACAATAGTTATGGCCACCCAAATAGCAATGTGATTGATCGCCTAAAAAATACAGGCTCTCACATTATGACCACAATGGAGCTTGGCACAGTCATAATGTCAGTTGACGAAAGTGGTTCAGTTATTATTCTCTCGCACAGCACACCAAACTATGATATGACAATCGTCATCGCAGCTGGCATAATCCTACTGCTACTGACTTGGGGGATAAAATTTAACAAAAAAGGCAATAAAACTGAAGAAAAAGCTTCAAAAAAACCTCAAAAATCAAAAAAACATACAACAAACACCAAAAAGGCAATAAAAAAATTGACAAATTTAAAATAAAAAAAGCAAAAAAAACTATCAAACTTACATCATAATATTTGAAAAAATTTGCTTAAAACGTTTGGCTTTATGCAAATTTATGTTATTATATAAATATGAAAGATAAAATCCAAAATATAATTCTCATCAGTTTAGATGCTAAATTTGCGAAAAGCCTTTCTGCAGCTTTGGCATCAACGCTTGAGATGCACTTTTCTGATTGTCAAGAACTTATCGAATATGACCTCATAGAACGTGGGGCAATTTTGGAAAAATGTGGACTTGAATACCTTAGAGAACGCGAAACCTTTGCACTTAAAAATATGCTTGGTTTTCACAATACGGTTTTAAGCTGCAACTACGACCTTTTCAAAAACAACAAACGTCTTTTCGCAGAAAATCTTGTCTGCTATTTAAGTCTTCCTCAAACAGAAATAGGTGAAGACAATGTGATAAACAAACTCGCTTTCGCAACACACCATCAATTTCTTGAAAACAATTGCGATATAATCCTGTCGCTAAAAAACAAAAACGAAAAATCTGCTGCAAAAAAGCTTGTCCAAGCTCTGGGGGAATATTATGAAAATAAGTGAAAAGACTTTAAATTATCTTAAATCAATCACAGCTCAATCAATATCAAACGCAGGTTCGGGTCATACAGGCGCTTCGCTTGGTATGTCTTCTTTTATGCTCGCACTCTTCAAAGACCACTACAATTTTGATGTTTCAGACACTGATTTTTTAAATCGCGACCGTCTCGTTCTTTCAGCTGGTCACGCCTGCCCACTTTATTATACTCTTCTCTCTTTCTTCGGTTTTGATGTTACTTTGCAAGATCTAAAAAATTATCGCAAGCTTTCTTCTCGCACTCCTGGTCACCCAGAATACAATATGACAGACGGCGTTGAAGCAACCACAGGCCCTCTTGGCCAAGGTGTGGCAACAGCTGTAGGCATGGCTCTCGGTCAAAGCCTTCTCGCTGAAAGGTTCAATTCAGTTGGCTTTCCAATCATTAACAATTATACCTATTGTGTTGTCAGTGACGGAGACCTTATGGAAGGCGTGGCGCTAGAAGCTTGCTCGCTTGCAGGAACACTCAACCTCAAAAAACTTATCCTTCTCTACGACAACAATGATGTCACAATTGACGGAAGCCTCTCTATTTCAAACAAAGAAAATATTGCCAAAAAATTCAAAGCAATGGGCTTCAATGTCATCAAGGTGGAAAAGGGGAATGATTTAAACAAATGTTCTCACGCCATCGGTCAAGCAAAAAAATCAGATCAGCCAACGCTAATTATCTTCAAAACCACAATCGGCATCGGCACTACAAAAGAAGGCACATCGCTTATTCATAACGGCGTTTTAAGTGAAAAAGAACTTGACGCTTTTAATGAAAAACTTGGCGTGCAAGAAAAATTTTATATACCAAGCGACGTGCGTGACTACTGCATGGCGTCTACTCGTCGTGGCAAGCTTAACCATGAAAAATGGAACCAAGACCTAGCCGTTTACTCAAATTCAAACCCAGACTTGTACAAGCAGTTTATTTCTTACTTTGATCGCAAAAAACTTGATCTCGAAAAAATAGCAAAAAACTGTTATAAGCTTGAAGGTATGTCGGGTTGCGACTTCAACAACGCTATCTTAAAGGAAATAAGTGAAAAACTTCTTCAAGTAGTCGGTGGAAGTGCAGACGTTGCAGCTTCAACCAAAACAATGCTTGAGAATGCTGGTCGTTATCAGGCACAAAACAGAAGAGGAAGAAATATTCATTTTGGCGTCAGAGAACACGCAATGGCCGCAATCTGCAATGGTCTTGCTCTTTATGAAGATTTTATGCCATTCGCTTCAACCTTCCTCTCATTTTCAAACTATATGACGCCAGCAATTCGTATGGCTGCAATGATGAAACTTAATGTGCTATATATCTTTACTCATGATAGTATCTTTGTCGGTGAAGATGGCGCGACCCATCAACCAATCGAACAACTTGGTCAACTTCGCTTAATAGAAGGCTTAAAAGTTTTCAGACCATGCGACGCAAATGAGCTTATCGCTGCATACAAATATGCCATTTCAGCAGAAGGCCCTTGCGCAATTGTGCTATCAAGACAGCCAATTCCAGTCGTTGTCAACACTTCAGCCAAGGAAGCATCGCTTGGCGGTTATGTTGTCAAAAAAGCAAAAAAAGCTGCAAGCGTAGTGCTGTATGCTACAGGAAGCGAAGTCGCTCTTGCTCAAAGTGTGGCAGCAGAACTTGAAAAAAAGTTTGATACCAGCTTAGTCTCTCTTCCTTGCCTCGAACTTTTTGAGCAGCAGTCACAGCTATACAAAAACAAAGTGCTTCAAAAGGAAGCCAAACTTAAGGTGGCAATCGAAGCGTCGAATGACAATATTTGGTATAAATATCTTGACGATGAAGATATGCTCATAAACGTTAAAGAATATATGCCAAGTGGAAAGGGTGAAGAGGTATATTCAAAAGCAGGCTTCAATGCCAAAGATATTGCAAGAAAAATAATAAAACGTCTTGAAAAAAAAGAAATAACTTAAAATTTGACAAGAAATAATAATATTAAACAAACTTCTTTAGTCACAAAAAAATCACCTATTGTATAATTAATATAAGAGAGGTGATTTTTTATGTTGGCAAAAAAATCAATAGTGATGAATGGCTACAATGGCTCAAGCCAAAAAGCTGTGCTTTCAATGGAATGTGAAGGCAATATGCTGCAAGGCAAAGTCAGACTTTACAACTTCTCAAGTGAGCCAAGAGGGATAATAAGTCTTGGCATATATGACAAAGATAAGGTTGTAAAAGCGGGACTGACCAAAGTGTCCTCAATGCTTTTTTCTTTTCAAACACAACTAGAAAAAATACCACAAAAGTTTTCGTGTGCAATAGTCAATTTTGTAGACGGAGAACCTTCACCTTTGCTTTACGGAACAAGCGAAGGGGTTTCGCCACAAGAAGAAGTTTTTGCTGACGTAATAAATTCGCTAAAAAGCACAACTTCTGCAAAAGACGTTGAAGAAACACTTGATGAATATGGAATTGATTTTGACGAAGAAGAAAAAGCAGAAATCGAAAGCTTGATTGATAAAGAAATGACAAAAGAGTGTTGTGATAATTGTGATGATTGTATATATAAAAAATTTTATTTAAATCACAATCAAAAGGAAGCTGTCACACTTGGTGAAGGGCAACCGCGGGCTGACCAGCCCCACCTGACCGACGGGGCTGACCAGCCCGCACCTTCGGGTTTCTATAGCGAAATCAAAGAACAGGTTGAAAAGTTGTTCAAAGAGAACCAAGAAGAGGATTATTTAAGTCAGCTTATTCCAAACTCAAAGTGGGTCAAGGTAGAGTATGGCGAAGGAGGGGACTATTACGTTTTCGGCCTGTTGTATGAAGACGAAAAACTAAAATATGTGTGCTATGGCGTTCCAGGCGTTTATCAAAAAAATCCGCCGCGAGAACTTTCAGGCTATCCTGTCTGGTTTCCGCTCGACAGCGCAAAACGTGAAGGCTTTGGCTACTGGCTGACTTATCAAGACGCACAAAGCGGAGAAAGTATAAAAGCAATTGTCGAATGACAAAAAGCAAATTTCATGAGAAAAATGTCGTTTTTATAGACGACTTTTTTTGTTGTAAAAATTTATAAAAGAATATACTTAACTTGCTGTGAATAAAATCAAAAGTAACTAGAACTTAAAAGGAATTAAAAAATGAAAATACTTTCAATAATTATCCTAGCTATTTTGACTTTTGTTCTATTCTTTTTATTTGTCTATTTGCTTATAGGCAGTATTTGTTTTAAGGTCTCGCTTGCTCGAAAAGGAACGGTTAAAGAAGGCCTCAAAAAATCTCGTCGCAAAAAAATAAAAAACAAAGAAAAAGAAATGGTCGAAGATTATTCTTGGTGGGACAAAGTTGACGCACAAAAACTCACAATCGAAAATGATGGTCTAAAACTTTGTGGACATTTTGTAAATCTTAACTCCAGCAAAACAGCACTTCTTGTTCACGGCTACGGCAGCTATTATAAAGAAATGGCGGATTATGCTGAGCTTTTTATCCGCCGCGGTTTCAATGTTTTGGCAATCGAGTGTCGCGGCCATGGCAACAGCGAAGGCGACATGGTGGGCATGGGCTGGCTTGACCGCCTAGACATCTTAAAATGGATCGACCTCTTGCTCACGCAAAACAATTCTCAAAAAATCGTTCTCTTTGGCGTGTCAATGGGCGCAAGTGCAGTCTGCATGACACTTGGCGAAAAATTGCCGTCAAATGTTGTGTGCGCGGTGGAAGACTGCGGTTTTGACAATGTGTATAAAGAGTTTTCATATATCTATCATAGAGCAACACTTCTGCCACCAAGCCTTCTTATGAAAACTTTTAACAGCTTTACAAAACGTGCCAAAAACTTTGATATGAAGATGGCTGACGCAGTCAAACAACTCAAAAAATCAAATATTCCAGTGCTTTTTATACATGGCGGCAAAGATAACTTTGTGCCTACTGAAATGCTTTTCTCGCTAGCTGATGCAGTGCCAGAAAGCCGCAAAATGGTCTACGTCTGCGAGGAAGCAGCGCACACAAAAAGCTATCATACAGACCCTTCAACGTATAAACGTAAACTAGATCACTTTCTTTCAAAATATTGTTTGTAAAAAAAATAATCTAAAAATAATAAAAAACAAGCAATAAATCTTTTAAATTAATAAAATATAAAAAAAATAAAAAGTATTAAAAATAAAAGCTTTTTAATAAAAAGAATTAAAGGATTAAATAATAAAATTATAAAATTCAAAAAAATAGACAAAAAAATAAACAAAACAAAAAAGGCAATTACACCTCCTATGCTTTATGATTTAA
>CARTDZ010000035.1 GCA_949067325.1 uncultured Eubacteriales bacterium | reverse complement strand
CTAACCCTTTTTTACTTAAAACAACTTTCATTTTCACCTCACATTACTTATATGATAGCATAAAATGAATATAAAAGCAAACAAATGCACAAGAAAGTGCATAAAATATTACATACCTTGTAATTTTTGTAAGGTCTTTGTAATAGCCTGTATACACTCCATATTTTATAATATTTGTATATATGTGAGGTGGTAATATATGACTGAAAAAGAATTGGTAGAGCGTATTAGTTTAGCAAGAACAATGGCTAATATGTCTGCGAGAGAATTAAGCCTAAAAGCCGATGTTAATGGGGCTTATATTTCAAGATTAGAAACAGCAAATAGCACAAGAACTGATAATGTAGATAGTGTAAAAGCCCCTAACGATAAGAGTTTTAACCCTTCAATATCTACTATGTTAAAGTTAATTGAAGCATGTGGCATGACAGAAGAAGAATTTTTTTATCATAACATTTTAGATTACAAAAAAGATAAGCAAATACTTGATTTACTTGCTAAATGTAAAAATACCGAGATTAAAGATGCCGTCATAAAGATACTTGAAAATTCTTAAAAATAAAAGTGCGATAAAAAACCCTAGGCGTCACAAATTTAGTCACTAGGGTTTTTGTGTTTTTATTTATCTCACTATGTTATCTAATGTTTAGACATTAGAATACATATCGACACTAAAATGGGTTGCTTTTTAATTTTGCATAGCCTGTCGTGTCGTTTTCTCTTTCTTCTTCAAAATAGTTATATTCAGGGTAGAAGTCATAATTTATTGTTGTGCCTGTCATTCCAAACCTATTTTTTAAAACTATCATTTCAATTTCTCTTGGGTTTCTTGCTTTGGCTTCGTCTATGTCAAAATCTTTGCCCATATCTCTAAATTGTAAGCCTAAAATCACTTCTGCACAATACTCAATTCCACCGCTTTCTTTAAGGCTTTGTAATGATATTTTTTGCGTGTAGCCTTCACGATTTAGTGAGCTGATAAGTATCACAGGCACATTAAATTTGGTTGTGCATTGTTTGATAATTGTCATAAGTTTGTCCATGTTTTGCTTGTCGCTAAACTTTTCGCTTGTTGCTGATATTAACTGCATGAAATCAATTATCACAACAGGTATTTTATTGCGTTGCCTGATATGATTATCAATAGACTTGTAAATCATTTCAGCTGTTGTGCCATTCTCATTTTCAAAAGTAAATATATTTTTTGCAAATTCACTATATTTTTGCACTGACCTTTTTATAACATTTTTGTCATGGTCATCGTATGTTGAGTAGTGGTGTGCGTGTAAAATATCGCCTGTGCATTTTCTGTCAATTTTACTTTCATGTTCATAGGTTATGCGTGATAATGATTTTGCTATGAGTTGGCGTCTTGTCATTTCAAGTGAGAAAATAATAACATCATTATCATGCTTTGCTACATGGTCGGCAATTTGCATTGTAAAAGTAGTTTTACCTATTGACGATATTGCACCTATAACATAAATGCCTGACCTTATTCCACCGTCTAAAATATTATCAAGTCTTTTAAAGCCTGTTGAAATAGGCTTGTTATTTTTGTTATCTTCTATGAAATTGAAAAAGTCTTTTAATAAACATAGGTTGCTTTTGCTGTCATAATCGCTATTGATTTTTTCTTTATCCTGTGTATTTTGTGGCGTTTCTTGTGGACTGTTTTTTAACTTAAAACTATCGACTATTGCATGAGCTTGTTTTGTAAACTCTTTTGGGGCTTTCACAAGCATTTCGTTAGGGTCTTTATAAATACCTAGGTCAAAGTCTATCGGCTCTGCAAAGCCTAATTTAATTAGTTTTTCGTGTAGTTCGTTTCGACACTCTCTGCCTGCTTGGTCGTTGTCTAACGCTAATACAAAAGTGATATTCTTGTTTTTGATAGTGTCAAATAAAAGTCTAATGTTTTCGGTGCTACGCAAGGCGATAGCCTTAACGCCTATTTGCTCAAAACTCATAGCGTCAAATTCGCCTTCACTTACAAAACAAATATCTTTGTCAGTTGTGGTTGACACCACCTGACCATTAAATAGTGCAGTGTCTTCACCGCCATTTATCTTTTTATACTCACGCTTATCTTTATCATTTTCAAGGTTTCTTGTAGTGTATTGTTTGGCTGTTATAGGTATAACTATGTTGCCATAATCTTCGGCATAGCCTATATTAAACCTTTTCAAAGTATCTTCGTTAAAACCTCTTGAAAAAATAAAATCTTTTGCTTGCTTGTTTTCCATTAAAGCCTTATGCCAATAGTCAAATTTAGTCTTGTCTTTTTTATTATTTTGATATAGTTCACAAACCTTTTTAAATGCGTCTTTTGGGTCTAAATGCTCATTAAACGCTATCAAGTTAAATATGTCGTAGGTCTTATGGCACACATGACAAAATATGCCGTTTTGATTTTCATAATATGTTGCACTTGGCTTGTGATCGGCGTGTGCAGGGTTAGGACATGTATATTGCTTGCCGTCTTCAAGTATGCCACCATAATATTTTGAATAATAGTCTTTTATATTTGTTTTTAATTGATTTGATATATCGTTTTTCATTTTGATTTGCTCCTTATTTTTTATTTTTTTAAGATTTATTTTAAAAGTTTTTTATTTGACGGCTGGCGTCAGCCTTTAAGCCGTCAAGATTTTTTTTAATTAAGCCTTAATGCTTAATTCTTAGGCGTTTGCTGTGTCCTGTAGAAGTGCTGATTTCCCTGTGTTTTTAGGGGTTTTTGCCACTTTTTCAACTTAAAGAATATAATTGATTAGTATCGTTTTAACTTAATGTTGGTTTGGTTTTCATAGTCGTTAAGTTTCGTTTTTGTCTATCTCATCGCTGGGTATCATTTTGTCGTCTTTACCTATTGAAAGTTTGCTGTTTTTCGGCATTTCTTTAAATTTATAGTGTATTTTTAACTCTAAAAACTCATTTAATCGCTTTTTGCCCAAAGGTTGTATCGTGCCGAATAAATCCACATAATACCAAGACATGATATTTGATATTGCCTGCATATCTCTTTCAAAAGGTTGTATAATACGCTGATATATTTGACCGGACTCTTTTATATCATTGTAGTCTGGTATTTTAGGGCAGTAGTTTAAAAGTGTCTTAACTCTAACTACGCCCGCTCGGTCTTTATTGTTTCGGTTTATATTGTATAAATAGGCAAGTTCCCAAAGTAGATAAAAAGCGTTTGGGTTGTAGCGTGTGTCTATCTCAAATATTTTTGTCGGCAAATACATTTTTGGTAGTGAGTTATAGTAGGCTACAAATTCGGGCGTCAATGCGACTTGAATTTCACTATTTCTAAATTTGGTTATACTGCTAAAAATATTCATGTCAAAAAATTCAACTTTGGCTTTTTTGTCCTTTTCATTTTTATCTTCAAACCTAATATGCAGGTGTAATAGTTTGTTTAGGTCTTCGTTAATCTTGCGTCTTGCACTTACAGGGTTGTCATTCTGTCTTAACATTAAATATTGACTTAATGATATGCCTATCGTTCTATCTTCTTTTGTTAAAGTCAACGCACTTGCTTTGACTAAAATATATAAAAGTAGTTGCATAGTAGATGCGTTTATTTTACATTCACGGGCTTGGTCAAACACTATTGCAAAATCTTTGTCGCCGTAGCCTGTTGCGTCTGGCTTATTTTCATATTTGTCTTTATTAAAAGTTATCAATTTATTTATTGGTGGCTTTTGTTTTACTTCAATAAAAGCGTTCATTTTATGCTCCTTTTATTCTTGGTTGAGAAATTTTATAGAAAAGCACATAGAAAAAGGTGCTTAACTTCATAAACACCATTTTTACACTTTTATTAAATTTTCGTTTTCTATATTTTTATCTACATTTTTTATAGAAACAAAAAATAGGAAGATGTGGCTAAATCTCCCTATTTTTCGTGGTTTTTGGTGGGCTGTCGGGGACTCGAACCCCGGACCCACTGATTAAGAGTCAGTTGCTCTACCAACTGAGCTAACAGCCCAAAAACTATATTTTATTAGTTTTATGTCTTTACGGACACTTGATTAAGAGTCAATTGCTCTACCAACTGAGCTACAAGTCCATAAAGTGTCGTCATCATAAAGACTACAACCGACATTATACATAAAAAAAGAATATTTGTCAATCAAAAAACAAAATTTATTCTTTACTTTTTTCATTTTCTTGCGAGATTGGAATGGATCCATAACATCTTTCATGTTCATCAATTTGCCGTTTGATCAAAAGTTCAATCTGTTTATTTGTCGTTCGACAATAAAAATCAGCAATGTGAGCAATCTTCTTCAGCATTGACTTAGGTATCCTCAAAGTATAACGCGGATATTCTTTTTTCATATGTACCTCCTAAAAATGACATAATTTTTACTTTTTCGGCAATTTTAACCCAAATTAATGCTACTTTGCCGTCAATATTGTACACTTTTTGAAAAAATTTTCAAAAAGAATGAAATAAAGTTTGAAAGATTTTTAAAAATTTGTTATAATATCGTCATGAGAGTAACAGCAGGAAAGTATAAAGGCAGAATTTTGGCAAAAAATCCATATGATCATATAAGGCCTACCGCTGATGTTGTAAAGCAGGCTATGTTCAACAAATTGGCTTTTAATATGGAGGGGGGGGGAGTGCGAGTGCTTGACCTCTTTTGTGGAACAGGTTCACTGGGCATTGAAGCACTTTCAAGAGGTGCAGAAGTTGTTTTTGTTGACAAAGATACAAGAAGTGCCAACCTCACAAAAACCAATCTCAAAAATTTATCCGCAAACGCAATAGTTATTCGAGCAAGCTTTGACCAAGCACTCAAAAAGCTAAGCGGTCAACAATTTGATATCATCTTTTTAGATCCGCCATACAAATCAGGGTTTTATACCAAAGTGCTTGAACTTATCAAAGAATACAATGTTTTATCAAAAGATGGCGTTGTGGTGTGCGAGCATGAAGACAAGTACGATTTTGACAAAGCAGGTTACACTCTTTTGTCGACAAAGAAATATGGCAGCAAAAGCGTTACTTATCTAACATTGCCTCAATTATAAAAATCGAAAATAAAAATCATACTAATAAAAAAAGAAAATAAAAAAAGAGAGCAAAAACTCTCTTAAATCTTAGGCTCAAAATCCTCAAAAATTACATTATCGCAAAACTTGACAACCCTCATATATTCACTTTGATTTTTGACTGTCCATGCAAGAAGAGGTTTGTCTTTAAATTTGCACACATATCTATTGGGCAGATTTTTTACGTCGTAAGCAATAAAATCTGGGTGGCTGACCTTTTTGCAAAGTGAAAGCCTTTTGAGAAAAAACTTTTGAAAAAAAGGCATTTTATTTTTTTTAAAAAAGCTTGCAAGTTGTCCTCTCAAAATGTGAGGTGCGTGTTTTTCAAAATATTGCAAAACAAAAGGATTGAAAGATTGCACAGCAAATTCGCCGCTATAATTTTTTAGCAGGTCAATAACTCTATTTTCAAGCTCACCAACTTTATCAGTATTTTTGATTTCAATCAAAAGAGGCACTCTTCCATCAACAAATTTTAAAACTTCTTCAAAGGTAGGTATTTTCTCTTTCGTTCCAGCAAGAGTAAGCATTTCAAGGTCATCTTTGGTCAAAAATTTGATATAACCATCATTATTGGTAAGTCGAGAAAGTGAGCTGTCATGAAAAACAATCACTGTTCCGTCAGACAAAAGCTGCACATCAAGTTCAATAGCATAACCATTTTCAATAGCCTTCTCAAACGCGGGGAGTGAGTTTTCAGGCGCTATCTTATCATGCAAGCCACGATGAGCAATAGGGGTTTCAACCAGCCAAGATTTAAAAATGTCCATAAAAATTTTCCGCCTTTTTTATAGTCGCTTTATAAAAAGTATTTTATGCAACAATCAAAAGATTATCACAATACAACCATTTTGTAAAAGAGATTATATCATAACAAATCAAAAAAGCAAAACAAATTTAAGTTTAAAATCGCCTTTGCTTAAGTTTTTTAAAAAGATATCTTACCATGATTTCTTCTAGATAAGTATCAGGCAGCTCTATGCTTTGCTCTTGACTTCAAGGCCAGTTTTCAATAAGCTTCTTCGACGAAAATTTGTGTCTGGCTTTAAGTTCTCATATCGCCAAGATAATAAAAGCATTTTTCTCATTTTGTCAATAACACTCTTAAAATGTTTGCTAAAAAGGAAGAAAATATATATAATCTATAATTATGAACAGACTTGATAAAATAAGAAATTTTTGTATAGTGGCACATATTGACCACGGAAAAAGCACTCTTGCCGACCGTTTGATTGAATTGACTGGCTCGCTTGCCAAACGCGATATGCAGGCGCAGCTGCTCGATAGTATGGAGCTTGAACGCGAACGCGGCATAACAATCAAACTGACGCCAACACGTATGCTCTATGATTTTGAAGGTGAAACTTATACGCTCAATCTCATCGACACACCAGGTCACGTCGATTTTACTTATGAAGTTTCACGCTCTCTCGCGGCTTGTGAAGGCGCAATCCTTATCGTTGACGCAAGTCAAGGTGTTGAAGCTCAAACACTCGCAAACGCCTATCTTGCAGTTGATAACAATCTTGAAATCTTGCCTGTTATCAACAAGATCGACCTTCCTTCGGCTCGCCCAGAAGAGGTGAAAAAAGAAATTGAGGACATTGTTGGAGTGCCTGCCATGCACGCACCTTGCATTTCAGCCAAAGACGGAACAAATGTCAAAGATGTGCTTGAGATGATTATCAAAGAGTTTCCATCTCCAAAAGGCGATGAAAACGCAAAACTTAAATGCCTCATCTTCGACAGCTATTATGACAATTTCAAAGGTGCAATCTGCCTTATCCGCGTTTTTGACGGCGAGGTGAAAGTTGGCGACAAAATCAAAATGATGCAAACAGGCAAAACTTTTGATGTGACTGAAGTTGGTATTTTTACACCTTCAGCAAGGGCGGTTGATATGCTGAGCGCTGGCGACGTAGGCTATCTTGCAGGCTCAATCAAAACCATATCAGATGTTGCTGTTGGCGACACCATTACAAACGCTCTCGACCCAACAGAAATGCCGCTTGAAGGCTATAAAAAAGTGCAACCAGTTGTCTTTTGCGGAATTTTCACAGTTGACGGGGCGAAATATAACGACCTTAAGGACGCTCTTGAAAAACTCAAACTCAACGATGCCAGCCTCGAATATCAGCCAGAAGTGTCAGAAGCGCTCGGCTTTGGCTTCCGCTGCGGCTTTTTAGGGCTATTGCATCTTGAAATAATCACTGAGCGTATTGAACGCGAATTCAACCTAGACATCATCACAACAGCTCCTGGCGTGTTTTATAACGTCTACAAAACAAACGGTGAAATGCTGGTTATCTCAAATCCGTCAGACCTGCCAAGCCAAGTTGAAATTGACTATATCGAAGAGCCTATTGTAAAAGCCAGTATGTACACGCCACCAGAATATGTCGGTGCAATCATGGAACTTTGCCAAGACAAGCGCGGCGTGTATAAGGACCTCACATATCTTGACAAAACGCGCGTGAGAGTTGATTATACCTTGCCACTCGGCGAAATAATCTATGACTTTTTTGACAGCTTAAAATCACGCACAAAAGGCTACGCAAGCTTTGACTACGAAATGGCGGGGTTTGAACAAAGTGACCTTGTTCGTGTCGATATACTTCTCAACGGCGACAAATGCGACGCACTTTCGCTTATTGTTCACAAAGACAAAGCCTATACAAGAGGTAGGGCAATCGCGGAAAAACTTAAGAAGATAATTCCACGCCAACTTTTTGAAGTGCCAATCCAAGCGGCAATCGGAAATAAAATTATCGCTCGCGAAACAATCTCAGCAATGCGAAAAGACGTGCTTGCAAAATGCTACGGCGGCGACATTTCACGAAAACGTAAACTTCTTGAAAAGCAAAAGGAAGGCAAAAAGAAAATGCGACAAATAGGCTCAGTTGAAATTCCATCAGAAGCCTTTATGTCAATTCTTAAACTTGATGATGATAAATAATGAAAAACAAAACTTTAGGCATATATGTTCATATTCCCTTTTGTGAAAGCAAATGCACCTATTGCGACTTTGCTTCCTTTGTCTGCGAGGAAAAAGAAAAATACTTTGTTTTTCTTAAAGATGAGATTGAAAAAAGTGAACATAAAGGAAGAGCAGTCGACACAATCTATATTGGCGGCGGCACGCCTTCTTCAGTTGAGCCAAAATATATAATCCAAATTCTGCAAACTATAAAAAGCAACTTTCAAGTTTCAAAAAATGCAGAAATCACCATTGAATGCAATCCAAACAGTGCAACTGTTGAAAAACTTGCCTCATACTTAAATTCTGGCGTCAATCGCATATCCTTTGGCGTGCAATCGCTTCAAGATGGTGTTCTCAAATTTGCAGGCAGAAGACATACCGCAAAAGAGGCAATTGCTGCTATTGAAAACGCAAAAACAGTTGGCTTTAAAAATATCTCAGCTGACCTTATTATTGGCTTTCCAAATCAAACAAAAACCTCAGTCTGTCAAGACGCAAAAAAACTCATTTCTCTAGGCATAACCCACATCTCAACCTATATGCTTCAAGTGGAAGAAGGCACGCTGCTATACAAAATTGTCAAAGAAAATCCTTCGCTTCTTCCAAATGACGACGTGTGTAGCGAGATTTTTCAGGAGCTTGTCTCTTTTCTCGAACAAAATGCTTTTTGTCAATATGAAGTGTCAAACTTTTCAAAACCCAATTTTGAAAGCAGGCACAATTTAAAATATTGGTCGGGGCAAGATTATCTCGGTTTCGGCCTTTCTGCCACTTCAACAATAGGCAACAAACGTTTCACAAATGCAAAAACCTTTGAAGGCTATTTTAACGGCGAACGAGAGGTTGAAATCTTAGGCAATCGCGAAAAAATTGAAGAGAAAATTATGCTCGGTCTGCGCTGCCGTTTGGGCTTTAATATAGAAGAGATAAAAACTCTTGGCTATGACATCAGCTCAAACAAAAGTTTTCAGGAGTTTATAAAAAAAGACATTCTCAAAATACAAAACAAAAATGTCTTTCTTAGTTCAAAATACTATATAGTCAACAATCAAATCATTTCTTCTCTATTGCCTTAGCGCTAAAAGTCTTGGTCAAGACAATTCGAACTTTCAAGTAGTTGATTCAAAATAAAAAAATAGCCAAAAATTATTGCAACAAAAAACCTGTCAAAATTGACAGGCTTTTATTTTTAATGAGCTTCCATCTCTTTCAAAATTATCTTAGTCTCTTCTTCAAAATGTTCTTTATTTATGAAATTTTTTGCATCATAAAATTTCGAATAGCCCTTCTTGCCATTCTTGTCTTTTATAATTTCATTTATCTTTGGATTTTCTTTAATAATGCCTTTAAACTCCATACTTACTCCTTA
>CARTDZ010000034.1 GCA_949067325.1 uncultured Eubacteriales bacterium | reverse complement strand
ATCAAGAAACACAATTTCAAGAAGAACCTGATACTGCTCTTGAAAAAGGCTCAAAAAAAACTGACAAAGAAAACCAAGACGGCGAAAAAGAAAAATTAGACGAACAAAAACGCAAACTAGACGAAGCTGAACAAAGTGTTGCAAAACAAAACAGCAAGAAAAAGAAACTTTTAAATCTCGGTTTTTTCTTCTTAAATATAGCTATCGTCGTGGGCATTTTGATTTATCAGTTGAATGGCCAAAAGTTTGAGCTTATTCATGGCCTTAAACTAAATGGCTGGGCGATTATCCTTATGCTATTATTCTTTGGCGTCACATTATTTTTTGACACCTTCACAATTTCATATCTTCTTCGCATTTCAACAGGCAAATGGCGTTTTGGCCTCTCTTACAAAGTCTTTGCGATCGGTAGGTATTATGACAATATCACTCCGCTTGCAACTGGCGGCCAGCCATTTCAAATCACATATCTCAAAAATAGAGGAGTTCCACTTCATACAGCTCTCTCTGTGCCAATGGCAAAATATCTTTTTCAGCAAATAGCATGGGTATCTGTTGGACTTGTCTGTCTTATCATCTCTTCTGTTGACAAAACTTACAATACTTTTGTTTCAATTGCCTCAATCATCGGCTTCTTGCTTGGTTTTGTTATGCTAGCAGCAGTACTTTTTCTTTGTGTATGCAAAACTTTTGGTCGAAAACTAGTTGTCAAAATTCTTCGCCTTCTTTACAAGATGAAGATCATAAAAAATTATGACAAACAGTATGCCAAGATCACCAAATATATCGAAGACTTCCAAAGTGTTATGCAGCAATATGCAAAATCACCCAAAGACTTCTTGATCATGACAGCAGTTTCCATTATCAAACTTCTCTCTTGCTACTCAATACCATATTTTATCTATTCAATGATGATGGGCTTCTCAGCTGACCTTTATGTCAAATTTACAGTTATGTCACTTCTAGTTGATATGGCATCTTCCTTCTTTCCACTTCCAGGCGGAACGGGAATGAACGAAATCTCTTTCAGTGCCATGTTTGCTCCTCTTTTTCCAGACAAGTTGATGACATTTTGGGCGCTTTTGATATGGAGATTTTGTACCTACTATTATAGCTTAATTCAAGGCATTTGCTGCATTTCATACGATGTCGCGTATGGAAACCGCAAATATCGCTGGCAAACCAAAAAGGATATGCTTATAGAAGAAAGCAAAGTCTTCAAACAAGCCCAAATCGACAAGTTTAGGCTAGAACGCTCAAAACGCCGCTATACTTCACGCAAGAAAAGGGCTTAAACTTTTTTGCATATTGAGAGCAACAAAATTTCTGCCTTTATTTCTTGCAAAGCAACAAAAGTATAAAAGCAGAGCTTGAAAAAAATATAAAAAAATATAAAACAGATAATAAAAATAAAAAAAACAGATAAAAAAAATATAAAAACAGATAACAAAAATTTAAAAACAGATAATAAATATATAAAAAACAGATAATAAAAATATAAAAAGCAGCACAAAAAATAAGCTTAAAAATAAAACCCAAGCAAAAGCATAAAAAAAACAAACAAAGCCAATACTAAAAAGAGGAGTTTTTATGAAAAAAGATAAATCTTTTTATGGTTGGCTTTTTACCTGCGTGTCACTTGCAATTTTGCTTGGCGTTTCTATTTATCTGGGTTTGTCAGGGTGGTATTTCAAATCTGACCGCTCACTTGAAAGCGACCTTAAACTTGGCGAAACTGTGCAAGTGGATATAGACAAAAATCAGTCTTCTTGTGTATCTTTCACTTTTGCTGGCAGCTATCTTCCAGGCGAAAAACTTTCTCAAATCATCGCAGTCAAAAACCTTAATGACAGCCAAGGGCTTTATGTTCGAGCCAAAGTCAATGTTTTTTCAAAGGTGAGCGACAATCATGACCTATCTCTTCTCGAAACAATAAACTGGACATATCACGAAGACGGTTACTATTATTTCGACAGCCTTCTCTCACCACTTTCAAAAGCAAACCTTTGCTCAGATATCATAATTGGCGAGGATAGTATATTCCAAAGCAGCAAAAACTATATCCTAAATGTTACTTTTGAAGCACTTGACGAAACTATAGACGTAAAAAATTTATGGGGCTATGATCCAATAAAACTTGAAAATGAGTTGACTTAAAATTAGAAATCCGCTATCATGTAATTAACATAAATTAAGCGATAGGAGGTATTTTTTATGGAAGGTAGACGCATTCCACCACCGCCACCACCAAGGCCATTTCCACCACATAATCCAAACCTAGATCAGCCTCAGGCGTCACAAAATACTTCTTATCAACCTCAAAATGCTCAAACAAAAACTGAAAATTATACACAAAATCCAGCACAACCTCAGCAAAACCCAGCTCAGTTCCAGCGAAATCAAGCTCAGTTCCAACAAAATCAAACACAGTTCCAGCAAAATCAAATTCAAACTCAATATAATCAACCTCAACAAATCGCAAACCAAACATCACAACAAAATTTTCAACAAAAGTCAAAAAAACAAAAAGACAAGACAAAACTCATTTTTGTTTTGTCGATTGTGGGCAGCGTAATCTCCTTTGCTGCAGGCATAGTTTTTATAGTTTTGATGTTTATATAAAACAAATTTCGCTATAAAACTTTGAAAATCTCAAAATCAAAAGTCAACAATTCTTGCATGAAAAGAATTGTTGTTTTTATTTTAGCCACTCTTGCACTTGTCAGCCCGCTTTTTGTCAAACAAGAAAAGCTTTCATTTTCTGACGCAACAAAATTATGTGTGGTCTCAAAGGAAGATATAGAGTTGTCACAAAGCACTCAAAAAATAAAAAATGGAGAGCAGTTTTACTATGTGTTTGACCAAAACTTTGACGAGGCTCTTTCAAACTTCGATAAGATTGATGGATTAAATATTTACTACCAAAAAGATTTCAAAAAAGAAGAACTCCTAAAAAAACATGACGTTCAGTCTTATTATACCTCATCTAGCGCTGGCGTCGAAATTGTTTATGGCTACACAAATAGTTATCACGACTTTCGTTACGTAAACGGCAAAAAAATAAATATTCAAATAGCCTTCACTGACACTGAAGTCGTGGTTGGCTTTCCGCTTATTTTAACTGGCTTTTAGTTCCAAATCACTTTACCAATAAAACAAACATTCAACTCAAACTAAAATATCTTGTCGAATAAGTTGTTACAAACAACAAAAATGTGTGTATAAAATAATTTAAACGGTCAATAAACAGCGTAGGGAGGTAAAATATGAATATCCAAGGAAAAAATAAGTTTGTTGAATTTTTAAAAAGGTTTTGGGTGTACATCGGTGCAGCGGTAGTGATTGTTGTCGTTGCTCTCACGTTTGGTATTATGGCTCTTACTGCCACACCAGAAGTGCCAGACGTGCCAGTAGTGACAAAGCCACTTGAGTTTAGTCTGCCAATGCAAAACGCAAGCATTATCAAAGACTTTTCTTCAACCGAGCTTCAAGAAAACAAAACCCTCAACCAGTGGGAAGCACATCTTTCAATCGACTTTGCGTCAGAAAACTCAGCAGTTTTTGCAGTGCTTGATGGAACAGTTGAAAGTGTAAACAATTCATACTTGCATGGCAACATCATCACAATCAAACACGCAGACGGATTTGTAAGTGAATACTCTTCTCTTGGCAAAGAACTGCTTGTTAAAGTGGGGGACAAAGTGACAGGCGGTCAAAAAATAGCTGACGCAGACAACACTGCAGCGGGCGAAACCGACCTTGGCAGCCATCTTCACTTCACGCTCACAAAAGATGGACAAAAAGTTGATCCAAACAACTATTTAGACCTTCAAAACAAATAAAATTCAATAAACTTGCAAATAAATGGCCAAAAGAGCCATTTTTTTGTTTGAAAAAAGATAAGAATATGATATAATGCAAAATATGGAGGATCTAAATGAAAACTATTGATAGAGTAAAATCAATCATCGCAGAACAGCTTTGCATTTCAAAAGATGATATTTCAGACACCGCAAATGTGATAGAAGACCTTGGTGCAGACTCTCTTGATGTTGTAGAACTTTTGATGACTTTTGAAGATGAGTTCGGCGTGTCAATTCCTGATGAAGAAGTGGAAAAACTCAAAACAATTCCTGCGATTGTCAAAATAATAGATGAACATAAAAAATAAGAGCAAGTCTGCTCTTTTTTTGTATATAAAAATTTCTAAAAAAACAAAAGCCGTCAAAAAATGACATAATGCGAGCAAATCTTTCATAGTTTATAAGGTGGAGGAAGATTATGAATGATTTGTCAAAAACAATCTGTATGATGGCAGGCCATATTTGCCAAACGCACGACACCTTGAGGCAAACGGCAAAAGTGTTTGGTTACAGCAAAAGCACAGTGCACAACTACGTTTCAGTCAAACTCAAATATGTTGATCCTTCTTTGTATGAAGAGACAAAAAAAGTGCTTGAAGAAAATTTTTCGCAAAAGCATATAAGAGGCGGCTTGGCAACGAAACGTAAATATGCTGAAGAAGAAAAAGAAATGTAAAAAGGGCAGTCTGCTAGCCCTTTTTTTATTGTGTAAATTTCAATACATAAATTTGTTAGGTTTTGTTTTTTTATTGTTATTTACTTTGATAGAAACTTAAATTTGACCCTTTGAAAACAGCATATTTTCTATCTTGTTTTTCACAACTTTTTCAACAAGCTCTCTTCCACTGCCAATGTATTTTCGCGGGTCTATCTCTTTGCTATTTTGTTTCAAGTTTTCTCTTACGCCACAAGTCATAGCCAGCCTCAAATCAGTGTCAGTGTTTATCTTGACAATGTTATGTTCTTTTATCGCTCTTCGCAGCAATTCTTCTGGTATGCCAACCGCTTCTTTCATCTCGCCGCCGCTGGTATTAATTCTTTCCACCAGTCTCTTTTCAACCGTCGAAGCACCATGAAGCACAAGCGGAAAATCTGGCAAAAGCTTTTCAATCTCCTCCAAAATGTCAAACCTAAGCTCCTGCCTGCCTTTGTATTTGTAAGCACCATGGCTAGTTCCAATCGCTATCGCAAGAGTGTCAACTCCAGTTTTTTCAACAAACTCCTTGGCTTTGATAGGGTCAGTAAAATGATGCTCACTTGATGTCACATCTTCCTCAATGCCTTTAAGCTGCCCAAGCTCGCCTTCTACCAAGACGCCTCGCTTATGAGCAAAATCCACCACTTTTTTGGTAAGCTTGACATTTTCTTCAAAACTCAAAGCTGATCCATCAATCATAACGCTGTCAAAACCAAGCAAGACAGCTTTTTTGCAAACCTCAAAACTTTTGCCATGGTCAAGATGCACAAAAACACCTTTGTGCTTTTTGACAACTTCCACAAACGCTGGCAAAAATTCGCCCATATAGCTCATCGCACCTTCACTCACTGCCAATATACAAGGGGAGGCAAGAGAATCGCTTGCTGATAATATTCCTTGCAAAACCTCCATATTATTAAAATTGAAAGCGCCCAAAGCAAAACCTTTTTTTAATGCTTTGTTATAATAAAAATTTAAGTCTTTCATAATTCACCAACCTTAGACAAATTGTAACACATTTTTTACAAACCCCCAACATATTATTTAAAAAGAGGTGAAAAAATATGAAAAAATCAACAACTTTTGCTATATCTTCAATGCTTTTGCTTGCACCATTTATGCTTTTTGGCTGCCAAGGAGAAAGTGCCAAAATCGAAGACAATATGTCAGAACAAACGACGATTTACTATTCGTCGCAAAATGGCAACCATAGAGCATCAATCAGCGTTGGCACGCGAGAAAACCCATATTCAATCGACGGATATAGCCAACAGCCTTGCGACTTTTCGCTTATAAATATCAAGTTCGACTTGAATTTGAACGATAATATCATCGCAGCAAAAATCACTATAAACGATAATGAAAGTGAACTTAAACTTGACCTTAACCCAATATCACATTCATATATGGCCGACCTTGGCTATCAATTGGGCAGTGATGATCAAATAAGAATAGAATATAAAGACATCACATTTGATTTTGCAAACCTAAGCAAAACATTCAATACAAGCGGTGAAGAAGCCATAACAATTGCAAAAGAAGAACTTGCTTCTCAAATCTCAGCCTACACAAAAGGCAAAACATTTGAAGGTGAGTGCTATCTCAAAGTTTTAGGCCAAACAGACAACTTTGACAATCTTTTCTGGTGCTTTACAATCGAAGGTCGCGACGGAAAAACCTACAATGTCATCATTTCAGTTGATGACGGCTCAATATTACAAAAAACCAACTAAAAGGCGGGCAATCCGCTTTTTATTTTTTTTTAAATATGCTAAAATAAAAACATGGCAAAACTTCATTCAAATCAAGAAACAAAAGAAAACTGCGTGATAGTCGCAGTCTCAACCAAAAAGGAAGATGATATTTCACGAAAGATAGACGAAACTACTCGCCTCTGTCAAACAGCAGGCCTTAATGTCGTGAAAAGCTTTTATCAAGTCATAAAAGACTTCAACAAAGCCACAGTTTTAGGCAAAGGCAAGCTAGACGAAATAGGTGAGTATATCGAAAATTGTGACGAAGTCATTGACGTCGCGATTGTGGATTATCAATTAAGCGGCAGCCAAATGAAGAATCTATCAAACGCTTGGGGTGTCAAGGTCGTCGACAGAGTAGGGCTTATCATAGATATATTTGCCAAAGGCGCAAGGTCAAACGAGGCAAAACTTCAAGTCCGTCTTGCGCAAGACAAATATGTCCTGCCCCGCCTTGGGGAAATTGCAGGCACTAGCGGACGTTTTGGCGGGGCGGGCGTAGGTATGCGCGGCCCAGGGGAAACAAAGCTTGAACTAAACAAGCGTATCCTAGAAAAAGAGATTGAAAGCCTTAAAAAGCAGATTGAAAAAATAAAAGAGCAGCGTTCCATCTCTCGTCGCGAACGCAACAAGTCAGGCCTTCCAAAGATAGCAATCGTGGGCTATACAAATGCAGGCAAGTCTAGCCTTTTAAATGCCCTCACCAAAGACAGCATTTATGCTGATGACAAATACTTCGCAACGCTAGACACTACAAGCCGCAAACTCTATCTTGGTGAAGGCAAATACGCCATTCTCACTGATACCGTAGGCTTTATCAGCGACCTTCCTCACCAGCTTGTCGATGCCTTTTCTTCAACGCTTGAAGAAGCCGCAGACGCTGACCTTATCCTTCATGTAGTAGATATTTCGCTTGACACCAAAACTGATAGAGGTGTTGAATATCAAATCAATATGAAAGTTACAAACGACCTTCTCGACAAACTTAACGCCACCCAAAATCGCCTCATAGTCTACAACAAATCAGACAAACTCACCAAGCCTGTAGAACTTAAACAAAACGAAATTCTCATCTCAACAAAAACAAAACGTGGCCTTGACAAACTGCTTCAAACCATTTCAAAAACTCTTGAGCAATAGGTTTTCATTCAAAACTGTTTTTCGTCACTATCCAACAAATCAAATCGTTCCGCTTTTTTAAAGCTGAGAATGGCAAAGCATAAAATTTATAATTTTCACATCAAATGTCGTCATTCAATAAATAAAATCGCAAGAAAAAAGCACACCGCTTGGCGTGCTTTTAATTATTCAAATTCGACTAAAATTTCAGTTTGATTTTCAATCGCAAAATTTATAATTCTTTTTAAAATTTCAAACATGTCTTCAGATTTATAACTAGTTTTCCAAAAATCTGCAAGCGTTTTAATTTCATCTACCATATTGTCAAGATAGGGGCATCTTTCTTCTAAGTTCTCTATATCCCAAATCAAATCGTTGACTTCAATTTTTGAAAATTCTTGCTGAATAATGTCTATTTCCTTTAATAAATCTTTAAGATTTGAAACTTCTACTGCTCCATTGTATAAGTTTTGCATAACAATAGGAAAACGCGAACCCCAAATTTTATTTTCGAGATAGAAACAAACGTTGTCAAAGAAAGACCGATAAAGAGGAATTTCTAAAAGTTCAAAACTAAATGGTTCAACCAACAAAAACACTTTTGAAACACTAAGTGCGTCGTCTATATCCGTTATATTGCATTTTATTTTTTTAGATGTCATAAATAAACCTCACTTTGTCATAAATTTCTAATAATTTTTTCTTTAAAATTTTTAATAAATTCTTGTCAATTTTTTGCCCTCGAATATCAATAGTCGCAATTTGTTTAGTTCCTTTAGGCAAATTTATCAAACGTTCATAATATTGTTTTTGTAAAACGTTTAACAAGTTTATTATATTTTGTTTTTTGCTCAAGTCGTAATTTTTAATTTCAATAGATGTTCCATTTTTATAGGCATCTATTCTTGAACTACTTTTTGTACCATATTTTACTCTTTCACCATTTTTAAAAGAAACTTGGCTGCTAAAATTCGGATTATTTTTAATAAAATCGAGTTCTGACTGCCTAGGAGTTGGTCTTTTAAGTGTAACATATTTTTGTGCGTCTTGCAAATTATTTGATGCTTTTAAAGCATCTGCAAAATTATCAGTTCTTTTTATAACATCGGAAGCTTTGTCAATGGATTTCGAAGTGTCAATAATATAATTTGAAACTTTAGCAAAGTCACTGGCTTTATCTGATGTTTTTAATATATTGGAAGCCATATCACTATTTTTTATAATATCATTCATTTTATCCGTTGTTTTAATTACGTCAGAAATGTTATCTCCTACAGATGCCTTTTTGGATAAAGTTTGAAAATTTTTTGCCGTACTAGCTTTATTAAGTCCTTTTGCTATTTCAGCGGCAGTTGCGACAGATTTTATATTTTTTTTAAGCATTTTGGAAATTGTTTTGTCTATAGATTTTATAGCGTCAATGATATTTTCTGAAGTTTTAGTTATGTCGCTAATTTTTTCTATGTCTTTTATTGAATTCGCAATTTTATCAAAAGCTTTTGAGTATTCAGAGATATTATCTACAAATTTTGATGTGTCGCTTATTTTATCAATAACTTTTGATATTTCTCCATATTTATCAATCACTCTTGTGGCATCTTTAAGTTTGTCGGCCACTTTCATTGCATCAGAAACTTTGTCAACAAGTTTTATCGTATCATTTGCTTTGTCTATTACTTTTGCGCCTGTGTTTATAGTCTTAATTGTTCCATCTACATATCCAACTAATGGGATTGCGGCCACACCTGATAATGCTGCATTTAAATAATCGCCTTCTGCTATATAATAAACTGCGTTTATGCCGTCAGCAATAGCTCCGAAAACGGGAATAAATCCTAAAATATCCAACACTCCATGTGCTATGTCGCTAAAAGTGAGCGAAGAAAAGAAATTTGTCAAAGCTTTTCTTGGATTTTTAAAAAACTCTGCAAATGCAGAACTTTCTGGGGTATTAAGATATACTCCGGGCGTAGGAGGTGTGTTTTTAAATATACATTGACAGTTAGGGTGTGAAATTTGATTTCTAAAAGCCTCTATAAATTCAGCTATATATGGTTCACAATCATCGTGAAGTTTTTTACATTTATCACATGCGAGATAATTTGCATGCCAATAAACCACGTTGGGTACGTCTGAATTAAGTAGACCTACCATATAAAGTTGCTTTGTTAAATTTTTAGCAGTATCATAATCGCCAAACATTTGATAAAGTTTAATTTCACTTTCAAGCATAAGTATATTGTCAAACAAATCAGAATTTTTTTGTATACCAAAGTTTTTTGATATTTTTTCTGCCTCTGATTGAAAAGCTTTTTCACAATTTTTTCTAAGCGTTTTCAAGTCGTGAAAATTTATAGCTATATTAGTTAACCTAGAAGAAATTTCTTTGTTAAAGTTGTGATTTGAAATAAAGTTTATTATTTCAGCTGTATTTTGAAATTTTTTATCTATAATTTCCAAAATTACTTTTGTTTTGGTGGTTTTGTTT
>CARTDZ010000033.1 GCA_949067325.1 uncultured Eubacteriales bacterium | reverse complement strand
CCATTTTATTGTTTATATTATATTATATATATTTATTATATATATTTCGTCAAAATATTTTGAAATTCGGCTCTATTGTGATAAAATATTTTTGATTAAAAAACATGAGGAGTTGTCTTATGAAAAGGTTGAAAAAATGTTTATCTACTTTTGTATTTTCCTTTTTAATTCTTGGCGTTGCTGGAACGTCTTTGCTTTTGTCAAATAACAAACCAACTTTGACGACGGGAATTGAAGATGTGGTAGAAAATGACGGGCTGCCAACTTACTTCAATGCTCCAAAGCTTAAAGACAATGGAATTGAAAATGTAGGCGAGAATGTTTATTTGGTTGAGAACAATAATTCCTCATTCACCCTTTCAATCCTTGACGAAACGAGCGTAATCACAAGGCAAACGGATGATGGCGAAAAGAGCAACTTTGCTCTTGTTGCTGATGGGCAGGAAAATGGCAAAGAGCTTGAATATACATACTTTGATTTTGGCAATAGTATTTCACTTTATTACAACACCTCAAAATCTGAAGCTATTGCTGACAACGGACTTGACAACCTTTTAGGCTTGGCTGACATAGGCAATTATGCAAAGAAGCATCAAAACTTCTCTACCATTACTGGCATATCAGGCATACCGCAAAGATTTGAAATTGAGTTCAACCTCGACAGATCAAAACCTTTTGAATATTCGACCAGCGGCTCTTCAAAAGTCAGCCTTGACAAAGAAGGACTTTACACCCTTGCAATTGATGTGATAACACACCACACTACAAATGGCGGAATTGACTACTTGGGCTCTGGAAGCAAACACGAAACAATTTATTACTCATTTTATATTTTCAATTCACAGACATATTTTGATGCCATTTCGAGAACTCCTCTTATAGAGACCAAAAACCTTTCAACAGCAAATGTTTCAAGTCCTATTTACTCAAAAAATTATTTTTACAACTACGCAACAGAGATACCTGAATTTAGTTATGACAAAAACAAATATCAGTTGACTATTGAGTACACAAGTTATGACGACAAAAAAGTTGCGGCAACTATTGTGTGCAACGAAAGCGAAATAAAATTTGTTTCTCCTTTGGGCAACACGATTGATGGTCATGAGATTTGCAAGTTTTTCAGCCTTGATGGTGACAATGTTGTTTTGAATTTTAACGACCTTGGCTCTTATGAGATTTCATTTGAATTCATTTACACTGCAAAAGAAACAAACAAACAATATTTTGTGCCTATGACAAAAGGCAGCGACAAGCTTGATGGAACAAACTCTAAGTTTAAATCAAACAATCAAAGACTTTATATTTATGGTTATCAGACCTTGCACACTGATTATGACAACAATGATGCATTGACTGGCGCAAGCTCGGCAAAAGAGTTTAAAACTTTTAACCAAGATGGAAGTATCAAAGAAAGTGCTGATGTGACCTATCTGTTGCCTGAGCGCTTGAAATCAATTAAAAATGCTCCTGTCAACCTTTCAACACTCAAAAGTGAAGTTTGGAATGAGATAAAAACTTTGACACCTGTCAAGACAAATCAGCCACCTGTCAAATTTTTGACAAATGCAAATATTATTTCGGAAGAAAAATATAGCAAGGTTTTTAAGCTTGACGAAAATGGAGAGCTTGATGAAGGCAAACCTTTTGATGGAACAAACCAAAACAGTTCTGGCACTTATGTTTATGTTTTGCAATATAGATTTGATCAACTGCTTTCTTCTTCTGGCGCAGGCCAAAGCACTTATGCAAACTTGCAAGTTTTATATTTCACCATTGAAGACACAACACCTGTTGTAAGCGTCAAAACAAACACTGCTGGCCAGACGGCAAAAGATATTTATACCAAAGGCTTTACAAACCAATCGGTTGTGATTACTGACGAGTCTTCAAGTTCTTCTTTTGATGCAACAGTAAGGATTATTTTGAAAGCCAGCGACTTTTATGGCAATGAACTTTTAAACAGTGACATCAACCTTCTTTCAACTTCTGACAACAATGACATCTTTTTGTCAAACAATGATGGCGTGAGAAAAGTTTATATCGGCAATGAAGGCAGATACAAAAACAGCAAGTGGGTCATTGAGACTTATACTGCAAATTCAAAACAACCAAATGTGAAGACTTTCACTATTGACACAACTGAAATTGGACAAATCAAGGCTAGAGGCGTGACCTCAAGCACTTCATCTCTTTATAGTATCAGCAGCGACCCTATTTCAAACAACATTTCAAATCAGTCGATGATATTCTCTTGGAATACCAAGGATAGTGGCGCTTCAACTTATGGCTATTACAAATTCTTCCCTATTGAGGAGGTCAATTATTATTCAAAAAATTCAAGCTCTATGCTTTATGACCTTTTAAATATTCACAAGACATTGCCTGTAAATGCGATGCTAAATTTGGCAAATGGTGGTGACGAAGGCAAGAACTGGATTGAATACTCAAACTCTGTCAGCTACTCTTCATCAGTAGACGCAAGTTTTGTGAGAGCTTCAGCTGGGCTTTACATTTTTGAAGTTTATGATCAAGCAGGAAATGTTGGCTTTGAGACCTTCCTTCTTGACAATACAAAACCTATTTTCGTTCAAGATGAAGTCAATGAAAATGGTGTGCATTCATTTAAGATTATATCAACCAACAATTCACTTGCAATCAACGACAACTCTTACACTATAAGGTGGAGCGAAAACAAAGGTCTTTATGTAAAATATGGCACAAATGGCCTAGACGGCTTTGTTGACGGACTTGGTTTGCAAGATCAAGACAAGATTGCGGCAGGTGCTGCAAGTGAACTTGAAGCCAAGGTGAGAGAATTTGCAAAAACATTTATCAAAACCTTGTCATTGACACAAGTGCCTGACACTAGTGTTGATAGTGACATAGCCTCATATAGAGGCGATTATGTGAGCGTTCAGATAAACGAGACATATTATGTCAAAGGTGCAACAGATTCACGTTATCAAAAGGCTAGCGGCTATAGTTATGAAATTATTTTTGTTGACCCTGATACACAAAAAGAAATTGAAGGAAGCCATCAAATTCTTTTAAGAGATGCGGCAAATACCAAGCTGCCTGGAGAGACTGAATATAGCTTCACCAATGCCCCAAGTGCATACACTACAATCAATGTCACATCAGACTCGTCAGAAATGAAAGTTGTTTATCCTAAAACTGTTGTAGATGACGAAGGTGAAAAGCTTGAGCAAATTGAATTTACCAAAGCTGGCTTTAGTTTAAACGGCAATTTTTACGAAAACGAAAATGGCCAATTGTTATACAACAGACAAAGCGGCTCAACTGAAAGTGACAAAACTTACAAATTTTCATATTACTCACCTGTTTTTTCAAGAGAAAATATCAAATTGTCATTCCTTCCTGTAAACGGCGGAAGCGTTGTTGAAAGCATAAGAATGGAATATTATCCTTTTATCAGAAACATCGATGAGGTTGACGAAAATGGCAACAAACCTTATGAAGTAACAACTGCTGGCAAAGGCAATGGATATGCTGTTTATTACAAACTGGCAGACAAGCCTACCGTTGACACACAGATTTTCACTTTTTCAAATAGCGAAGTTTATGAAGGTGAAAAACTTATTGATATTTCAACCACTGGCAGCCCTACACCTTTGCAAGGCAAATATGTCTTTACAAGACGATATAGGACACAAGACACTGCGGCAAATCCTTATGATTATTTTGAACGCAAGCTCACTCTTATAATTGACAACGAAAACGTCATTTCAAAACGTGAAAGCGTAACAAAAGACGGACAAACTTCAGCAGAAAGCGTTATTGGTGGCGATATCTTGCTTTCAATGTCAAGTGGCGAAGGTCAATCAAACATTGAAATTTCATTTCCAAATTACAACAAAGACACTGGGTTGAATGATGGTTCTTTCTACACAAAAAGTACTTTTGGTGACAACAAAGACACTTCTGAAAATTTGACTTTGTATCCTGTTGAAACCAACAAGCTGCCACTTTCGCTCAACATTCCAAAATACAAATACACAACTTTCTATCAATATGTTGCTGCGACAAACTCATACAATGTTTTCCGTTACGACGGGCTTTCTGCTTTTGGTGGTGCAAGCCTAAGGCAAGAAAATGGCGTTTACATCGTCACTATTGATGGAGTTGAAATCAGCTTCCCTACTCTAGAAGAGGCAACAAGCTTTCTTGACAAGACAAGCACAGCTGAATATGAGCTTTATGCAGAAATCACATTTGTTGGAAACAACGGCAGCATAAGACTGTTTAAGACTGATGGCAGAGCAAACAATGGCGGATTTTTGAATATTTATGAAGTCAACGAATTTAAAGATGACATTGCAGCCAGCGCTAGACCAGTGAGCTTTACTGAGGCAGGCACTTACACTATCGTGCTTGAGCAGGCTTCAAATCAGAATGTTTTAGAAGAGGCCAACTTCAAGAAGTTCTACAAATTTGGCTTTATTATTGAAAGCACTTCTCCTGAATTTGATGTGCTTGTAAATGAAGTTGCAATTGACAACAGCGTAAATATTGGCAATACTGAGACCTTCTGGACAAACTCAAAGTCATTGACTTTTAGATGGCAAGACCCTCAAAGCCAATATATGGCAAAGATTGATAAAAACAATATCTCATATAGAACACTTAGAGGCAATTCTACAAGCGGCGATATCAAAGTTGGTGCAAATGACATTACAGACGAAGGAAACGGCGTCTTTAGCTGGAATTTCAACTTTGCAGAAGACTGGCAGCAAGGTGACTATGTTGAAGTGACAATGCGCTTTGAAGACGACAGAAACGATGGACTTTATAGCTCTACAACAAAACGTGTTTATGTTGACTACACCGCCCCAACTGCAAACCTTGCAAGCTTGATGAGCAAGGTTGAAAGTGCAACAAGCGGCTTCTTCTCACGTGGATATTTAGAGCGTTATGCCAGAGACCTTTATGACTTTGCTGGCAATCAATTGACCGAGCTTTGGACGCAAGCCAACATGACTATTGATGAGATTATGCGAAGAACTAGTTATTCATACTCACAAAATGATGGAACGCTCAAAAATTATTCCTACCTAGTAAATAGCGACTTCTTTGACGAGCTTGCAAAATCAGTAGACAGCAATGACAATTACAATTCAAAATTTATCTATTACAAAAAGATAAATGATGTAACCAAGTATAGTCAAGTGACAAAAGGCAACTTCTCAAAAAATTCAAACGACTATTATAGAATTGATGAGATGCCTGAAAGTGAAGGTTATTATGAAATTGTCGAACTTGACAGAGCTGGCAACATGGTGGTATATCTTGTAAAATTGCTTTCTAGTGAGCAAGATGGAACAGCAATCGCATACACCAATGATCGCATTGGCGAAGGCCAAGAAATTTCACTTTCTGACAGCGACATCACTGAAAATGCAAACATTTATTCTTCAAGCGGTTTCAAGATAGTCAAACTTGACTACCTATCAGACGACTGGGGCTTTTACATTTCAAGCTACCCTACTACAAGATTGTTTATGAGAAGCCCTCTCCTTTCAAACGACAAAATTTATTTGGTTGAACGCGTGCGTGGTGGAGAACTTGTTTTCAGTGAAGTTGAACTTGCAAGCGTACTCAACGCAGGCGTGAGCGAACGCAAATACACCTTGAACATTGCAAACAGAGCTTTGGGTGAAAAGGTCAACATTCGCATCTCAATCGCAAACAATGGCCTTGAAATTGACAAGGGGCAAGACAACGATATTCCATATATCAGAATGAAAGTGCCTACTCAAGCAGAAATTGACAGCACAAGCGAAAGCCATGTTTTTCCTACCAAAATAGTGATTTCACATTACAACGGCACTTCTTGGACAAATGGTTTTGCTGCTGAAAATCCTTCTGGCAATTTGGCAGCTTGGATTGCTCAGTCAAATGAAATCTATAAGTTCTCGCTCAGCTCTGACGGATTTCTTTACATTCATGTCAATACTGGACTGACTTCTGAAAAAATCAGATATGAAGTGACTGACAACTTTGGAAAGACTACAACAGAGTTCCAAATTCCAAACGAGAAAGATTGCATTGAAATTCAAGGAAGCGGATATGTTGACAAAATTGAAAGTGCGGTTGGCGAGACAACTTACATTTCAAGCAAGCCTATCACATTCAGCTTCAACAGCAAGGTATATGATGTCAATGTTTATAAATACAACTTTGTAAGCAACAGGTTTGAAAAACAAACAAGCAATCCTTTTGTAAAAGATGATCAAATTCAGTATTACATTTTTGGTGAGCGAAATAGTTTTGATGAACTATACAAAATTGAAAAATTTGACAGCATAGAAGAAAATGGTGACGGTAGAACGCCAGTTGAAACGCTTTATATAAGAATTTACAACAAGCTGCCAAGATTTAGTGATAATGAAACCTTGAATGAAAGCAGCAGTGAGATTATCTTCAAAGACAAAACTTTGAAGCCTATCTCAGCCGACAGGAACACTGTTTTAAAAACCGTTGAATTTGACGGCAAAACTTTTGCAGCTGAAGCAAACGTTATCACAACCTTCTCTAGCAATGTCACACTCACCTTCACAGACGGACAGAAGTTTGGTGGCAATTATGGCCAAGCAAATGAAGAATATTTGAAAGGCTATTCATATAGTCTTTACATTGCCAACATTACAAACGATGGTGTTTATTCTTGGACTGACATTTCAAATTCAGCTGGTGGCTATAGAGTGTCTGGAATTGGCGAATACTATATTTTAGCCAAATATGACGACGAAGAAGTTTTGACACGTGAATGTGCTATCTTCTGGCTACAAATACGCGACGCATCGTCTGTTTTCTATGAAGTAAAAGTTGACGGAGAACAAGTTGAAAAACGTGACATTTTGTACACTGCAACTGATGGCGACTATAAAGGACAAACTTTTGACACCAACTACTTTGTAAGCGTGCGTTATAGCGACAAAGACAATAGGCTTAATATTGTTGAAAACAATGAGCTTGGCGTCAAGAAAGAGCTTCGAGCGACAATTCAGACTGGTAGTGAGGTTGTGGTTGAAATTTATTACTTCACAAGCAATAGCTCAGCTGAAGGATATTTTACAATCATCTACATACCTCAAAGCAATTCAATTTTAAGTCAAATTTACTACACCAATGAGACTGGAGGACGAGAAGAACTTATTGATAAAACGTCAGCAAGTGTCATCGTTGACAAAAACAAGACGACATTCTCAAAACTTAAATTGTCATGGTCTAGCTATTATGGCATTGAAGAAAACAAGGTCAACATTGAAATATCAAAACTTGCAACAAGCGGATACTATGAAAGAGTTGAACTTCCTATCTACACTGACAAAAACAGTGGCACAAATTATGTCAACTTGACTCGTGCAGGAAGTTATCAATTGCGATTTGTTGACTCTTGTAAGCCAGAAAATGTTCACCGTTTTGGTGGAAGCGATACAATGTCTCTCATATTCTTAAGCACTGCACCATTTGTTGTAAGTTACACTGACCCAATGACAAATGAAGAGCTTACAACTGAGCCTGTTCAGCACGCAATTTACAATGGCGAGGTTAAACTTTCACTAGTAGACCTCAACACGTATTTCACGACTGCTGGTTACCCTGAAATTCACGTAACTCGAAATGGCTCAGAATACAAAAATTATAAGCTTGAAAATTACGTTTACACTTTCAGCGAGGCTGGATATTACAAAGTTTCATTCTCAGCTTTAGACAAAACAAATTCGATAGCTATAAGAGAAGAAGAGTTTGTCTTCACGATTATAAATGAAAAAGAGTCTATGCTTTCTTACGAGGTCACTCCTTATGAAAACTATTATATTGACAGGGTTTGGAAATACAATGTCGATATCAATGACAAGGTTGACATCACTGATGACCTAGTTGCAATCCTTGGCAAGAATTTGGTCAATGTGAACAACAAAGAATATTTGAATAGACTGCTCCTCTCATTCTCAGATGAAAAGACTGGCGGTGGAAGGTATATCGTAACAATCAAGACTGGCGACAATTCTTACAGACCAGTTGACGGACAATCACCACAAATCGTTGCTGACACATTCACCTTTAAGATTTGGATCAACAAAGCGATACCTCCTATTTCAGTTTCGATTGAAGATGGTGGAAGCACAAATGATTCAATCAGAATTGTTTTCAGTGCAGAAAATATTTACAACGCTGTTGGTGAATGCTATATTATGATAGGCAACAGTAGATTTGATATAAATGAAGAAACACTTGCAAACTATGGTGGCGGACTTACTATTTCAGAAGCTGGCACTTATTACATTCAAGTGTTTACTCAAAGCGGCGTACTTCTCTATTCTTACAAAGTGACCAAAGGAACACCTCTCAACGTTTGGGCAATTATAGCTATTGTTATTGGCGTGATTGCAGCAGTTGTTGTAACTGTTATCACTATCAAGCTTAGAAAGAAACCTAAAGTTAAATAAAAAAAGACTAGAATTTCTAGTCTTTTTTGTTAATCTTCAAGTCCCAACAAATAGTCAGCACTTACACCAAAAAACTTGGCCAGTATAATTAAATTATCACTTGTTATATCAGCCTGATTATTCTCCCAACGAAACAACGAAGTATGAGAAATCCCTAGTAGTTTTCCCAAACTTTCATATGACAATTTTCTTTCTATTCTTAATTCTCTTAATCTTTTAGCAAAAATTCTTTCCATTTGTTAAAATTATATCACGAATTAGTTATAAATTGCTTGACATAACTTATAAGTTATGATAAAATATATAACATATAAGTGATAAAGGAGGTGAATATGGAGGAGATAGACTTGAATAAGCTGGCAGACTTGTTTTTTAACTGTTATGAGCGAAAGTATAAAAGATGCGAATTGCCAGAGAGTTATTCTGAAAGTTATTTAAAGTTTGTAGAGACGCTCAACAAGAAGCAACGCAAACTTTACTTTGACTTTGATTTGTGCTGCATGGATTATCACATTGAAAGTCAAAAACATGCAATCAAATTTATGCTAGAGCTTTTATGTCCAGACCACTAAAAAAATCGACCTAAAATTGGTCGATTTTTGATTATAATTTTAAGTTTTAAGCTCAAAAAGCAATTATAAAGTAACTGCGATTTTGATGCCAGGGCCCATTGAAGATGCGATTGACACGTTTTTAAGGTAAGTTCCTTTAGCAGCTGCTGGTTTTGCTTTGATAAGAGCTTCGATAACTGTGTTGAAGTTTTCAACAAGTTTTTCTTTACCAAAAGATACTTTGCCGATGATAACGTGAACATTGTTGTTCTTGTCAAGTCTGTATTCAACTTTACCTGCTTTAGCGTCGCTGATAGCCTTTGCTACGTCCATAGTAACTGTTCCGCTCTTAGGGTTTGGCATAAGGCCTTTTGGTCCAAGAACTCTTGCTACTCTTCCTACAACGCCCATCATGTCAGGAGTTGTGATACATACGTCAAAGTCAATCCAGCCACCTTGAATTTTGGCTACGATATCTTCAGCGCCAACATAGTCCGCTCCAGCTTTTACAGCGTCGTCTGCCTTGTCGCCTTTTGCGATAACGAGAACTTTGAGGCTTTTACCAGTTCCGTGAGGCAAAATACAAACGCCACGAACTTGTTGGTCAGCGTTTCTTCCATCAACGCCAAGACGAACGTGAAGTTCTACAGTTTCGTCAAACTTTGCTTTTGGAAGTGAAAGAAGTGTTTCTACACCGCTTGCGATGTCTTTTGCGCCTGGTGTGAGCATTGAAAGAGCTTGTTTTTGTTTCTTAGTTTGTTTCATTTCGCCCTCCTTAGTCCACAACAGTTACGCCCATGCTTCTTGCAGCGCCTTCGATCATGCTCATTGCACTCTCAACGCTTGTGCAGTTGAGGTCTGGCAATTTTGTCTCAGCGATTTGCTTGATTTGAGCTTTTGTGATTTTTCCGACTTTTGTTTTGTTTGGTGCGGCTGAACCCTTGTCAAGACCGATTGCCTTCTTGATAAGAACGGCTGCTGGTGGGGTCTTAAGCACAAATGTGAAGCTTCTATCTGCATAGATAGTGATCACTACAGGTATAATTAGCCCTGCTTGAGAAGCTGTCTTCTCGTTGAATTCTTTGGTAAAACCAGCGATGTTAATTCCATGTGGTCCAAGAGATGAACCAACTGGAGGTCCTGGTGTGGCTTTACCTGCTGGCAATTGGAGTTTTA
>CARTDZ010000032.1 GCA_949067325.1 uncultured Eubacteriales bacterium | reverse complement strand
TGTCAATTTGATTTACTGCCAAGACAATTGGCACGCCAAGCTCCATAAGACCCAGTGTAAGATAAAGATTTCGCTGCAAATTGCTTGCATCGCAAATGTTGACCACAGGCCGCGTGGGGTCTTTCAAAATATAATCAACAGCGACCTTCTCTTCGTAGCTTAAACTTGTAAGCGAATAAATGCCAGGAAGGTCAACAATGTTGATTTCCTGCCCCTTAAAACTATACCTTCTTGCCTTTTCTTCAACGGTCACACCATGCCAGTTGCCCACGTGTTCTTTAGCGCCCGTCAGCGAGTTGAACAGCGTTGTTTTGCCTGTGTTGGCATTTCCTACAAGGTTTACATTTATCATATTTCCGCCTTCCTATCGCAAAATAATAGCTTCCGCCACAGTAGAACGCAGCGACAAGGTATAGGAACGTATTTCAATTAAGTAAGCCTTGCCAAGAAGCGACTTTCGCACCGCTTTGATTTGTTGCCCAGATGTAAAACCCAAATCAAAAAGCCTGCGACGTATTTTTAGCGGAGCATTTTTGTCGATATCCTCTATTTGATAAACCTTGCCTAAAGCGGCTTGTCTTAGCGTTTTCATGTTAAGATTGTATTTTTAAAATTTTTTATAAATGACAAATTTGAAAAAACTGTTTGCCTTTATTTTTTTTATATGCTACAATAAGGACAAGGAGAAATATTTATGAAATGTGTTTATTGTGGCTGTGAAGAAAATAAAGTGCTTGATTCAAGAAACTCTGATGAAAACAATTCAATCAGAAGACGTCGCGAATGTGTAAATTGCGGCAAGCGTTTTACAACATATGAAACTATCGAAACTACGCCAATTCTCGTTGTGAAGAACGATGGCTCAAGACAAGCTTTTGACGCAAACAAGATAAAGAAAGGTATAATCATAGCCTGCGAAAAAAGACCAGTAAGTGCCACCCAAATTGATGAAATCGTAGCAAATGTTGAAAAAATTATTCAAAATAGACTGCTGCAAGAAGTCAAAACTTCTGAAATAGGTGAAATGGTCATGGAACAACTAAAAAAAGTTGATGACGTGGCTTACGTTCGCTTTGCGTCAGTTTATCGCAAATTTACTGACCTGACTTCTTTCAAACGCCTTCTCGATGAAATTTAACAGGCGTCGCTTCTGCAGACTATCTCTTAGGGCTTTAAGATTAAAAAAAAGTAACAGCTAAAATAGTTGTTACTTTTTCTTATCGTCATCGTTTGACAGGATATATGGGTTTGTTGGTATGTTTTGACCGCGAAGCTCCACCAAAATGGTGTCTTCACCGATTTTGACAATGCAGCCAAAAGGAATAAAAAGCTGATTTGATCCTTTGAAGATGTTCCAACCCTGCTTTTCGCCAGGCACAACAATGCCAAGCACCCTCGCACAACCGAGGTCAAAAACTATATCCACGATGTGACCAAGCTTACGCCCGTCAAGCACATTAACAACTTCTTTGCACCTTAATTCTAAAAATGAACTTTCCATAAAACTTATCTATGCTTTAAACATAAAAAAAATGCAGACTTTTGTAGTCTACATCAAAAATTCTTTTATTGACTTAAGTGCATTTTTCTCAAGACGAGAAACTTGCGCTTGACTTATGCCTATTTCGTTGCTCACCTCAACCTGCGTTTTGCCAACATAATATCTCATCATAAGGATTTCTTTTTCTCGCTCTGATAGCATTTTGATTGCGTCTTTTATTGAAAGATTTTCGTAAAGTGCTTCATCTGTGTTTTTTGTGTCGGCTATTTGGTCAAGAAGATGAATTGTATCGCTGCCGTCTGTGTAAATTGGTTCGCTTAGCGACACTGTTTCGCTGATTGCATCGAGTGCTAAGGTTACCATTTTGGCAGGCACGTCAATTGCCTTTGCAATTTCATCAATGGTCGGCTCTTCAATGCTCTTTTTTGAAAGCTCGTCCTTTGCCTGCAAAGCTTTGTACGCAATATCTCGAAGACTGCGAGAAACGCGAACTGAATTGTTGTCACGCAAAAATCTTTTTATTTCACCAATTATCATAGGCACAGCATAGGTTGAAAACTTGACTTCGTGGCTTTCATCAAAGTTGTCGATTGCTTTCATAAGTCCAACACAGCCTACCTGAAACATATCATCAGCTCTGTCACCACGCCCGCCAAAGCGATGAACAACCGACAAAACAAGTCTAAGGTTTGCAACAACAAAACATTCACGAGCATACTCGTCGCCTTGTTTAAGTTTTTTCATAAGTTCTGCCATGTCAGCACCACTTAACTTTGGCAATTTTGAAGTATCAACCCCTGCAATAACAACCCTTGAAGCCATAAAACACCTCCATACAGTTTCAAGAGATATCTTTCTCAAAGGCGATTGTTTATATTCTCGCCCGACAAATTACGCCAAAACAAGTGCTGTTTCATCAAAAAACACCCGACTAAATCAAAAAGCCGAGCTGAAAGTACTTAGATAAATAGAAGAAAAGATTTGTGTTTTTGATGTTTCTTCTTGCCTGCATAAAAAAAGAGCTTTCAAGCTCTTATTTTAAACAGTTATCAACCTTTTTAGCAAAAGATGGCGAGCGAAACTGTTTTGTCTCTTCCCAATACTTCTTCATGAGCGGTTTGCTATAAACTTTTGCTATGTCTGTCATAAATGGCTTTTTGCTTTCAATATAAAGCATATCTGTCTTCACCATGCTATAAGCAAGCTCAGCATGAGTTGTAAGCATTATTGCAAAACGCCTCTCAATGCCTGTAAGTTCACGCACTTTGGCTTTAGGATCAAAAAGATCTTTAAGTTTGTCTTCATGTTCAGAATAATAAGTCCAAATCTCACGATGGTTTTTGACTAAAAATGATTTGTTTTTGATTTTTGTTTTTATTATGGTAAAAGCAAAGAAAGCCGCAAGCACAAGTGCAAACCAGCCTAGAAAACAAGTCAAAACAATTTCAAAAGTTGACATAAATCACCTCACTATATTTTTATTATACAACATTTTCAGCTAAAAGCCTAATATTTTATCTATATTTTCAGCTAAAAGCCTAATATTTTTAGCTAAAAGCCTAACATTTTCACCTAAGAGCCTAGCGTCTATCTATTTTCTCGCTATCCACGCTGCTCTTTTAAGATCTTGACTTTCATGTCATCTAAAATACGTTTTTCAAGGCGGCTGATATAACTTTGACTTATGCCAAGCTTGTCAGCCACTTCTTTTTGCGTCAACTCTTCTTGACCAGAAAGGCCATAACGCAAAATCATGATTTCACGCTCTCTTTGATTTAGCCCTTCAATCAAGAGATGTATCATTTGACGATCACCATTTTCGTCAACAACCTTTCCTGCCAAATCTTCTTCGCTTGGCAAAACATCTGACAGAAGCAGTTGATTGCCCTCTTTGTCAACACTGAGCGGCTTGTCAAGACTTAGGTCTTTGGTGGTTTTTGACACCTTTCTTAGCTGCATCAAAATTTCATTTTCAATGCATCGACAGGCATATGTTGCAAGTTTGATATTTTTGTCTACGTCAAAAGTTTTGACAGCTTTTATAAGACCAACCGAGCCAATAGAAATCAAATCTTCAAAGTCAATTGAAGAATTTTCAAACTTCTTTGCGATATAAACGACAAGCCTTAAATTATGCTCGATAAGGCTGTTCATTGCCACAAGATTGCCTTCAGCTTTGAGACTAAGAAGCGCGATTTCTTCTTCCGCAGACAGCGGCGCTGGCAAATCAGTATGACCATAAACATAACAAACAATGCTTTCAGGGTCGTCAAGCGTGACATATTTGTTGAAAGTTTTATAAAACCAAAGCCTAAGTTTAAATAATAGTTTGTTCATATCTTCCTCCTTAAAATAATCAAATTATCTTAATTTGTTTTTATTTATCTTAAAAACCAAAATCAAGCAAGCAAACTCAAATCATTTCACCATGCAGCAAAATGTTTTTGCCAAAACTTCTCTCAAACCCTGAAAAGGTAAGGCCAAGCATCATGTTTTTGTATTCTCTTGTGACGCCATTGCCAGAAATGTCAACCTTGCCAACTGAAAATACCAGAATTTGTGTCCCACTTGCTATTGTGTTGAGCTTAATGTAGTGCGCATTTGGCAACTCTTTCAAATCTGTCTTTTTAAGAAACGCAGATAAATAATTTGTATTCTCGTATAGCTTTTTAAATAAGTCGAAATTTATCAAAACAACGGGCTTTTTGGAGACTGGGTCGTAAAGAAGATTTCCGCTGTCAAGAAAGCCCTCTTCTTCCACTACCTTGCCTTTGTCATAGATTTTGACATTGAATGAAAAATCTTCGATATGCTTGAGCCTAAGTCGCATTTTAAGCACACTTTTTGTGATGAAAAATATAACAACACAAACGACCAAAACGACAAGTAGAGGCAGTTGTCCAAAGGTAGAAAATATTGCATAACACCCTCCTCCAAACAAAAAGGATAGCCCCAAAAACACCCAATAAATTTGCAAAAATCGCTTAAAAGAAGAAAAGGAGAATGATATTGAAACCAAGAGAACAGAAACAAAAACTTGGCTCAATAATCGGGCATAGGAGGGCAATGCAAAGAGAGGCAAAATGACTGCAATCACACTGCCTAAAAGTGAAGAAAGCCAAATAAGCTTTGCCTTCTCTTTGAAAAACAGTGCCGTCAAATAAAGAATGAAGAAGTTGATTGCCAAATTGATGAAAAGCGAAACCTCAATTTCAATAATCATGTCCACCTCTTGCAAAAAGTATAAAACAAAGGCCAAAAATTGTCACCAAAGAAAAAAGAGGAATAATAAGATAAAAGCGAAAAAATAAAAGAATTATGTTTTTCTCACTTTTTTTAAGCTTTTTGCTGCATTTTTCAAGTATTTTCATCTTTTTTTGAGCTTTTTCAATCTTTTTCGCAAATTTTCAACTCCTTCATATCGTTTGACTTTTTGTAAGCAAAAAACTATAATCAAATTATGAAAAGATTTTTTGGCAAGATTGAAAATGAACATATGCTCATAGAAGAAGATGAGTTTTTTCATTTGAATAAAGTTTTAAGAATGAAAGTAGGCGATAAAATTATCGTCTGCTGCAACGATGAATATGATTACATCTGCACACTTGAACAAATGTTCAAAAATTACGCTGAGGCTAAAATCGAAGAAAAACTGCCTTGCAAAGCTTTGCCAAAACGCAACATCGTCCTTTTTCAAGCTCTGCCAAAAAAGGAATATTTCGACAATATTCTTTCAAAGTCAATCGAGCTTGGCGTAAGCAAAATAATTCCTTTCACAAGCCAGTTTACAGTTGCACGTGAGCTTAAAAAAGAACGCGTCCAAACGCAAGTCATCACAGCTTGCAAACAATGCGAACGCTCCAAAACCGTCGAAGTAAGTGACGTTGTCACTTTTTCTGAAATGCTGAAAAAAATCCAAAAATTTGATGCCATAATCTTTGCAAATGAAGACGACAACGAAACGACAAAATTCGCAGAAGCAATGGTTAAAAATAAACAAAACATAGCAATCATCGTTGGCGCAGAAGCAGGCTTCAGCTTGGCAGAGAGAGACCAAATAATCGCCGCCGGCGCAACCTCAATCACTCTCGGCTCGCGAATTCTTCGCAACGATACCGCCGCGATCGCCATGCTCACCCTTGCCTCTATATTTTCAGATAATTGATTTTAACAAATTTCGACATGAAAAGACAATCCAAAAACTGACATACTTTTGGTATGTCTTTTTTATATAAGCAAACAAGAACTTAAAAGCACAACTTACTTGTTGATTTCAAGCAATTCTTTTACAACATCTTGCAACCATTTTACTTCATCAAAAAGCATGGTTATTCTTTCATACAACGACAGCAAATTGTCATAGTTGAGTTCGCACTTTTTATAAAACTTGCAACAACTGCAGTCAAAATCATTTGACAGCATACATTGCCCGCTATGTACAGGCTCAAGCTCACCTGTGCCATTTTTGATAATAAAGTGTTGTCTATAAAACATACAACTTTTTCTGAAGCCATTGTCTTCATCTTTAAAATAATCAAAATATACTTTTTTCATATAACCTAACCTCACACTATACCCTGCTAGGGGTATAATAAAATCTAATAAAAGTGCTAATATAAAAGTATGAAACAAATACTTCCATCAAAAGCACTGGCGCTTAGAATAGCGGAGTTATTAAACGAACAAAATATTTCTCGCTACCAACTGTGTAAACGAGCTTTTCTTGCAGACAGCACACTTACAAATATTATGCTGGAAACACATAAATCAGTTAAGCTAGACACAATTATACGAATAGCTTATGGTTTTGGTATGACTTTGCCACAGTTTTTCAACTCTCCACTATTCAATCTTGAAAATTTTAATATCTTTTAATAATTTCTGTAATTACGGAAATGTTTTTAAATTATCAAATGCTACACTCCTTATAATTAAAAGGAGGTAAAAAATGTATGATAACGAAGAATGCAAGTATTTCTATCAACACTATGGCTATAACAAAAAGAAGAAAAGATTGCATCGAGTAGCTTGCGGACACTGTTTGAACAAAAAGAAGAACTGCAAAGGCTGCACTGCTTTTGAGCCAAGAAAAGATGAAGCAAGCGATTTGATAATGGACATTTTCGCTTCTATACTCACGTCACAAAGAAATCTTGAGTTCATCAAAGAAAAAATCGAAAAACTCAACCTTTAAAAAACACCCAGCTGGGTGTTATTTTATATTCTTCTTGAAATTTGTGTATTTTGGATATTGGTTTTCGCCTAGAGAAGAGGCAAGCTCTTCAAGTTTGGCTTTTGTGGCTTTATCAAGATTCTTTGGAACTTCCGCTTTGATTGTGACAAGCATATCACCATAATAGTCACGGTTTAACGCCTTCACGCCTTTATTTTTAAGTCGCATAACTGTTCCGCTGGCAGTAAGCTCTGGAATAGTCAAATTGTAGCTGCCCTTGAGTGTTGGAATATCAATTTTGCCTCCAAGAAGCGTTGTTGTAAAAGGCAGATAGAGGTCAAGATAGATGTCATTACCTTTGCGTACAAGCACTTTGTGAGGCAGAACGCTCATCTTGATATTGAGATCACCGCTGATACCTTCTCGCGTTGGAGCGTTACCCTCGCCTCGCATACGCAGCGTTTGGCCGTCATCAATGCCCGCTGGAATTTTTATAGTTATCGTCTTATTCACACGTTTGTTGCCTTTGCCATTGCAGTCTGAACATTTTTCTTTGATGATCTTGCCAGTGGCGTTACATTTTGGGCAGCCTGCTTCGCGAATTGTTGTGCCAAACATGGTGTTTTGTGTAAAACGCACCCTGCCAGTGCCACGACATTCAGGACAGGTTGAAAACTCCTTGCCATTCTTTGCACCAGTGCCTTTGCAAGAAGAGCATTTTTCAATTTTGCCAATAGTTATATTTTTCTCACAGCCAAAAGCGGCCTCTTCGAATGTGATGTTCATCTCAAGATTGATGTCAGAGCCTCTCTCTTGAACGCGACTGCCAGCGCCGCCACCGCCACCAAAAGCAGAAAAGATGTCAGAGAATATATCAGAAAATCCTCCGCCACCGCCGCCAAAGAAGTCGCCAAAACCGCCAGCTCCGCCTTGCCCAAAAGGATTGCCTTCTGCTGAGCCAAACTGGTCATAGTTGGCACGTTTTTTTGCATCGCCAAGCACTTCATAGGCTTCGTTTATTTCTTTAAATTTGGCCGCCGCCTCTTCAGTTTTGTTTAAGTCTGGGTGATATTTTTTTGCAAGACGACGATAGGCCGATTTGATCTCGTCCTCACTCGCCCCTTTCTCAACACCCAAAATTTGATAATAATCTTTAGCCATTTTTATTTCCTTTTACAATGCAATCTTTGCCAAAATTGCGTTTATACATTTTTTCAAACAAGTCTTTTTCAAGTTGAACTGATGCCGCAGAGCCGATGCAGTCCCAAATAAATTTTGGTTGAATGCCACGATCAAAAAGTTGATAACCTAACGCTAACACGCAAGCGTCATAATCTGTTCCACACACGAAAACTTCACCCCCCCCGCTTTTGCAAGGGCGTTTTCATCTAAGCCATAAGAAGTTTTTTCTGCAATAATTGCGTTTGCAGGAAGAGAAATTGCAAATTCTTGTTCTTCTTCTCCTATCATTTTTGACCAATTCAGAAACTTTACATATTGACTATCAGCGTTGTTTACAAACTTGGTCGCGATAACCTTGTCAAATCTATTTTCAGAGATTAGCTTGTTGATGTTGTCCACCAAATAAAAGTTGCTTTCTTTAATAAAGCCCTTTTGCATATCGACAATTATCAATGTTTTCATAAGTACTCCTAATTAAATTTACTCCCATTAAAATCACAATGAAATTTTTATATAAAGAAGTGACCAACACTAAAAATATCATTGCAACTTTAAATTCCATCATCTTAACACTTAGAATAACATCTTCGCACGAGAGTTGCGACAAAACGCCAACATAGTGCGTTTTCGTTTGGTCGCAAAGGTGAAAAACAAGCGTCAGGGCGATGCTTTTCATGCTTGCATGAAAACAAGCTGATAGCGCAGTTTTTCACCTATTCAACATCGACAACTGTGTCGTCATTGTTGCCATTTGGATTTGTTCCGTTTGGATCAGTGCCGTTTGGATTTGCTGACTGATACATCTTTGAAACAATGCCGTTTGAAACCTGTGTAAGATCGTCAATCGCTTTCTTCAAGACTTCAACGTCTTCGCTTTCAAAATCTTTCTTAGCTTTCTCAATTGCTTCTTCAAGCTTTTTCTTGTCTTCTTCAGCAAGTTTGTCGCCGTTTTCTTTGATCATTTTTTCAAGGCCATAAACCATGTTGTCAGCTTGGTTTTTTGTTTCAACAAGCTCTTTTCTCTTCTTGTCTTCTTCAGCGTGAGCTTCAGCTTCCTTGATTGCCTTTTCGATATCTTCTTCTTTAAGGTTTGAAGAAGCTGTGATTGTGATGTTTTGTTCCTTGTTTGTGCCAAGGTCTTTTGCAGAAACTTTTACAATGCCGTTTGCGTCGATATCGAAAGTAACTTCAATTTGTGGCACTCCTCTTGGTGCTGGTGGAATGTCAGAAAGTTGGAATCTGCCAAGAGTTTTGTTTTGAGCAGCAAATTCACGTTCACCTTGAAGAACATGAATATCTACGCCTGGTTGGTTGTCAACTGCAGTTGAGAACACTTGAGACTTCTTTGTAGGAATTGTTGTATTTCTCTCAATAAGCTTTGTAAATACTCCGCCCAAAGTTTCAATACCAAGTGACAGAGGAGTTACGTCAAGAAGTAAAACGTCTTTAACTTCTCCGCCAAGCACGCCTGCTTGAATAGCCGCACCAACGGCAACGCATTCGTCTGGGTTAACGCCTTTGTAAGGCTCTTTGCCAGTGAAAGCTTTGACAGCTTCTTGAACGGCAGGAATACGAGTTGAGCCGCCCACAAGCACAACTTTGTCAACGTCGCCTTTTGAAAGTTTAGCGTCTGCTAAAGCGCGAACTGTGCAATCGATAGTCTCTTTTACAAGATCCTCAGTGATTGCGTCAAATTTTGCGCGAGTAAGTTCGTATTCCATATGTTTAGGGCCTGTTGCGTCAGCTGAGATGAATGGAAGTGAAATTGTTATTTTTGGAGTTGCTGAAAGGTCAATTTTGGCTTTTTCAGCAGCTTCTTTAAGTCTTTGCATTGCGAGCTTGTCGCTTGAAAGGTCGATTGAGTTTGTTTTCTTAAATTCTTCAACAAGAAGGTCGATAATTCTGTTGTCAAAGTCATCGCCGCCAAGACGAGTGTTTCCGTTTGTTGAAAGCACTTCAAACACGCCGTCACCTATTTCAAGAATAGAAACGTCGAAAGTTCCGCCACCAAGGTCATAAACCAAGATCTTTTGGTTTGCGCTTTCGCCTTTGTCAAGGCCGTAAGCAAGAGCTGCAGCTGTTGGCTCGTTGATAATTCTTAAAACTTCAAGTCCTGCAATCTTGCCTGCGTCTTTGGTTGCTTGACGTTGGCTGTCGTTAAAGTAAGCTGGCACTGTGATAACAGCTTGAGTTACTGATCCGCCAAGATAGCTTTCAGCATCAGCCTTGAGTTTTGAAAGCACCATTGCAGAAATTTCTTGTGGTGTATATTCTTTTCCGTTAAGTTTTGCTTTGTAGTTTGTACCCATTTCTCTCTTAATTGATTGAATGGTGTTTTCAGCATTGACAACAGCTTGACGCTTTGCCACTTTGCCGACAAGTCGCTCTCCCTCTTTGGTGTAAGCGACTACTGAAGGTGTAGTTCTGTCCCCTTCAGCGTTTGCGATAACAGTTGGCTTGCCGCCTTCCATAACTGCCACGCATGAGTTTGTAGTTCCTAAGTCAATTCCAATAATCTTTGCCATAATTTTTAATCCTCCTTTTTGTT
>CARTDZ010000031.1:2615-11758 GCA_949067325.1 uncultured Eubacteriales bacterium | reverse complement strand
GGCAAAGGTCTGCAAAACCTTCATTCCCCGGTTCAAATCCGGGTGGTACCTCCAATCGAAAAAATTCTAAAACAATTTAGAATTTTTTTAATTATGCTGGTGTGGAGTAATATCTTCGCTTTCGCTTCGATGCATACGCAGTCCTTGACTGCTTCCTAGTGCAGACGTACGTCTGCCATTGCAAGTTTACTCCTTGCAAAAACATTATTATCAACAAATTACATATGCTGGTGTGGCGGAATGGCAGACGCACGGGACTTAAAATCCCGAGGTGGCAACACCGTGTGGGTTCGACTCCCACCACCAGCACCAAATACCTTACGTTTGACGGATATTGTCAATTGCCATACAAATAAACAATGAAAACATCTATGTGGAAGTCAATCAAAACTTGAAAGTTTTGATTATGGCTTCTCGCCATTAAACCCACACGCGTGTGGTCGGAAGCTGATCGAAGAAGTGTGCGTGCTTCGGCCACTGGACAACACCTTGTTGTCCGAACGACTCCCACCACCAGCACCAAATACCTTACGTTTGACGGATACAGAAGAATACTTTTCTTGCATAAAATAAATGAGTTTCGTAACATTAATAATGAGGTGCTTTATGAAATTAAACTTAAATAGTACCATCAAGTTGAATTTAACTGTAAGCCAACTGTGATTATTGACAACCAAGAATTTAATACAAATAACTTTGTGAAAGTCAAATTGACTGAACATGGCATAAAGATGCTTGAAGAAAGGCATAAAATACATCAAAAAAAACTTTGCCTCATAAGCAATTTGATGAAGCAAGATTTTGTTATGCCAAAAAAAGATGAAAATGGTTATACTGAATATCAATTTTGGCTTTTGCTGAACGCATTCTCCCCTGTTAAAGATAGTCTTTATGATTGTTATGATCATTTTGTGACAAAAGATGCACCACCTGTTTTTGAAAAAATTATAATTGATGAGAAAGATTTAAGCCCGCACATAGATGAAGAAGTTCTTGATTTAGAGCAACAATAAATTTCATGCGTTTGAGAATTGGCTGGCGGGGCTGATATTTTTGTCGAAGCTCTTTATTAAATTTTGTTTGAGCTGTGGCAGTGAAGATAGATTGTTTGATAGGCTTTGGAAAGTGATTTTACCTCTTGTGAGAGAAGAACTTTTTTGTTCTCGTCGAGATTGACAAATGGGTCATCGAGAAGGATAAAAGGTTTTTCTTTTTTATATATAGTATCAAGAAGTGCAAATCGTTGGCAGACGGAAATTGCGTCGCGATAGCCTTGGCTTAGGTATTCAAATTCCTTTTGTCCGCTTTGGGTGTTTTCAGTCACATTCATATTTATATCAACTGAAATTTTGCCTTGTTTGTTGCCAGCAAGTTTATCAAAAATTTTGTTAAAAGCCGCGTTAAAAGGCTGTGAAAATCGTGCTGAGACATTGTTTTGAGCTTGTTTTAAAAAATCTTGCGTTTTTTCTAAAAGAGCTATTTTTGACATTGTTGATTGTTTTCTTTGAAGGAGATCATCGAGAGTTTCTTCAAGTTTTTCTTTGCGTGACAAGCCCTCTTCGATTTGCCAAGAAAGCGAATTGATTTGTTGAGAAATAAGAGAACGTTGTTTTTCAAGCGAGTTGTATTCTTCGCGAAGATTTTCAAAATTTTCTTCATCAAATGGTGTTTGAGGAGAAGAAGCCACTTCTTGACGAAGAAGTTTTAGGCTTTCTGAAAGTGCAGTTATTTGCGTTGTGAAAGCATCATTTTCTGTGATTGAAGTTTGTGAAGGAGGCTGAATTTGCACTTGGTTTTGATCGTTCTGCCTAGGTTGAATTTGGTGCTGTGATTGCAAAAAAGTTTGTGATGGAAGTTGTGACTGAATTTGTGATTGAATTTGGGTTTGTTGTAAATTTTGATCGTGAATATTATTTTTTAGAGATTTTATTGCAAATATTTCAGCAGTTGTTGTGATAATAGCGACTATTGCAGATATAATAAGAGCTGTTGTCAATGGAAGAATATTTGCAAGCCCTAAGGATATAGAAGCAGCGAGTATTGCGATGGCAAGTATTGGAAGAAATATTGCAAAAAGCTTTGATTTTTTTGTGTTTGGTGATTGTGGTGAAGTTTGAGTTTGAAACGTTTTTTCTTCTGTTTGTTCTGTCTCTTGCGTTTTATAAGCAAGATTTTTTTCTATCAAGATTTGAGAAAGTTGTTCTTGAAGAGCAAGTATTTTTTCTTGTCGAGCTTGTCTTTCTTGGTTTTGTTTTGAAGCAATGTCTTTTTGACGTTTTTCTTTTATAAGTTGTTCTTTTTTTGTGTCGATAGAAGAAATTATTTCTGTCAAGTCTTTTTCAAGTTTGCTTTTTTCTTGTATTTGATTTTGGATAAGGCGTTCCCCGTCTTGAAGAGATTTTTTGACGTCGTCTATTTCTTGTTGTTTTGGCTTGTATTTGGCAAGCTCGCTTATCCTAGTTTTAATCTTTTTTTGAGCTAGACTGACGCTATTTAGGTCATTTTCAAACTTACTAAGCCCTGTCATGTTTGCTCTCATTTCGTCAGTCATTCCGCTTGCAAAGGCCATTTGTGGAAAGAAGGCAGTTATTTCAAAAGTTTCAACGCCCACACCAAAAAGTTCTTGCCCCAAATCTTTGGTATAAGTGCGGCTTTGAAGGCCTGTTGAAAGGTCGATAAGCTCGAAAGTGTCACCCTCTGGCGTGTCAGCGAAAGTGCGAGTAACGCGATAGGTTTTGTTTGCGACTTCTATGATCATATTGCCGCCGTAGATGCCACCCTGCCAAGGCTTATATTTGCTTCTTTCTGCTGCGTATGGTTTGTTGTTACCCTTTTTTGGCATTGAATAAAACATGGCTTTTAAAAATACAGAAAGCGTAGTTTTGCCCCAACCATTTTGGCGTTCTATTTGAGTTATGTCGTCTTCAAAGTCAAGATCCAAGTTGTGAAGCGTTCCAAAATTTTCGATATGTATAGATTTTATTTTCATATTGAAAAGTCATCTCCTCTTAATGCCTCTATGCCTATTTGGCAAATTTGATTTTTCTCTTCTGGTGAGAGAAAGGCGTCATCTTCGACTAAAGATAAAAATTCTGATTTAAAGGACAGCTTTTCTTCCTTAAGTTTTTTTATGTTTAGCTTGAGTTTGGTATTGTCGACAAGTTCAAAATAGAAAAATTTTGATTTGAAATCCTCTTCAAGTTGTGACAAAAACTTTTCAGTTTCGTCTGTGAAAGTGCCAACCAGACAAGCTCGAACAAAGTTTTGAGACGGAATATTTGCAAGGGTTTGGCTGATTTTTGTTTTGATTTGGTCATATTTTTCTAGACCCGAAATGTCTATGTTTGAAATGACAAAATTTCGTCTCGAAAAAGGCACAAAACGATTGGAACAGTTGTTTGCCTCGTCAACTTCTATTTCAACAAAGCCTTTCTCACCAAGATCGTCAAAACCATGTGGAAAGAGACAGCCGCTATAGACATAGTTGGTTTTTTCGTCTAGTTTTGCTGCTGAATAAGAGTGAATATGGCCTAGCGCAAGATAATTTATGCCGAGATTTTTGTAGTTTGCAAGATCTATGCCGTCATTTGATGAAGGGTTTGCAATGTCGCCATGAAGAAGGTGAAAATGAAAAAGATTGTCTTGGAAATTTTGAGCTGTTTTGCCAGTAGATACTGTGAAAGTATTGAAATTGTAGAAATTGTTTTGCTCATCAAGAACAAAAAAGTTTTCAGGCAGGCAGGACAGAAAAAAATCCTCATCATGATTGCCTCGAAGATAGAATGTTTTTATCTGAGAGGTTTTGACTGCATCAAAAAAAGATTTTTTAAGTTTTGGCGAGATTGTTTTGCCGTCAAAAAGATCGCCAGCAATAAAAATGCCTTGACAGTCTATATTTTTTGCGTATTCAAATAGTTTGTTTGTAAGAACCAGCTCTTCTTCACGAACAATTTTTGATTTGTCTTGTGTGAGCTTTTTTATTTTTGCACCGAGGTGCAGGTCGCTTATATGAATAAATTTCATTTTTAAATCCTTCCTATTACAAGACTATTATATCACAAAAAGTTGTTCCGGCAAAACAAAAGTCTCCCCTGATTTTGGAGAGACTCCGAGTTTTGCCGGTTAGGCAATGCTCATCAGCTTACCTCTGATTTGGCCATCTGTTTGGAGAAGCACGTAATTGGTTCTGCCTTGATAATCATGCACGCCGAATGGCATTTTATATTCTTTTGCATCAATAAATTCAAAAGAAACCTTATCGCTAAGTGTTTGAATATATTCGCCGTTGTTTGATCTTACCTCAAGCATAAATTTATATCCGCTTTTGATATTGAAATTGATATTTCCTGTTTGTGATTTTATGGTATTTGTTGAAATAATTGGAGCAAGATAATTTACATTGATACTGCCGCTAACGCTTTCAAAGGTATGGCTAACTCCTGCTATAGTGTCTGCAACAACGGCATTTATATTGCCTGATTTTGAAGAAATCCAAGATTTTTGGCTCAAGCCTTTTGTTCCTCCAATATCTACTTTTCCGCCATTGAGATCGATATTGGTATAACCTTTTACTTCACCGATCGTTATTTCTGCGTTGTTGCCAAAAGGCACACTGACATCACCGCCAACTGTATTCAAGTTAATTTTTGGGCTGCCTATGCTATCTTTTGTGTTGTTTGCTGAAAAGTCGCCAGTGATTTCTTTTACAGACAGGCTTCCATTTGCAACAACAAGAGAAAGTGAGCCATCAATTTTGTCTGCAATGAAGCTTCCGTTGCCTAGGTTTAAGTTTAAGTCAAGATTTTTCACTGGTGTCCAATTTGAGTTTGTGGTATTTATAGCACTGAGTGCAATTCTGCCATTTGAAGTTGCAATCTTGCTTTGAGATGGTGATGAAATATTGATTTCTACATCGCTTGAGATTGCCCCTGCCTCAGTGACAAGGCTTAGGGTATTAAATTTGCCTTCGCAATATTTGTTCAATTTGATATTTCCTGCCTCAGTTTTGATTGCAATATTTTTTGGCGTGATAGTATTGTAAGCCGAGCTTTCTTGTTTGTCACTTGTCGAGCTGCCAATATTGACATCTCCGCTTTGTGTTGTTACAACAAATTTCACATTTGAAAGTTGATATGGATTTGTGGTTTTATTGCTTCCCACACCTGTTTCTGCAGGAACGAGAATGTTTATTTGAAAATCTTGTGAAAAGAAGAGAAAGCCTTCTGGCTCGACAACATTGATTTTTAAAACGCCGTCTTTAAGTTCGATTTCGCGAGAAAATTGAGTGTTTTGGTCAGCTTTTGCAAAGCCAATGCACTTGTTTACGATTTCGATGGTATCTTTTTCAACATTGCTTTTTAGGATATTTACTGTGGCGCTATTTGAATTTATTTGAATTGTTGACAGTGTTGAAAAATTGATGTCTTTTTCATCTGCAGTTTTGACAATTTGTTCGCTATCGCTAAAAGAGAAATATTTAAAACCAAGGATTGATTTTTGTGGCGAGAAAAGCATAATGGTCACTATTATCATAAATGCTGCAACCAAGATGAGAATAAACATCATTAGATAGAAAGCAAAGCCTTTTTTGACTTTATCTTTAGCCATAAGTTCCTCCTTTTAGTTTTGTTTTGTGATTTTATTTTATCATATTTTAAATGATTTTGCAAGGGCAATATTTTCTTTTTTTTAGTCGATAATTGCTTTTATTCTTCTTATTCCGCTTGAAGAGGCTTCTTCTTTGACAATTTTGAAATGATGAAGCTCGCTTGTGTTTTCTGCGTGAGGTCCGCCGCAAATTTCTTTGCTGACATTGCCGATTGTATAAACTTTGACTTCATCGCCATATTTGTTTGAAAACGTGCCATGAGCGCCACTGTTGCGAGCGTCGTCAAGTGTCATAACTTCACACTTGACGTCGATTGCTTGTTTTATTGCGTCATTTACAAACTCTTCGAGCGTCTTTATTTCTTCAGCAGTCATTTTGTGGTCAAGGTTGAAGTCGAAGCGAAGACGTTCTGGAGTTATGTTTGAGCCTTTCTGCACCACATCTTTGCCAAACATTTTTTGAAGGCCAGCAAGCATGATATGAGTGGCTGTATGAAGGCGAGCTGACTGTTTTGAAGTGTCTGCAAGTCCGCCTTTAAACATTCCTGCTGAGGCTTGACGAGATTTTTCTTGGTGGAGCTTGAACATTTCATCAAAGCCTTGTTTGTCGACGCTGTAGCCTGCTTCTTTGGCGAGTTCTTCAGTTAGTTCAACTGGAAAGCCGAAGGTGTCATATAGTCTGAAAGCTGCTTTGCCGCTTATTATATTTTCAACCATTTCGCCTTTTGCTGCTGCAAACTCTTTGTGTTTTTCTATGCCTTTTATCACCTTTTGGAACTCGCGATGACCTTCTTCAATGGCCTTTGAAAATTTTTCAACTTCCTTTTGGAGTTCGTCTTTTATCTTTTGAGCATTTGCTTTGATATCTTCATAATCTTGGCCGTACTCTTCAATATATATATTTGCGATATCTGCAAAATATTTGCAGTCAAGGCCGATATTTCTCGCGCAGTTGACAGAACGACGAATAAATCTGCGAAGAACGTAGCCTTGGCCAACGTTTGAAGGCACAACTCCTCTTTCATCGCCAAGCACAAAAGTTGCTGAGCGAAGATGGTCGGTTATAATTCGATATGAGCGAATTGATGAGGCTGAAGCTTCATAACTTGTGGTTGCTTTTGAAGAAATGAAATCAATCACCCTTTTTAGGCAGCCTGAATCATATACACTTTTTTGGCCGTTGAGGACAGCGACTGTGCGTTCCAGTCCCATGCCAGTATCTATGTTTGGTCTGGCAAGTTTTTCTGCCTTCTGCCCAGCTGCAGCAACGAAGTATTGCATAAACACATCGTTCCAAATTTCAAGATACTTGCCGCAGTCGCAAGCTGGTGAGCAAGTTTCGCTGCAGGCTGGTTTGCCAGTGTCATAAAACATTTCAGTATCTGGGCCGCATGGACCAACGCCGCCGCCCAAAGCCCACCAATTGTTTTTGGCAGGAAGGAAGTAAACTTTGTCTATGCCGCAATCATGCCAAGCTTTTGCTGCAACATCGTCACGAGGAGCTGTTTCGTTGCCTGCAAAGACTGAAACTGAAAGGCGTTCTTTTGGCAGGCCGAGGTATTCTTTGCTTGTCAAAAATTCATATGAAAGCTTTATCATTTCCTCTTTTGGACATGAGCCTAAAAACCAATTTCCAAGCATTTCAAAAAAGGTAAGGTGGCTGTTGTCGCCAACTTCGTCTATGTCGCCTGTTCTGATGCAGCGTTGCACGTCAAATATTTTGTTTCCCGCTGGGTGAGCTTCGCCTAAAAGATATGGCACAAGTGGGTGCATACCTGCAGTTGTGAAAAGCACAGTTGGGTCGTTTTCAGGAATGATTGAATAACCTGCCACCCTTTTAAAGCCATGTGCTTCAAAAAATTTAAACCAAAGATTTTTAAGTTGTCTATCTGTTGTCATATTGTTCTCCAATAGTTTTGATTTTATCATATTGCACTGCTTTTTGCAAGCAAGTTGAAAGCAATTTTTGTTTTTGGTAAGGTTTGAGGTTGCGAAGCTTCGCTTCTTTCTTTTGATGACTTTTCTTTCCGCTAGAAGAAAGAAAAGTAAATTTATCTTAAAACCTTATTTAAACATAAGTTATCATCAATATTTTGTATATTTCAAATACAGTCCGCCAGCTGGCATTGTTACACCCGCTTTTGATCGGTCACCAAATTCAAGCGCTTCTTTTACACTTTCAAGTGAAAGTTTTCCTCTACCCACATCAACGAGTGTGCCAACAATAATTCTGACCATATTATACAAGAAGCCATTGCCTTCGACGTCAAAATAATAAAGTTCGTCTTCTTTTGTGATTTTTATTGAATAAACTTTGCGTACAAAGTCGTCAGTGCAAGTAGCTGCCGAACAAAAACCTTGAAAGTCGTGTTCTCCTTCAATGAGCGAAGCCGCCTTAAGCATTTTTTCTTCGTCAAGAGGATATTTTACAAAAGCCATTCTGCTCGCAAGAAATGGGTCTTTGATTTTGGAAGTATTTATTACATAACGATAACACTTTTTTTTGATTGAAAACCTAGCGTGAAAACTTGGTGCAACTTCTTCAACATTAGTTATTGCAATATCACCTGGAAGAAGATTGTTGAGAACATCTGCAAGGCGACTTATGGGAATATTTACAGGAAGATCAAAGTGCGCTGTTTGAGCAAGAGCGTGAACGCCTGCGTCTGTTCTTCCACTTCCGTACACTTCACAATGCTCGCCTGAAATAATTTCTATAGCCTTTTCAAGTTCACCTTGCACCGTCCTTGTTTCTTCATTCTGTTTTTGCCAACCATAAAAGTTTGCTCCATCATAGGAAATTGTTAGAAGTATTCTTTTCATACTTTTATTATATTAAAAACAACAAAAATTTTCAAGCAAAACGCACTTTGATTTGACTAAAAAATCAAAAAAATATATACTAGAAAAGTAATAAAATTTTTATGAGGTTTTTTATGAAGAATATTATTTGTGACGGAGCTAAAATTGTTGGTGAGATTGCCTATTCTTTTAGTCAGGTTGTGCCAATCTTTCCTATCACCCCTTCTACGCCTATGGCTGAAATGTCGTCAGCTTTGGCAGCAAAGGGCAAGAAGAATATTTTGGGCGAAGAGGTCAAAGTTGTTGAGATGCAGTCTGAAGCTGGCGTGAGTGGTGTTATGCATGGCGCTTTGCTTTCTGGTGCGTCAAGCACAACCTTTACTTCTAGCCAAGGTCTGCTTTTGATGATACCAAATATGTTTAAGATGGCTGGAGAAAATTTGCCTGCAGTCATTCATGTTTCAGCAAGAAGCATTGCGACGCACGCTTTGAACATATTTTGTGACCATTCTGATGTTATGGCTGTGAGAATGACGGGCTTTAACATATTTGCGTCAAACTCAGTTCAAGAAGCCCAAGACATGGCTTTTATTTCGCACGCCGTTGCTCTTTCTGGCGGCGGAGCGACTTTGCACTTTTTTGACGGATTTAGGACATCACATGAAATTCAAAAAATTTGTCCGCTTGAAAAAGAAATTTTTGAGCCTTTTGTTGGCAAGATGAAAGAGAATAGA
>CARTDZ010000031.1:296-2605 GCA_949067325.1 uncultured Eubacteriales bacterium | reverse complement strand
AAAGGTTTGAAAATGACAAAAATCAATATGGAACAGCACAAAATCCTGACGTATTTTTTCAAGGAAGAGAGAACACGACTTCAAAGCATTTGGAGGGTTTAAAAGAGATAATTTGTGAAAATTTTGATTATTTTGCTTCAAAAACAGGCAGAAAATATGATTTTTTTGAATTTTATGGCAGAAATGATGCTGAGAACATTGTTGTTGCGATGGGGTCAAGTTGCGACACGATAGAAGAATATATTGATGCAAATCCTAACAAAAAGATTGGGCTTATAAAGGTCAGAGTTTTTAGGCCTTTTTACTGCGAAGAATTTTTGAAAACATTGCCTTCTTCAAGCAAAAAAATTTGTGTGCTTGAGCGAGTGAAGGAAGTGGGCAGCTTAAATCCGCTTACGCTTGACGTTCTCGCTTCGCTTAAAGGCAAGCGTGACGACGTGCAAGTTTTGAGTGGAAGATATGGCCTTGGTGGCAAAGATTTTACCCCTGCCTGCGTCAATGCCGTTTTTGAAAATATGGCTGGAAGAAGTCTTGACAATTTTGCGGTTGGCATAAAATCAGAAAGCGACCGCGTAACCATTTTGCCTGTTGAAGATTTTTCTTGTCCAAGTCTTAGCAAGGAGATCAAGATTTTTGGGCTTGGCTCTGACGGCTCAGTTTCAGCCTCAAAGTCAACCATTCAAATTTTGGGCGAGAAGAGCGACAAGTTTGTTCAAGGGTATTTTGAATACGACTCGAAAAAGTCTGGCAGTTTGACCATATCTCACCTGCGTTTGTCTGACAGGCCAATTAAGAGCAGCTATCTTTTGCAGAGCGCTGATATTATTTCAATCAACAACTTTTCATTTGTTCATCGTTATGATTGCCTTTGTGGGCTTAAAGAGTTTGGCATTGTTTTGATAAATTCCATTTTTAACAAAGAGGAAATTGGAAAAGTTTTGCCAAAAGCTTTTGTTGAGAAATTGAAAGAAAAGAAGGCTAGACTTTTTGTGATAAATGGGCACAAGATTGCCAAAGAATGTGGGCTTGGCGAAAAGATCAATATTGTTATGCAAACTGCCCTATTTAAAGTCAGTGGCTTATTGACTGAGGAAGAATTTGTCAGTGAGATGACAACTTCTATCAAGAAAATTTTTGCAAGAAAAGGTGATGTTGTTGTAAACAAAAACTTAAAAGCTTTGGAGCTTTCGCTAAAAGAAGCTGTTGAAGTTGATGTGAATGGCCTTGAAGGAAAGTTGTATAAGCCAGAACGCGAGAAAGACGATGAGTTTTATGAAAAGGTTATGAAGCCAATTGCTGAGCTTAAAGGCAATGATATTCCGCTTGAGAATATTGGTGCAAATGCGCCTATTGGCACAAGCAAGTTTGAAAAGCGTGGAATTGCCTCAATGTTGCCAAAGTGGATAAAAGATAATTGTGTTCAGTGCGGACAATGCGTGCTTGCCTGCCCTCATTCAGCTTTGCGTGCGGTTCTTACTCAAGAGCAAGTGGAAGGATTTGCCAATGCGATTGGGCTAAGAGAGATGATGTACAAAATTCAGCTGTCGCCTGAAGACTGCACTGGCTGTGGTGTTTGTGCCAAGACTTGCCCTGCACTCAACAAAGCACTTGCCATGGTTGACGCAGGAGAGATTTTGGAAGAAGAAAAAGCAAATTACAAAAAATCGCTTGAAGTGAAAGTGGCCAAACAAAATATTTTCTCAACTGACTTTCCTAAAGGATTGCAGTTTGAAAGGCCATATTTTGAATTTCCTGGTGCGTGTGCTGGCTGCGGCGAGACACCTTATATCAAGCTTGCTTCCACCCTCTTTAAAGACAAGATGATTGTGGCGAATGCAACGGGCTGCTCAAGTATTTATTCTGGCACATATGGAGCTTGTCCATTTGTAAAAGATGAAAACGGCAATGGCATCAAGTGGGCAAACAGTTTGTTTGAAGACAATGCTGAGTTTGGGCTGGGGCTTAAGCTTGGGGCTGACTTTACGGCAAACAGCGACAAAAGCACTTGGATTATTGGTGGCGATGGCTGGGCTTATGATATTGGTTTTGGTGGACTTGATCATATTTTGGCGAGCGGCGAAAACGTAAATATACTTGTGCTTGACAATGAGACATATTCAAACACTGGTGGTCAGGCTAGCAAGTCGACGCCTATGGGCGCAAATGTCAAGTTGGCAGAAAACAGCAAGAGAACACACAAGAAAGATCTTGGGCAGATTGCACTTGCTTACAAAAATGTTTATGTAGCGCACGTCGCTACTGGCGCGAACATGGCGCAATGTATAAAGGCCTTTAAGGAAGCTGAAAAG
>CARTDZ010000031.1:0-286 GCA_949067325.1 uncultured Eubacteriales bacterium | reverse complement strand
TCATTGCCTATTCGACTTGTGTAAACCAAGGTTTTGACCTATCAAACCTCACAAGTGAGATGAGGAAAGCTGTTGAGTGTGGATACTTCCCTCTTTATCGTTATAGGCCTGACGAAGGAAAGTTGTATCTTGACAGTGTGCTTAAAGATGAAGGATATTTTGACTTTTTGAAAGGTGAAAGACGATATCAAATAACCGTTGAAAACTTTGGAGAAGAGCTGCTTGAAAAGCAAAAAGAGGCAGCAGTTGAAAGATATAATTCTTTAAAAAATAAGACACAATACTA
>CARTDZ010000030.1 GCA_949067325.1 uncultured Eubacteriales bacterium | reverse complement strand
TTGGATTTTTGGTATGTTTGAATTGATATGAAGAATAAGAGAATGTGTAAAATAGGATTTTAAATAAAAATATTATCTCTCCGCCCCTATAAAAACTGCCCTAAAAAGAACAGAAATACACCCCTACTTAATACACTTTACTTAATACAACCCACTTACAGAATTCTATTAATCAAAATTTCTATTAAATAAAATTCTATTAATCAAAATTCTATTAATCAAAAAGAAAGGAATAGAGTTCGAGTTCTTTTTTTCTCCTTTTATAATCTGGGCAATATTTTTTTACTACCGCCCAAAATTTTGGAGAATGATTTAGTTCCACGCCATGACAAAGCTCATGTATTATCACATATTCTATCAAGTTTTTTGGCAAAATGATGAGTTTTGAGTTTAGTTTCATGTTTTTGTGGCGATCCAAACTACCCCAAAAGCGTTTGGATTTGGTTAATTTTATTGTCTCCACTTCCAAACCAAGATTTGAGGCTATGTTTTTTGCCAAGTCGATAAGCTGTTCTGCCATTTCGGCGTAAATTGCGTCAAAATGCACCTTTTTGTGGCTGGCTTTGTCGAGAGCGTAAGATAAATCGAATTGTTCTGGGTTTGTTTTTTGGCCGAAAATATATACAAAATTATCAAAGTCGAAATTGTCCTTAAACTGGCGGACTTGTTCCTGCTTTTTTTGTTGTTTTTCGATCCAAGTGGCTTTTTCGGAGACAAACTTGTTTATCAAATCCTCTTTCATTTTTTGTGGAGCTTTTATGATTACTTCACCCTTTCTGTCGACTGTTATAGAAATTGTTTTGCGATTTTGTCGAATAATTTTTTTCATGCAAATAGTATAGCACTTACCCTTTTTTATAGCAAGCAAATTTACTAGTATGTCATGCATACTAGTTACGCAATTTATTGCATAAATGGCTTAATTTCGTTTGACATATGCCCTTTTATTGCGTATAATCAAATTATACGAAAGTATGTGAGGGAATTTTATGGAATTATATGCAAAAGGACAACTTTCATTTTTGATATTAAACTGCCTTTTAGAGCGGGATTTTTATGGCCTTGATATTATCACTGAAATTAAAAGCCGCACAAGTGGCAATGTTGACTTAAAAAAGCCTAGTGTTTATTCAAACTTGACAAGAATGGAAAAACAAGGTCAAGTATCCTCATATATGAGGTCAAGCGAACTTGGTCCAAACCGCAGATATTATAGTATAACCGAAAAAGGCCGTCAAACTTACCAAGAACTTAAGGAAGAATTTGAGCGCAATCACATTGACGTTTTCAAAGACTTCAGAGGCGATTTTGACCCTATTGAACTGGTAGCCCCTGCAAAACCTATTTCTCACACTGATAGCTTAAAAAGTGAAGGTGCGGCAAATAATTACAGCGCTGAAACAGACGAAGACCTTGCTTTTAATGACTATGAAAGCCAAAATGAAACTGAAGAAGTTGATACTAGCGACTTTTTTGATTTTTCTTCCTTAAACCAGCCTCAAGAAACAGCTTCAAACAAACCTGTTGAGGAGTTTTTTGATAGCAAAGAAGAGAAGGAAGAAGTTGTTTGTGCTCATAGCTTTAAAGAAGAAGACTTGACTGATGCAAATGATTTACATACTGCTGTGAATAATGTTTTACCTGAAGAGGCTTTTAAAGAAAGCGTAAAGAAAGAAACTGTTGCAACAGATGATAAGAAAGAAGAAACTTTTGAAGAAAAAGCGCAAATAAGCGTTGAGCAAGAGGTAAATGATAGCAAGGTTGAAAAAAAGAAGAGCGACGCAGTATTTTTGAGCAAAGAAGCGTCAGAATACAACCGGCGAATTTATGATATTTCAAAGGATATCAACCGCTATAGACGTCGTCGCAGTTTTGCAGAGGACCAAATTGCAATTTCTGTTGAAGCTCCCCTACGCGATTCTGAGGAGCGAACAAAACAGAAAGTGGAAGAATTTAAAAGTTCGCTTATCGAAAATAAAAACAAGTATGCTAGTTCCAACCGAATGACGAGCGAAGAGTTCTTTTCAATGATAAATCGAGAAGACAAAGTTGAAGAAAAGCCTATAGAAGTTAATGAAAAAACAGAGCAGTTGCAAGATGACGGCATTTTTATTACTTCTCGTATGAATGAACGCGATGTTTTGAGGGCTAGAAAGATTGAGCCTCCAAGGCTTAAGATTGAGCCAGTCAATAAGGATAAGTTGCCCCCTCCTAAGCGTGACGTGACCATTGATCCTTCTCACAAAGAAATCATTTCAAGACTTTATGCAAAAAGTAAGACGAGCCAAGGTGAAGAGTTTGAAGAAGAGGACAATATTTTGTATGATTATGATGACTTGAAAGGCTATTATGGCAGACAGAACATAAAGTTTAACTCTTATGAAAGGCATGAATGCAAACCAAATCATAATACAAATAAGCTTGGGTTAATTTCAAGTATCATTGTCTTTTTGGTGTTTGCTGCTTTGTCAGGCGTGAGCTTTGTTTTGCAAAGTCATTTTGGCTTATTAAACGCTCAGACAAGTTTTCTATTTATTCTTTTACCTGCCCTTTGTCTTGTGGAAGTTATTGTTCAAGCTTACAATCTATTGAGACATACGAGTTGGGAGCCTAACCCTATGATAAGACAACTTTATCTTTGGGGTTGGACTATTTTGGGGCTTTGTGCTGTTGTTGGACTTAATTTTGCGTTTGGTTTTAATGGTGTAAACTTTGCAGACTTTGCAACGACTTTGATTATACCTGTCCTTGCAATAATTATGCTTGTGCCGTTTAGATATTATGTAAAACGCACTATTCTTATCAAATATTGGAGATAAGGTTTTTAATATTTGAAATAAGATTTTGGCCTTGAGATTGAAGCGGTATAATATAACATTTTATAAATGTTTAACGTATGAAAAAAGACCTTTTAAGCAAGGTCTTTTTGTTTTTTAATTTTAAGTTTAAAGTTTTTGATTGAAAACTTTTTTGTCTTGTTTTCCTTTGGTGTATCGTTTTGCTTTTTTCTGAAAGAATGAATGATGTTGATTAAGAAGTCGATTGCTAGGAATGAGATAATTATAATAAGTGATGCAAGAAGGATATATGTGATTGAACTTTCAAATACTGTGCAGAGAAGTGTTATAAGTCCGCTCGAGATGATTGCACCAATTGTGATTGCAAGCATTGACCACCCTTTTTTAAGTGATGACATACCTGCAATTAAGCTTCCTGTCCAAACGCCTGTGAGAGGAATTGGAAGTGCTACAAAACTGCAAAGTATCGCATACTTTTTAAAAGTCGAGCCTTCTTTTTCAAGCTTCATTGCCTTGCTGCTATAGCGTTTTTTAAGCTTTTCTGACACGAAGCCTGTCGTGTGCCTGCGGATAAAACGGCCAGCAAGAAGTGCAAAATATGATGGCAGCATTGAGCCAATGAATGCGAATAGAAAGGCCTGCCATGCTGGAAGTGCGTTTGCACCCCAAATAAGACTGCTCATTGCAAAAGGAATTGCTATCTTGCTTTCCAGCGTAGGAATAAGGGCGACGAGAATAACCGCCAGCCAAATACAGGTTTCAAAATTGTTTGCAAAAAAATCTAATATTGTTTTCATGCTTTAATATTATTCGGCTGCTTCTTGGATTATGCAAAAAATGTCAAACTTTGTTTTTAAAATTTTGTTTTCTTTTGCTGTTGGTTTGAGTTTGCCGAAGGCAGTACGCGAGGAAGGCTTGGCTTTCGCCAAGCAAAAAGCACTTTGTTTACCAAAGTGCTTTTAAAATTTTGCAAGCAAAATTTCTTCCTCGCGTGAAGTTGTCCTCAATCAATCTGCAACCAAAATACAAAACTATTTGGCTGTATCAGTAAATCTTGACTCTCTGATGACATTTACTTTGATTTGACCAGGATATTGCATTTCATTTTCAATCTTCTTTGCAATGTCTTTTGCAAGGAACATAGCTTCATTGTCAGAAATCATATCAGGTTTAACCATAATTCTCACTTCTCTACCCGCTTGGATAGCAAAAGATTTGTCAACACCCTTAAAGCCGTTTGCAATTTCTTCAAGCTGTTGAAGGCGTTTGATATAGTTTTCAAAACTTTCTCGTCTTGCGCCAGGTCTTGTGCTTGAAATGGCGTCCGCCACTTGAACGATAATTGCCTCAATACTTCCAAAAGGAACATTTCCATGGTGAGCCTCGATGCAGTGAACTACTTCTGGGCTTTCCTTATACTTCTTCGCAAGTTCAACGCCTATTGAAACGTGAGTTCCTTCAATTTCGTGGTCAAGTGCCTTGCCGATGTCATGCAAGAAGCCTCCGCGTTTAGCAACTGCGACGTTTGCACCAAGTTCAGTAGCAATAAGCCCTGCTATAATAGAAGTTTCTACGCTGTGAGTAAGGCAGTTCTGTCCATAGCTTGTCCTAAATTTGAGTCTACCCATAATTTTTACAAGTTCTGGATTAAGGTTGTAAATTCCAACTTTATTGCAAGCGTCTTCGCCTGCTTCCTTGGTTGTTCTCTCAACTTCTTTTGTTGCTTTTTCAACAACTTCTTCAACTCTTGCTGGGTGGATTCTTCCATCAACAATAAGTTTTTCAAGAGCAAGTCTTGCTATTTCACGTCTGATTGGGTCAAAGCTTGAAATAGTGATTGTCTCAGGTGTGTCGTCAACTATAAGCTCAACGCCTGTCACACTTTCGATTGAACGAATGTTTCTTCCTTCACGACCGATAATTCTGCCCTTCATTTCGTCGTTTGGAAGAGCGACTGATGTGATTGTCATTTCAGAGGAAATGTCTGTTGCGCATTTTTGAATTGCGCCCATAACAATTTCTCTTGCGTTTTTGTCAGCGTTTTCTTTTGCTTCGTCTTCAATACGTTTTACAATCACGCCCGCATCTTTCTTGGCTTCTTCTGTCACTGCTTCAATTAAAACGTCTTTTGCTTGTTTTTTGGTCATGCCCGAAATTTTTTCAAGCTCGACGATCATATCGTCTTTGATTTTCTTTTGTTCTTCAAGAGCTTTGGCAAGTTTGTTGCGATCATCATCAAGTCTTTCTTTATCTTTTTCAAACTGCTCTGCCCTTGTGTCAAGTGATGCCTCTTTTTTTGAAACATATTCTTCGCGTTGTCCAAGACGCTCCTCTTGTTTCAAGATTTCATTGCGACGCTCTTTGGCTTCAATGTTGGCCTCATCGCGAATTTTTTGTGCCTCCTCTTTGGCTTCAAGCAAGGCTTCTTTTTTTGCACTTTTTGCTTCTGCATATGCTTCTTCGATAATCTTCACGGCATTTGACTTGCTCTTGTCAATTTTTTTGCTTATAAGTAGCTTAAAAACAACAATTCCGACAGCTACGCCCACTATAAGAGCGATAACGCCGCTTATCACGCCAGCATTCACAGCAGCATTGCAAAGATAACTAATACTGCTCATAATTTCCCCTTTTATATTTGAAGACCTTTAAGGCCTTCTTAAGAGAATTATACACCAAATATAATTTCTAAGTCAAATGATTTTATTATTATATATAAGAATAAATATTATATATATCTAAAGAAAAAAGTCAAAAATTAACTTTTTTTTAAACCTCTATAGACAAATCCCCTTCCATGACTATAATAGAAGTATAAGAGATATAAAAACGTATAGAAATTTGTATCTAAGGGAGGAAAAAATGAAAATAAACAGAATTGTCAGATTGCTTAAAAAAGGCAAATATGAAAAAGCAGAACGCAAGCTTTTGAAGGCTGCTGATATTGACATAAATGAATTTAGATGTAAAATTACAGGCCTAAATGATCGCAGAGCTTTACAAATTGCTAATACTTGGTTGCTCGATGTGCAGTTATTTAATAAGATTTATACTAAAAATAAAGATGTAAAAGCTATTTTTGATCTTATAGATGATGGTGCAAATCCAAACCGTAGGTTCTATGTGAGAGGTAGAGATTATTCTTGTCATGAATTGTTAACAGACTTTATGTACGATTTGAGATGGGGATTTTCTTGTATTGAATTGTTAGTAAACGATAGTTCTCGCAAAGATATTTTGCTGTATATAATGAAAAAAGGTCATGATATTCGCCTTGGGGATTTTTATAAAAGAGTGTATTATGCTCATGGTGATGAGGTTAGTGGTTATCGTTTTGGTGCTAATCTTAGTCTTGCAAATTTTAATCTTGCAAATTCATATGATTTGGGAATTATAGATTTGAGACGTTCCCAGTTCCTTTTTTTTGGTAAAGTATCAAGATGTACTCAAGACGAAAGAAAGAAAGATAACTCCTCACTTGCGCTTGAATACACTGAAAAAGAGATAAAAGAAGTGGCTAAAGCTGCAAGATACGGGATTGTTAAGCGTTTAAAAGATGCACAGGGAACATTAGATGATGAAAAATTGCAAGAAATTGAAGCTTTGAATAAACAAATTGATAATGATGAGAAAGAATATCTAGGAATGCTTCAAGACAAAGCAGCCGAAGAAAGAGAGAAGGCAGCCAAAGAAAGAGAGAAAGCTGAACAAGCAAAAATAAACAAACCTAAGGTAGAGGAGCTTATTGTTCAATTCTCGTCAAAAATTGAAAGTGAAAACGATGAAGAACAAGATTTGTAAAGCATTAAAAATGCATACTATGAGAGGTATGCTTTTTTGATTAATGGCACTTAAAAGTACGAAAAAAAGCTGTATTTATGGGAAAGTTTTCGGGCTTTAAAACTTTGATTTTGATATGTCGTAATTTGCCATGAATTGGCTGCGAAACCCTGGAAAATTGTCGTTGAGAATAGCTTCGCGGCAGTCGTGCGCAAGTTTGAGAAGGAAATGCAAGTTGTGGATTGAAAGAAGCTGGGCGCCAAGCATTTCTCCAGCATTGATGAGATGGCGAATGTAGGCTTTTGTGTGATGACGGCAAGTATAGCAGTCGCAATCTTCTTCGATTGGCGTAAAATCATCTTTGTAGACGGCATTTTTGACAACAAGTTTGCCTTTTTTAGTGAAAGCTGTGCCGTTTCTGGCAATGCGAGTTGGAAGAACGCAGTCCATCATATCTATTCCGCGTGCATAGCCTTCAACGAGGCAGTCAGGCGAGCCTACGCCCATGAGATAGCGTGGCTGGTCTTTTGGAAGAAGAGGATTGAGAAAATCAAGGATATCGTACATAACGCTTTTTTCTTCTCCGACAGAAAGGCCGCCGATGGCAATTCCGCATTTGGCGTAAGGAAGACAGTCTTTCACGCACTGTTCACGCAAATCTTTGTACATATTGCCTTGAACGATTGGAAAAAGCATTTGTTTTGGATTTTTGTGTGCATTATAGCAGCGTTCAAGCCAAAGTTTGGTCTTTCTTTTGGCCTCAAGTGCCTCCGCGTAGCTTACCCCCGCTTCCGTGCATTGATCAAAGGCCATGATTATATCTGCGCCAAGAGCATTTTCAATTTCGATGCACTTTTCAGGGGTTATAAAGTGCTTTTCGCCATTTAAATGTGAGCGGAACTCAACACCTTCATCACTGACTTTGCGAAGCTTTGAAAGAGAAAAGACTTGAAAGCCGCCACTGTCTGTGAGGATTGGCCTATTCCAGTCCATAAATTTGTGAAGGCCACCTGCTTTTTTGACAAGTTCGTGACCTGGACGAAGATATAAGTGATAGGTGTTTGAAAGAATGATTTGTGCGTGCAGATCGTTTAGATCGCTCACCTTTAAGCCTTTGACGGTTGCTTGTGTGCCAACGGGCATAAAGATAGGCGTTTCAATGTCGCCATGAGGTGTGTGTAAAATTCCTGCTCTTGCCCCTGTGTGCGGGCAAGTTTTTATAACTTCAAAACTAAATTCGCTCATTTTATATTTTCCTTAAAAATTCCATATTTTGTAGGTGTTATGTCAGACATCATACAGCATAGTGTGCTAGTATGCAAAATGTGACGTTGTTTTTAGGCCGTTTGGCTATTCAATAAACATTGCGTCGCCGAATGAGAAGAAACGATATTTTTCTTTGACGGCAATGTCATAAATTTTCATTGTTTCTTCGTAGCCAGCAAAAGCGGATACAAGCATGATAAGTGTTGATTCTGGCAAGTGGAAGTTTGTGATTATTGCGTCAACAATTTGAAATTTGTATGATGGATAGATGAAAATGTTGGTTTCGCGTTTTTGTGCTTTTACTCTGCCGTCCCTTTCTCCGCAACTTTCAAGCACACGCACTGACGTTGTGCCAACAGCAATCACCCGTCTACCCTCTTCTTTTGCTTTGTTTATTACTTTGGCGTTCTCTTCGCTAAGCTCGATATACTCGCTGTGCATATCGTGGTGTAAAATGTTGTCTTCTTTGACTGGTCTGAATGTTCCAAGGCCGACATGAAGAAGAACTTCAACTATTTCAATTCCTTTTGCCTTTATTTTTTCCATAAGTTCTGGCGTGAAATGAAGCCCAGCTGTTGGAGCGGCTGAAGAGCCTTCAACTTTGGCGTAAACGGTTTGGTAACGCTCTTTATCTTTCAGTTTCTCGTGTATATATGGAGGCAGAGGCATTGTCCCCACTTGGTCAAGACGCTCTTCAAATGTGCCGTCAAAGTCAAATTCGATTATGCAGCTGCCGTAGTCGCCCTTTTCTTTTATAACACAGCTAAGTTGCTCGCTGAAAGTGACTTTTGTGCCAACGCTTAAACGCTTGCAAGGTTTTGCGATGACTTCCCAAGTTTTGAGGTCGATTCGCTTTTGAAGAAGGATTTCAATTTTTGCACCTGTGTCTTTGTAGCCATAAAGTCTGGCTGGAAGAACTTTTGTGTTGTTTAAAACAAGCACGTCACCCTTTTGAAGATAGTCCACAATGTCGCGAAAGATTTTGTGTTCAATCTGCTTATTTTTTCTATGATAAACGAGGAGGCGAGAACTGTCTCGTCTTTCAAGTGGCGTCTGTGCTATGAGTTCCTCTGGTAAGTCATAATAATAGGAACTTTTTAAAAGTAAGTTTTTATTTGTCATATTTAAATTTTTGTTTAATTTTATGTTTTATCTTTTATGTTATATTTTTATGTTTTTGTTTTTCGTTAATTTGTAAAATTAATTTATTGCTTTAATTTAATGCTTTAATTTAATTTCTATTTTATTTTTCAGGCATTGGTTGCTTCAAATGCTCGTAAGCGGCGGGCATGGCGACACGACCGCGAGGTGTGCGTGAAATAAAGCCTAGTTGAAGAAGATATGGCTCATAAACGTCCTCAATTGTGCTGGCATCTTCGCTGATAGTGGCTGCAAGAGTTTCAAGTCCGACTGGCCCGCCACCAAATTTGTTTATAATTGACAACATAATTTTGCGGTCGATTGTGTCAAGGCCGAGGTTGTCAATTTCCATTATATCAAGCGTTTTGTCGGCAATTGACTTGGTTATTCTGCCTTCTCCCTGCACTTCCGCATAGTCGCGCACACGTTTAAGCAGTCTGTTTGCGATACGTGGTGTTCCTCGTGAGCGTCGTGCAATTTCTACACTTGCATCGCTGTCAATGTGGCAGCCTAAGATCTTTGCCGAGCGTTCAACGATGATTTGAAGCTCCTCAGTTGAGTAAAGCTCAAGTCTGCAGATGACGCCGAAGCGGTCGCGAAGTGGGTTTGTAAGCATACCTGCCCTTGTGGTTGCACCGATAAGAGTGAAAGGTTTGATTTTGAGACGCATGTTGCGTGCAGATGGGCCTTTTCCGACAATGAAGTCGAGCGCAAAATCTTCCATAGCTGGATACAAAATTTCTTCGACGGTTTTGTTAAGTCTGTGGATCTCGTCAATGAAAAGCACATCGTTTTGGTTGAGGTTTGTGAGAATTGCTGCAAGGTCAGCTGCGTGTTCTATCGCTGGACCTGAAGTCACTTTGAACTGCGAGCCAAGTTCGTTTGCGATAATGTGAGAAAGTGTGGTTTTGCCAAGCCCTGGAGGCCCATACAAAAGCACGTGGTCAAGGCTTTCTTTTCGTGATTTTGCGGCCTTAATATAAACCGATAAAGCTTCTTTAACTTTGCTCTGGCCGATGTATTCATCAAAGCTGACTGGACGAAGAGAGTTTTCAATTTCAGCGTCAGTCAAGTTTTTTGTGCTTGTGATAAAGCGATCGTCTATATTTTCCATTTGCTTTTTTACCCCCTTCCTCTAAGTGATTTTGCAATGATTTCTTCAGCAGTTGCGTTCTCGGCTGCGTTGGAGCGAGCAAGCATATAGGCTTCTGACTTGCTTATGCCGAGTGCGATAAGTGTGTCTGTTGCCATTTGAACTTCGCTTTCGTCAAAGCTTTCTGGCAGATCTTCGCTAAGAAGTGGAAATGCTGAGACTTTGTCTTTGAGTTCGAGGCAAATTCTTTCAGCGGTTTTTGCACCGAGCCCTTTGATTTTTGAGAGAAGCTTGACGTCTTTGTTGGCTATCGCTACTGCGAGTGATGATATGCCCATGCCAGAGAGAATTGTTATTGCCAATTTTGGGCCAACACCGTTGACAGAAATGAGTTTGTAAAACAGGTCGCGTTCTTCAGTTGAAGAAAATCCATAAAGCGACACATCGTCTTCGCGTACGGCCATGTAAGTCAAAATTTTTACGCGATCGCCAATTGCTACGCTTGAGAAGGTGTTTGAAGATACTGTCAAATCGTAGCCAACGCCATTCACGCTGACTATCAAGTTGTTTTCGCGTTTTTCTTCAATGAAACCTTGTAAGAATGAAATCATCTCTTCTCCTTTTTTGTTTTTAAAGTTGTAAAATTTTTTGATGTATTATTATTTGGTTTTGTAGGTTTTATATTTATTGTAATGATTTTTGAATTTGCTTTTGTGGATAGGCTTTTAAAAATTTATGCAGAATTTGTTTTTATTTTTTGTTGAGTTTGTTTTATGTGGAAGTTCTTTTAAATCATCTTATTTTGCACGATTTGGATTTAAGAGAGAGCTTGTTTGGCTGTGGCATATGGCGACTGCAAGTGCGTCGGCAGCGTCGTCAGGTTTTGGAATGGATTGAAGACCCAAAATAGCTTTTACCATATATTGAATTTGAGCTTTTTCTGCCCTGCCGTGGCCAGTCAAGGCCTGCTTAATTTGAAGAGGCGTATATTCAAAGATGTTGCCGCAATATTTTTGGCAGGCAAGCATGATAACTCCCCTTGCTTGAGCGACTTGGATAACTGTTTTTTGGTTTTTGAAATAAAAAAGTTCTTCAATGGCTACCACTTGCGGTTTGTATTTGTCAAACAAAAACTTAAGACTGCCCTCGATTGCCTCAAGCCTGACAGGCATAGTGTCTTCCTTTGGTGTAGTTATTGCACCATAATCAATTACCATATTTGGTTTTTCTGTGTCTATTACGCCATAACCTATTATTGCATAGCCAGGGTCTATTCCTAAGATTATCATGATTTTATTTTACTAAACTAAGCGAAATATGTCAAACAAAATCAAACAAAAAAGACGTTTAAATAAAACGTCTTAGTTCTTACAAACCTTGTTCTGTTTCTTGATCAAAAGCTTCAGCAAAACACATTTGTGATGCAGCAACACGTGTGCCTTTCATGTCAAGACAAACTCCATTTTCTATTTTTTGCCATGTAAAATTTTGGTCGTATGAGGTTGTTGTGATTTGTTGTTGAGTTGAAGATGCGGGTTTGTTTGAAGCGATATTTTTGTCATGAGCGATATTGTTTGCTATATTATTAAGTTTATCTTCTAAAATCATAAGTGAAGTATTTAAGGCTTTGTGATTTATAAAGTCCATTCTTATAACTTGAATTTCTCTTGGTGTTATGTCGCAATAGCCTGCTGTGTAAGTCCACAATTTATCTTCATCATCTTTGATTGTGTTTATATATTCATTGATGATCTCTATA
>CARTDZ010000029.1:5206-12473 GCA_949067325.1 uncultured Eubacteriales bacterium | reverse complement strand
AAGATATAGCGAAGTGTTTAATAACAAGATTTCACTGCTTTATAATTGCATGGAAATGGGCATTGATTATGGCTACATAAATGATAAAAAAGTGCTTATAAATGGAGCAACAAACTGCCATTTAGACCCACAACTAATAGATTATTTTGGTTATGATAATTTTAAAGGTAGTTTTGGTCAAGTATTATCTGCACAAAAGCATTTGGAAAATAGCAAAGTGCAAGTTAATGATTTATTTTTATTTTATGGTTGGTATAACGATAAAAATAAACCAAACGGCAAACATACGATTTTTGGTTATCTACAAATCGGCGAAATAATTAAAGTCAATGAATTAACGCCCGATCAGAAACAAGATATAATAAACAAATACCCATGGCTACACCACCAACCACATTGGTATAGCAATGAAACTAATAATACAATTTATATAGCACGAGCAACATGCACTTTTGATAAAAAAATTAAAGGTTATGGAATGTTCAAATACAACAAAAAATTAGATTTAACTGCTGACGACATGGAGTTAAGGACATGTTGGAATATACCTGACCTTAAAAATTGCAAAGCGTCATATAAAGGTGCAAATGGCAAAAGCGAATTTAGCGAATTAGGACAATACAGGCTATCAGCACGCTGTCAAGAACTTGTAATTGAAGAATGCCCGCAAGTTGAAAAATGGGCTGTAAACTTAATCAAAAAATATGCAAGGAGATAAAAAATGAAAAACATAAGTTTAACAGTAGAATTCAAAAATCCAGAAAAGGAATTACAAGAACAATTACAAAGAAACGGTGCGAAAAATATAAGTATAAGAAGAAGTTTTGACGGTAGCGTTGAAGTATCCTACAAAATTGCTTGTGCTGACCCACAGAAAGAAATTGAAAAAATGTTGTCATCTTGCGGACAAAATGTTAAAAGTTCATCAAGTTATAATGGTGCAAGGTTTGATATGAAAATTGACGATCGCCTTGACGAAAGAGAATTTAAGAAACAAATTATAGAAACTTTACGCCGTGCAGGTTTTAGAGCAAATTAAAAAACAACTATTTATATTATCTAACTATCAAGCACATTATATAACCATGCAAATGCCTGCAATTATAGTTTAAACGGGCGAAACACATTCACGCTATAAAGTGATAAGATAATTTAAAACCACGCTGAAAAGCCTAAAAGAAATGGTCATTTTTTAAAATGGCTATTTTTTTATAAAATTTTTGTCATAAAGTGTTGACATCGTCAAACTAAAATTTAAAGATAAGTATTGTAAAGGCTTAATAATGAAAAGTTTAAACAATAAAGAATTTTTGCATCACATAGCATGTAAGTTTACATGGGCGGAAATTTGACAAAAGCATTACATAGGACTTGTAAATCTTCAAAATCTGCCCGAAAAATGCAAAAAATTCATTATAATGTATATGTAAGCAAATCAAAACACACGAACGCTAGCTGTGTGAATTGAGGCTTTATATAGGCATTTTAACACATTGTAGCCTATACGAAACGAAAGAATACATTCTGCAAATAGTTAAGAAACAAAGCAGAAAAGCAGAAAATATAGGGACAGGCTATAAAAGTTATAAAAAGTCAAAAAAAATTTAAAAATTTTTAAAAAACCAGCCAAATTCGTTTGGTTTTTCTGCCTTGATATTTTTTACTTTAATTATAGTCTCTCCCTTTAATAAGGAGGAACACATGAAGAATAAAGTTCAAATTGACGATTTTGGCGACTTCCTAACTTTTGAAGATGTGTGTCTTTTGTTGAATGTTAAAAGGACATATTGTTATCAACTTTTAAAAGCACGCAAATTAAAAAGTTTCAAAGTAGGTCGTGAATACAGAGTTAAGAAAAGCGATTTAATCGACTTTATTGAACAACAAATAGCAAGTTAAAAGGAAAAACACAAATGTCAAAACTTACAATAGTCGATAAGCCAAAAGACAGTTATAATTGGTTTGGCTACTTTTATTACAAAACAAATGACGGAAAACTTAAAGCGAAATGGCTTAATAGTGGTTTAAAAGGTAAAGGTTTAAAAACCAAAGCGAAAGAAATTTGCGAAGCAAAAATGGACGCATTTTTATTAGAACTTGAACAACAAAATGCAGTTAAAGACAAAACGCTACTAGATTTAACAATTTGGGAGTATGCCAATAGGTATATTGAACGAAACGAAACAACGATACGCAAGAATACAAAGCGTGGTTATGAGTCGAGCAGAAATATTATAAAGGGATTTTTCAAAGACAAAAAACTTGTAGATACAACCGAAAATGATATTATAGAATTTTACAACTATAAAAGAAGACAAGGCGTTACTGAAAATACTATAAAGCATTATGCAGTTTTATTACAAGCAACTTTTGACTTGGCAATACATGAAAAAGTTTATAATGGAATAAACCCCATTAAACCCGACAAAAATAGTAAAAAAGATTTGCGTAAACTCAAAATAGCCAAACCTAAAATCGAAGTATTAACCCCAAGCGAACAGCAGAAACTTTTTGAAATATTAAAAGGGACAAAACTTGAAATGCCATTTTTAATTAGTGTATATTATGGCATTAGGCGTGGCGAAGTCGCAGCATTAGAAATTAAAGATTTTGATTTTGAAAAAGGTGTTTTGAATATAACCAAAAGTTTAGATTACAAAAACTTGTCAACTATGAACATGAATGACCCAAAAGGTAAAGAGCCAAGACAACAACTATTGATAGAAAGTTTAAATAAACGACTAATAAAGTTTATAGAGAAAAGACAAGACAACAAGATTAAATGGGACAAAGACAAATCATTTTACAAAATACCTTTTGACATTCAAGATAAAAAAGGCATAATGGATTTTGACCCATTATTTAGACACCCAGATGGGAGTTTATTAACACCCGAATATATAACCCACTCATTTCGTAAACTTTTATTAAACAATAATTTTGAACACATTGTCAGTTGGAACGATTTAAGAAAAACCTGTGCCAGCAATCTAACAAGCGATGGAAATAACCTTGAATTTGTCAAAGACTATTTGGGACATAAGGCTATTGATGTAACCATTAAACACTATGCAACCACATTTGATGAAGTAGCCAAAAAACAAACTAAAAAATATGGCAACAAATTAGACAAAAGATTTGAATTAGATAAAGAAGAAAAAGAAACCGAAAACGATAAGAAAGATGAAAAGAAATAGTTTTCTATAATTATTCTATAATATTTCAAAATCGTAGTAAAAATTAAAAAATAGTGTCGTATGACACCATAAAAAATCATAAAACATTGACAATTTAATATAAACACCATGCTAAAATCTCTTGACATAAGTGGTAAAAATCACTAAAATATGATTAAAGAGAGTTGGTGGCACTAACTGGCACGAGCATAAACGGACTCTTAATCAATGGGTCCAGGGTTCGAGTCCCTGCAAGTCCACCACAATTGAACGCGTTTTCGCGTTCTTTTTATTTTGTCGTCTGCCGAGAGCAATAAAAAATTTCTATTGGCTGACAACAAAATAAAAAGACAGGTGTTAGTCACTTAATTTTGAAACTAGCAGAATAATTAAAGAAAAACATAGACAGAAACAGCCTATGTTTTCTTTTTTACCACTTACTCTCTATTAACTGCCAAAAAAGCGAATACTTCTGCCGTTGTCATAGGTTGTCGTGCATATATAAACATTGATAATTATTAGACATTCACTTTAACCTTGACAACAAAGAATATTCGCCTACACTAGAAAATAGAGAGAAGAAAACAAAAGCAAAAGAGCGGTCTGCGTTACGCTCTGCCAGCAGCCGCTCTTTTTAGAGCAAAATTGAGTTTGTGGCGTGTGCTTGTCTGGCGAAGCGTAGCGACGCCACTTGTATAAACAAGCACACGCCTAAATGCCAAAAATAGTTTAATCTATACTTATATATTTGAAAATACTTTTTATTTGTGATATAATCATCCTAGGAGATTTTATGAACAACGAAATAAAAAATTTTTATAAACAAGTATCATTTTACACAAATGCAGGGATTTACAAAGATTATTTTGCTACATTACCTAACGATATAAATAAATTAAGAGATTTAGTATGCGACCAACATATTCATAAGATGAGAGTATTTCGCTCACTTAAAAAAGAAGAAGTAGGTAAAAATTTTATCTGGTATAATTTTCTATATGATGCACTAAACACAGCAACTGCAATGACAAGTGAAATTTTTAGATTGGATGAAAAAGGGTTTTATTATAATAGACCAGTAGAAAAAAGAATTGTTGTAACTTGTAGATATATCTCAATCTTATTTGCATCAATAATGAAAGCAAAAGGGATTCCGTGCAGATGCAGAAGTGGGTTTGCGCCATATATTTATGAAGATTACAATGTTGACCATTGGATAAATGAATATTGGGATGAAAAAGAAAAACGATGGATAGCTATAGATGCCGAAATCCAAGATATAACAAGAACATACGATAAAAACATCAATTTGTATGATATTAAAACAGAATTTGAATATCCTGCTGATTTGTGGCTAAAAGCAAGAAGAGGCGAACTTAAAAATTTAGATAAATATCTTAAGCATACTTCATACAAAGGCATAGATATTTTAGCTCATGTATTGTTTTTAGATTTTAATGCTTTAATGAATATTGAACTGCCATACAAATATACACCAGAATTTGTTTATGAAGATAATTTTGACAAATTGACTAATAAAGATTATGCTGAACTTGATACACTTGCAAAATTAATGCTTGACCCAGATAAAAATTTTGATGAATTAAAGCATCTTTGGGAAACAAACGAAAAGTTTAGATTATTGCATGGACCATCTTATAATCCATATATTTAATTTTAGTTATCACAACTTTATTTATAATTGATATGTTAAAAACAAAAGAATTCTATCATTCACGATAGAATTCTTTTTTGTTTTTTTTGCTAGTTTCAAAGTTTACAGCCCTTGCCCTATCTTTTTTTTGTTTGTATTTTACATCACGATTGCAGTGCCGTTTATGAAGCTTAGGAAGAAGCCTTCAAGGTTATGGCCTGTTGAGCTTGAAAAGCTTGCAATAAGATGTTCTGGTGCGGCATTTTTAAATTTGTACTTTTCAAAATATTTTTGCAACGCTTTTTCAAACTTTTTCTGCCCTACCATCTCGCGAAGAGTGTGATACATTACTATTCCCTTTGTATAGACGCAATTGACATATTCTGGCTGGGTATTGAACTTGTCGAGAGGTCTATCCATTGAAGTATCAACGTCGCCTAGGATTTTTGTGTAAACTTCAACAAAAAACTTGTAGTTTGATGTGGCTGATTTGACGAGCGTATTATAATCAAAGTTTGCCTCTGCCTGCTTTTCAAAAAACATAAGGGTTGAATATTCTGTCAAGCTTTCGTCTAGCCAAGGGTGATTATATTCGTCATTGCCTACCATGCCATACCACCACTGATGGGCAATTTCGTGAACGATGACATAATCTTCTTCCTCTTGGCTTTGGCAAGTGTCAGAAATCATGACAAGGTTTGGATATTCCATGCCGCCATGAATAAAATTGGTTTTGACAACGGCCAAATTTGAATAAGGATAACTTCCAAACGTTTCGCTAAAATATTTGAGTGCTGCCGCTGAAATATCTATGCAGCGTGAAAGGTTTTCATCATTTGAGTAGCCATAATATTGCACCAAAGTATTTCCCACCTTTTTTTCGATCTTGTTGAATTTGTCTGAAAGGCAGAAAGCGAAGTCGCGAATTTTATCGCCTTTTATTTGGCAGATTTTTTGACCATTTTTGTCTTCCTCCTTGACAACTTGACCGCTTGTGGCCAGTGTCAAATTGTTTGGATAAGAGAGTTTGACGTTGTAATTTGCACAATCGCTGTAGAATGGGTCACCGTTTGAATGATAAAGATCTTCATAAAATCCTTTGCCATCTTGATAAACGCAGGCTATTGGGTAAAAATTGCCAAAGTTTGTTACATTTTGCCCATAACCCAGACGATGATTTATATTGGCCAGTTGGACTTTGAAGGTTATGGTAAGATTTGCAAATTCATCTGGATAGATCGCTGTCTCTAGTGGCACTATCAAAAGATTTTCATCTTCGCCGCCTATTTCAAAGTCAAGTTGTTTTTCTTCATTATTGATCGTTGTAGTGACAGTGTCGATAGTTATACTGCCAAAGCTTTTACCATTTGGATAGGCGTCTGTCTCATTGTCAATTGTGACAACTTTGTTTTTGGCATTTTCGCGAAATGCGTTTGGGTAAAGATGAAATTCAAGCTTTTGAAGCAGATTGTCAGAGGTGTTGAAATATGTCACCTCTTCTCGACCTGAAAGAACATGATTTGCTTGATCATAGACTAGATCAAGGTTGTAATTATTTAATTTGGCTTCTTCCTTCCCGCAAGCGCAAAGAACGAGCGGCATAATAAAGACAAAAGTCAAAAGAAAGAACAATATTTTTGCTTTTTTCATATTTTCATGATATTTGTTTGGCTTAAAATTAATGACTAAATTTCTTGTCAAATTAAGAAATTTGTGTTATATTTGTTATATCTTGGAGATGAAAATGAGCTTTTGTAAATATTCTACTGAATTTGTTGCAAGCAGCAAGACTGAAATTGACAATATTTTTATAAATGATTATCTTCCTTTTGCTGACCCTAAGTTTGTTAAGGTTTACATTTTTGGTCTTTATAAATGCAACAATTCTTCAGCGTTTGACAACAACCTTTCTTCTTTTGCCAAAACTTTGAACATGAGTGAAGAAGAAGTGCTTGAAGCTTTTTATTATTGGCAAGAAGAAGGGCTTGTTCAGGTTTTGAAGACCAGTCCCGTTGAAGTAAGATATATTCCGCTTAATAATGTTCTTTCTTCCAACAAGCTGTTTAAGCCCGACAAATATGCAACCTTCAATATGCAAGCTCAGGAAATTTTTGAAGGCAAACGTGAAATTTCAAAAACCGAATATGGCGAATACTATGACTTTTTGGAGCGTTTTCATGTTGAACAGGAAGCTCTTTTGATGATTATGAAATATTGCGTTGATTCAAAGAAGAGCGCGGTTGGATACAATTACATTTTGACTGTGGCCAAAAACTGGGCAAACGAAGGTATAACGACCACTCAGGCTGTTGAAGAGCGGCTCAAAGCTTTTGAAGAAAAGTCAACTGAGATTTGTGAGCTTTTTGCTGCACTTGGCATCAAGAGAAGCGCTTATGTTGAAGAGCGAGCTTTGATGGAAAAGTGGCTCAATGATTTT
>CARTDZ010000029.1:0-5196 GCA_949067325.1 uncultured Eubacteriales bacterium | reverse complement strand
TGATTTTGGGTTTAATCTTGATGTGATTATTTATGTAGCAAAGAAAGGCAAAGGCAAAAGCAAAAGTCTTGAAAGGATAGACAGCATCTTGACCAAATATTTTGAGATGAAGCTGTTTTCAGTGCTTGAAATTGAAAGTTTTGAAAGTGAGAAGAGCGAGCTTTATCTTCTTGCTCGCGAGATAAACAAGACAATTGGTGTTTATTATGAAAGCCTTGATGGCGAAGTTGAAAACTATATTTTAAGATGGCTCAATCTTGGCTTTGACAAAGATGTTCTTTTAGAAATCGCCTTTTATTGCTTTAAAAAGTCTATCAGAACTCTTGAAGGCATGGATAAGACTATCGCAAAGTTTTACAAGTTAGGCATTTTGACAAAAGAGGCTTTGATGCAGTTTATGAACGAGGTTGTGTCAACTGATGGTCAAATAAAAAAGGTGCTTGAGGAAGCTGGAGTGAGCCGCAATGTCAATTTTATTGACCGTGAAAATTTCAAGACTTGGAAGGAAAGCTGGCGTTTGGGCGAAGATGTGATTTTTTACGCAGCCTCTATTTCAAAAGGCAAGCAAAACCCTATCAAGTATTTAAGTCGCGTTCTTGCAGACTGGCATGAGAAAGGTATTAGGACTGTAGAAGAGGCAAAAAAGACTTCCTGCCCTGCTGAAAAGATTGGAACTAAGTGTGAAAACTTTAGCGGAAGAAGTTACTCAAAAGAAGAGATAAATGCACTATTTCAATCCATTGACGAGATTGATGTTTAGGGAGTAAAATATGAGAGAGAAAATTTTAAATGAAGCTTTGAGCATAATAAATAATCGAGGAAATAGTGCTGAAATTGCCGCAAGAGCAAACAAGGCAGAGGCACTTGTGGACGAGCGGTTTAAGGAGCTTTATCGCGATTATGTGTCAAGCATGATTGAAAGCGCAAAAGAAGGCAAAAAGATTGATTTGTCTCTAAAAAAGGCAAATTATGAAAAGCGATTGAAAGAGCTTGGCATATCCTCAATTGAGCCAAATTATTCCTGCAAGAAATGCAATGACAGTGGTTATGTTGAAGGCAAGAAATGTGATTGTTTGAAGGCTGAACTTAACAAAATCATTTTGCGAGAGAGTGGCTTTGGCAGCCTTGAAGAATTTGACCAAGCAAGGTTTGACATTTTTGAAAATGGCGACTATATGAAAAAAGTTTACGCCAAAATGAAAGAATGGTGCCACTCTAACTTTGACAAGACTGTTATTTATTTAAGTGGTGGAACTGGCGTGGGCAAAACTCACCTAACAAAGTGTATGGCGAATGAACTTATCAAAAAAGGTCATCTTGTTACGCTGACGACAGCTTTTAAGATGAACCAAGATTTTATGAAAAGTTATACTTCACGCGACTTAGAAGAAAAGCAAGCTATTCTTGACAAATATCTTGAGGCTGAAATACTTTTTGTCGATGACCTTGGCACTGAACTTGTGCAAAAAGGTGTGACTGTAAACTTTTTATATCAAGTGCTTAACGAACGTAAAATTAATCATTTGCCAACAATCATAACATCAAACCTTGATTTAAAAGAGCTTCGAGATCTTTATGACGAACGTATTTCGAGCAGAATTATTGATAAACAAACTTCAATTTGCTTGCAAATTGGTGGTCAAGATTTGAGATTAAATAAAAAGTAAACAAACACAAAAAAACGCCGCAACAAATTGCGGTGTTTTTCAACATCTCTCACCTCTTCAAAAACCGCAAATAGGCTTTTATATTGCGTTTTTGACGCAAACAATCAGTGCTGTCTCCATGGCCACTGTGACAGAAAGCAAAATTTTGCTCGTCAAGTTTTTCAAGGCTTTTGATCATATCACTTTTGCTTGAGCCAAACAGGTCTGTTCGACCTATTCCATTTTCAAACAGAGTATCTCCAGCAAAAAGTTGATCGTCTATTTTGAAACAGTTGCAAGACTTGCAGTGTCCTTGTGTTGAAATATACTCTATTTCAAAGCTGCCAAGTTTAAGCGAGCCATCACCTTTTAAGAAAACGAAATCTTCAAAATGGTCTATTTTAAAAGTTTCGCCATAGTTTTTGGCTGGATCGACAAGCTCAGCTGCTGCCTCAACGCTGGCATAAATTTTGCAGCCATATTCTTTCGCGTAATCCAAAGCATACATAGCGTGATCATAGTGGCCATGCGTCAAAAGCAGAGCAAGAACTTTGTTTTTGCCAACTTCTTTTTTCACGCTTTCAAGGTCTGCCCCGCTGTCAATAATAAGGCGCTCATAATCTTTTTTTATGATGAATACATTTGATGAGAGATTGCCGCTTACTAATCTTTTGATTTCCATAACTTAAATTATACAGCTTTTGTGGCAAAATTGAAAGCTTTTTCATGGTTTAACAAGAAAATTTTGCATATTTTGTTGACTTGATGTATTTGTTGTAGTAAAATGATAGTGTTGTTATTTAGGGGTGTAGTTCATCGGTAGAATGAGAGTCTCCAAAACTCCAGAGGAGGGTTCGATTCCTTCCACCCCTGCCAATAAAATGACTTGAGGAGAAAGACTGTGCCATCGATTAAACACTTAAACAAAACATACAAACTAAATGATAGTATTGAGCTAGATGGCGATATCTGGCATTATGATCATGATAGACAAGGCTATTATTGTCACTATGAGTTTATAAGTGCTGAAGATTATTTGAGAATTGAAAATCAAAATGCAGAAGACTATTACAACCACAATTAATATTAAACAAAAACAGAGTTTTAATGAAAATTAAGAAATTAAAAATAAAATAACATTGCGTTTGTGTGATGTTTTTTTTGTTTATTTTTTATTTTTTATTTTTTTGCTGAACTTTTGCTATCTTTTTTGCTTCTTTTTTTATTTTTATTGCCAACCTTTTGCTCTTGATTTTGAAATGTTAAAATAAAAAAAACAGCTGTCATAGCTGTTTAAAAACCTAGTGAAATGAGTATTGCACGATTGACTTCTTTCATTTTGGCTTCGTCTAGTGTTGTAACCTTGTCGCGAAGGCGGCGTTTGTCAAGGGTGCGTATTTGCTCAAGAAGTGCCACTGAATTTTTTGGCAAGTTATATTTTTCAGCTGAAAGATCAATGTGAGTTGGCAGTTTTGCTTTGCCAAGCTGGCTGGTTATTGCTGACACGATGACTGTTGGCGAATATTTGTTTCCAATGTCGTTTTGAATGATGAGGACTGGACGAACGCCACCCTGTTCACTTCCTACAACAGGGCTTAGGTCAGCATAATAGATTTCACCTCTTTTTATTTGCTCGTCCATACTTCCTTTCAAGTTCCATGTGGTCATAAAGTTCCGCCCGTTCCATTTCTTGCAAATCGTTGTAAGCGGCAAGCAGGTCTTGCGGATAGGCCTCTACTTGCATATTATGCCCAAAATTTTGCAAAGTTGACATGGCAGAAGTGCGCATTATGTCGTTTTGTTGGTTTTCATTTTGCTTTGCAAGTTTTTCTAGTTCAGCCTTGTATTCACTTTTCATGATTATCTCCTTTGATGGTTGTTTTTAAACTTGTTTTATTGTGAGAAAAAAGCGTGCAATTATGCACGCTAAAATTTTAGTTTTCAGAAATTATAACCGCTATCGCTGTGGCGTAGTTTGGTGTATGCGACAGCGAAACTTCAATTTTTTTGCCTTTGAAAGCAGCGTCAAACTTTTCTTTGGCGACGCCGTGTAAGATTACTGTTGGCTTGCCAGACGGCTGATGAGCAAGCTCAATATCCTTGAAAGAGACTTTGCTGTTTGCACCAAGATTGAGTGCTTTCATAACAGCTTCCTTCACGCAGAAAAGTGCGGCCGTGCGCTGATGACGCAAGCTTTCACAAGAAGATTTTTTTGCGTATTCGATTTCTTTTTCATTGGCTATTTTTTTGAGAAAGGCCTCGCTCTTGTCGATACGCTCAACTTCGATTATATCAATCCCGACCATTCGTCAACCTCCTTACGACTGATGAAATTATGTCAAACGAAAAACCTTTGCTCGCAAGATGACGATATAGTTTTTCTTTGGTCTTTTGGTCAAGCTCTTTGTTTTTCAAAAACTTTTCAGCAAGACGGTGGCAAAGCTCCACTTCATCTTCAGGCTGAAAAATCTCTTCAAGTTTTTCTTCAATAATTTCGCTGTCAATACCTTTTGCTAGAAGGTCATATTTGATTTTTTTGCGACCTTTTGAGTTTGAGTATGTGCGAATAAAATTTTCAGCATACACTTCATCATTTATGTAGCCATATTCGATAAGTTTTTCGACTGCTCTTGCTATGCACTCGTCAGGATAGCCTTTGCCGCGAAGATAGTCTTTGATGCCCCTCTCGCTTTTCATGCCCTTTTCAAGATAGCCGAGCGCGCGGTCAAAACTCGCCAAATCGCCATTTTCAATTTTAATTTTGGACAAAAATTCGGCGTCTATATCTTGACCTGTTTTAAGTTGATACTTTGCCAAAATTTCACTTTCAAAGTCACCTTCATTGTTGCCATTGACAAAAAGATAATACCTTCTGCCCTTGCCAATTTTTTTAATTTCAGTAATTTCCATTTTTTACCTCAACAGCTCGCTTGCAACTTTTGTGTAAATGCGAACAAGTCCGCCAGCACCGAGTTTAACACCGCCAAAGTATCGCACAATAAACACGCAAACATTTTTTGCGCCTCGTTTTTGTATAACCGAAAGGATTGGTCTGCCAGCAGTTCCGCTTGGCTCGCCGTCATCAACCGCCTTTTCAACAAAAGGACTTTCCAAACTGCACGCCCAGCAAATATGTGTCGCCTTTTTGTATTCCTTTTTTAACTCGCCGAGTGCCGCTTTGATTTCTTCCTCATTTTTGCACTCTAAAAGAAAGCCATAAAACTTTGACTTCTTTTCGATTATTTCAACACTTTTGGAAAAAGAAGGAAACAACTATTCCTCCATGCCACACAAATAATTTACAGAAACTTTAAAAAAATTGGCTAGTGCAACCAAATGCAATATATTTGGCAGTCTCTCACATCTTTCCCAACGACTTATTGTATTTATACTTACTCCTATGGCATCGCTTATATTTTGTAATGTCAGTCCTTTTTCTTGTCTTAAAGACTTCAATCTTTCTGCAAAAACTTTCATAACATCTCCTTTTTATATATTTTACAACATTTGGACAAAAATTACTTGACTTTGTCTAAATAGACAAATATAA
>CARTDZ010000028.1:7666-13373 GCA_949067325.1 uncultured Eubacteriales bacterium | reverse complement strand
CACCTGTGATCATGTTTTTAACATAGTCAGCGTGGCCTGGGCAGTCTACGTGTGCGTAGTGACGAGAGTCTGTTTGATACTCTACGTGAGAGGTGTTGATTGTGATACCTCTAGCCTTTTCTTCTGGGGCTTTGTCGATTTGGTCATATCTCATTTTTTCTGCGAAACCCTTTGCAGCTGAATACATTGTGATTGCTGCAGTAAGAGTTGTTTTACCGTGGTCAACGTGGCCGATTGTACCAACGTTTACGTGTGGTTTACTTCTATTAAATTGTTCTGCCATAATAAAATCTCCTTTTTTATTTTTACAATTGCTATTTTAGCATACTTTTAAACAATCTCAAAATGATTTCATCAAATTTTTCAAATTATTTAAAAGATTTTCAAAGTTTAAACCTTTTCAGGTCTAAGTAAGGCATATTACGCCTTTTTTGCACGTTCGCCCATGATAGTTTGAGCAATTGAGCGTGGAACTTCTTGGTATTTAAGTGGTTCCATAACATAATTGCCGCGACCTTGTGTTTGTGAACGAAGGTCAGTTGCATATCCGAACATATTTGCAAGTGGAACTTCAGCGTTTACGATTTGAATTCCGTTTGAGCTTTCTGTACCTGTAAGCATACCACGACGTGATGTGAGGTTGCCCATAACAGTTCCAAGATATTCATCAGGAACTTCAACTGTAACTTTCATGATAGGTTCAAGAAGAACTGGGTCAGCTTTCTTTGCACCATCTTGGAAAGCAAGAGAGCCTGCAATTTTGAAGGCCATTTCTGAAGAGTCGACTTCGTGGAATGAGCCGTCAACAACTGTAACTCTAAAGTCAATTGTTTCGTATCCTGCAAGCACACCGTTCATGCGGGCTTCTGCGATACCATTGTTGATTGGTTGAATATATTCTTTTGGAATAGATCCGCCAACTGTTTTGTCAACAAATTGATAGCCTTCGCCTGGTTCAAGTGGTTCCATTTCGATAACGCAGTGGCCGTATTGACCTTTACCACCTGACTGACGAATGAATTTTCCTTCAGCCTTAACTGCTTTTTTGATTGCTTCGCGGTAGCTTACTTGTGGGTCACCAACGGTTGCTTCAACCTTAAATTCACGAAGAAGACGATCAACGATGATTTCGAGGTGAAGTTCGCCCATACCTGCGATAAGAGTTTGACCTGTTTCAACGTTTGTTGTAACTCTGAATGAAGGGTCTTCTCTCATAAGTTTCGCAAGAGCGAGAGCCATTTTTTCTTGCATATCTTTTGTTTTAGGCTCGATAGCAAGTTGGATAACTGGCTCAGGAAATTCCATACTTTCAAGTTGAATTGGGTGTTTTTCGTCGCAAAGTGTGTGGCCTGTGATTGTATCTTTAAGGCCTACGATAGCTGCGATGTCACCAGCGCCAACTTCAGAAATTTCTTGACGGTTGTTTGCGTGCATACGGATAAGACGGCCAACGCGTTCTTGTTTGCCAGTGTTTGAGTTGTAAACATAAGATCCAGCTGTGAGTTTTCCTGAATAAACGCGGAAGAAAGTAAGTCCACCAACATATGGGTCAGTCATAATTTTGAATGCAAGACCTGAGAAAGGTGCATTTTCGTCGGCTGGTCTTTCTTCTTCTTGATCATTGTCTGGGTTCATACCCTTCATTGCAGGAATGTCAAGTGGAGATGGAAGATATTCAACCATTGCGTCAAGAAGCATTTGAACGCCCTTGTTCTTATAAGAAGAACCGCAAAGAACTGGTGTCAAAGTTTTTGCAATAGTTGCATTTCTTATTGCCTTTTTGATTTCGTCAAGAGAGATTTCCTCCCCGTCAAAATATCTTACAAGAAGTTCGTCATCTGTTTCAACAACCTTCTCGATAAGTTCGTCATGCATAGCTTGTGCTTTTGCTTTAAGCTCTGCAGGAACGTCTGTGATTTCAATTTGTGTACCCATGTCATCTTTGTAGATTTCGGCTTTCATTGTGAGCAGGTCGATAATACCACTGAAAGTGTCAGCCTCACCAATAGGCATTTGGATTGGCAATGGGTTTGTTTTAAGTCTGTTTTTGATTGACTCAACGCAAGCGAAGAAGTCAGCAGCATCACGGTCCATCTTGTTTACGTAGATGATTGCTGGAACTTTGTATCTTGTCGCTTGACGCCAAACAGTTTCAGTTTGTGGCTGAACTTTGTCACGTGCAGAAAGCACCAAAACAGTACCATCAAGCACTTTGAGTGAACGCTCAACTTCGATTGTGAAGTCAACGTGTCCAGGAGTGTCAATGATGTTGATTTTGTGATTTTTCCAAGTGCAAGTTGTGCAGGCAGAAGTGATTGTGATACCTCTCTCTTGCTCTTGAGCCATCCAGTCCATTGTAGCAGCGCCGTCATGTACTTCACCGATTTTGTGGCTCTTTCCAGTATAGAAAAGAATACGCTCTGTAGTTGTAGTCTTACCAGCATCGATGTGCGCCATGATTCCGACGTTTCTGGTCATGTGTAGATCATTTGCCATGATTTTATTTTTCCTTTTTATAGATTTATAACCTTTTTAAGTGCGGTTATAAGCCACTTTTTAAATTTCAACTTATTAAATAAAGCTTAGAATTTCAGCTTCGCACGAGAGTTGCGACAAATCGCCAACAACGTGCGATTTCGTTTGGTCGCAAGAGCGAAAAACAAATGTTAACGCGCAGCTTTTCGCAAATCTTGCGAAAACAAGCAACCAATGCAGTTTTTCGCTCTTACCATTTGTAGTGAGCGAAAGCTTTGTTTGCCTCAGCCATTCTGTGCATTTCATCTCTTCTTTTGATTGAAGCGCCAGTTGAGTTGAAAGCGTCCATGATTTCGCCAGCAAGTTTTGCATCCATTCCTCTTTCGCCAGAGCGTTTTCTAGCAAAAGCGACCATCCATCTGATAGCAAGAGTTTGTCTTCTATCTGGTCTGATTTCCATTGGAACTTGGTAAGTTGCACCACCTACACGTCTTGATTTTGTTTCAAGAACAGGCTTAACGTTTTCAAGTGCAGTTGTGAACACGTCAAGTGGCTCTTGTCCCATTTTGTTTTGAATGATGTCAAATGCACCATAAACAATTCTTTGAGCAAGTCCTTTTTTTCCATCTTGCATAACTTGGTTTACAAGCTTGGTAACAACTTTGCTCTTATAAATTGGATCAGGAAGAACGCTTTTCTTTTCAGGTCTATTTCTTCTTGGCATAATATTTCCCCTTTTAAGCAAATTTTTTCATAATTTGCGATTAATTTTCTTTTTAATTTAAGTCCAAGCAAAGTTTTACTTTGATTTTTTAGGACGTTTTGCACCGTATTTTGAACGTGATTGTTTTCTGTTTTGAACACCTGCTGTGTCAAGAGTACCGCGAATGATGTGATATCTTACACCAGGAAGGTCCTTAACTCTGCCCCCACGTACAAGAACAACGCTGTGCTCTTGAAGGTTGTGTCCAACACCTGGAATGTAGCAAGTTCCTTCTTGTCCGTTTGAAAGTTTAACTCTGGCAATCTTACGAAGAGCTGAGTTAGGCTTCTTAGGAGTTGCAGTTCTCACAGAGAGGCAAACACCTCTTTTTTGAGGACATTCATCAAGAAGTGGTGACTTTGACTTCTTCTCAAATGTTTCACGGCCTTTTCTTACAAGTTGGTTTATTGTTGGCATACTTTTCCCCTTTTAACTCGGGCTTTCCCGAGAGATTTTTGTCTTAAAAAAAGACAACAGCCATGCTGTTGCCCAACAAAAATGCTAGAATTGAAAGTAAAACATGAACAACACGATTGCCTCAACATAAGGTCAACTTTGCAAAGTGTGCAAATCAGCAGCTTAAAGCCACTTGTTGTTTGTTTATGCTCGAAAATTTCTAAGCATTGCTTCCGACAACGAAGCATACGTTTGTATTATACATAAAAATAAAAACCTTGTCAATAAATTTTAACAAGATTTTTTATTTGTTTTTATTATTAAAAATTATTTAGCTCTTGCTCATCTTCCATAGACTTACTCGCGCACATTTGTTCCGAGCTTCTTCTTTCGAATTCAGCTTCTACTTCTTTTACAGCAAGCTTTGCCTTTTTCTCAACATAACGAAAAACGCCTTGAGCAGCAATATTAATAATACCCAATCCGACAACACAACCACTTAACCCAATATACACTTTATTAAGAGAAGGTATTTCTAATTGTTGATTGATCGCAAATGAAACAATTTTCGCACCCACAAAAGCTCCAAATCCAAAAAACAAAAACGGCATCACGGCAGGCTCTGCTTTTTTTATTGCGGCCTGCAGATTTTTAGCCTTTGAACTCTTGTCATTGAGTTCTTTTTCTGTCATTTCACAAACATTTTTTTCTTTGTTTTGCATCATTTCCCCCTCTTTCACAATTAATTATATCATGGGGGGGGATTTGTCAATAGGTTTCCTTAAAAAAGTTTAAAAATAATCTTGTAAAGCTATTTTATTTAATCTAAATTTTTAAATATTTAGTTTTCTTCTACCTTTTTACATACATAAAAAAACCTTGTCAATAAATTTTAACAAGATTTTTTATTTGTTTTTATTTTTAAAAATTGTTTAGCTCTTGCTCATCTTCCATAGACTTACTCGCGCACATTTGTTCTAAACGTCTTCTTTCAAGTTCAAGTTCTACTTCTTTTACATCAAAAGCCGCCTTTTTGGCAACATAACGAAAAGCGCCTTGAACAGCAACATTACATAGACTTAATCCGCAAATTCCACCTGCCAGCCCAAAAACCACTTTGCTAAGTGAAGGATTATCTAACTTTTGATTAATCGCAAATGCAGCAATTTCTGCACCTACAAGCACTCCATCTACCCATTGAAATAAGTGTGACACGTCAGGCCTTACTTCTTTAATTTTGCCTAGCTGATCTTTAGCCTTTGAACTCTTGTCATTAAGTTCTTTTTCTGTCATTTCACAAACATTTTTTTCTTTGTTTTGCATCATTTCCCCCTCTTTCACAATTAATTATATCACGGAGGGGTGTCATGTCAATAGGTTTCTTAAAAAAAGTTTAAAAATATTTTTTGTCAAGCTATTTTATTTAATTTATATATTTAAATATTTAGCCTTTTTTCTACTTATTTAGGTTTTTGGCCAACTTTTTATTTGATGATTATTATCTAAATTATTATCTGCTATTTAATTCTTTTTACTTCTTTTGTTTTAACATTTCTTTAAATTCTTGTTCTGAAATAATTTTTACGCCAAGGCTTCTCGCCTTGTCAAGTTTTGAGCCAGCGTTTTCACCCGCAAGCACATAGTCTGTGTTTTTTGATACTGATGAAGATGTGCGGCCACCAAGGCTTTCGATAATTTTTTCAGCTTCTGTTCTCGTAAAATTTTGGAGCGTTCCAGTAAGGACGATTGTTTTGCCACTAAAAATGCCGTCTACTGCAATCGCTCCCTCTCTTTCTTCTATTTGAACGCCAGCCGAAAGAAGTCTGTCAATTTCATCAAGGTTGTCCTTATTTTGAAAGAAATTAAAAATATTTTCAGCGATAACATTTCCCACATCTCTCACTGAGGCAAGCTTGTCAATATTTGCAGACTTTATCTTTTCCAAACTGCCAAATTCTCTTGCCAAATCCTTGGCTGTTTTGTTGCCCACTTCTGCTATACCCAGAGCGAAAAGAAATCTATTTAATTCTATTTTTTTGCTCTCAAAATAGCTGTTGGCAGCCTTAATAGTCG
>CARTDZ010000028.1:0-7656 GCA_949067325.1 uncultured Eubacteriales bacterium | reverse complement strand
TGATTTTATTGTTTTTTCTGCTTTTTTATCCTTAAAAAGGTCAAGTTTTAATAAATCTTCTTTCGTTAAAGAAAAGATGTCTGACAATAGTCTCACACGAAGTGTGTCATAAAATTGACCAACAGTCTTTTCTGAAAGGCCTTCTATATTGAAGGCGTTTCGGCTTGCGAAATGGGTGATTCTATCAACCACCTGCTCGCGACAACCCAAGTGATTTGTGCAGAATAGAAGAGGGCCTCTGCGAGTTAAAGGCTGGCCACAGCTTGGGCAAACTTTTGGTGGTTTTATCTCTTCTGAAGTTGGTAGTTTTTCTGCCAAGCCCATAACTTCAGGTATGACCTCATTGCTTCGTCTTAAGAAAACGCGGCTGTTTTTGTAGACGTTTTTTCTTTCGATATCTTCTATATTGTTGAGCGTCGCACGTGAGATTGTTGCACCAGCAAGTTCTACAGGCTCTAAAGCTGCGATTGGTGTCACGCGTCCGCTTCGACCAACCTGCCAAAGCACATCTTCAAGAATTGTCGTCACCTCTTGCGCAACAAACTTAAACGCCATCGCCCACTTTGGAAATTTGTTTGTATAGCCAATTTCCTCACGAGGCGCAACATCATTGACTTTGATTACCATTCCGTCAATCATAATGTCGATATCGTTTTTTAGTTTGTCGACATTTTCAATTTCTTGTTCAAGTTGTTTGATATTTGAATAAGTTTTGAAATAGCCGCCAGTTTTGAAGCCATTATCTTCCAAAAATTTAATCATTTCTTTTTGCGAAGAAAATTTTGTATCGTCGCACAAAAGAATTGCGTAGGCATAATAGTCAAGGTTGCGTCTTGCAGTTTCTTTTGTATCAAGATTGCGAATTGCACCAGCAACTGCATTTCTTGGATTTTTGAGCTTTTCTTTTGCTGTTTTGTTGTAATTTTCAAAATTTGAAAGGCTTATCATTCCTTCGCCTTGCACGATGAGGTGGCCTTTGAATTTAATTCTCAGTGGAAGTGATTTGATTGTGCGAGCTTGCATTGTTACGTCTTCACCAATCTGCCCATTGCCACGAGTTGTCGCTGAGACAAATTCGCCATTGTCATATTCCACAACAAGGCTTAGGCCGTCAAACTTATATTCAAGAGTGAAAAGTGTGTTTTTGGCAAACTTTTTCATATCGTCTGCCCAAGCTTCCAAATCTTCAAAATCACGCACTTTATTGAGCGAAAAAAGTGGCACGTCATGTTTTTTCTTGACAAAACCTTCAAGAACCTCTCCGCCCACGCGCTGAGTTGGTGAATAAGGAAGAGTAATGCCAGTCTCTTTTTCAAGGTCGACAAGACAGTAGTAAAGCTTGTCGTATTCGCCGTCTGAAATTGTTGGATTGTCATAAACGTAGTAGGCCTTGTTGTGCTTTTCAATCTCTTCAATGAGCGCTTTCATTTTTTCAAGTTTTGCGTTTAAGTCCTTCATTTCTCCTCCTTGATTTCAAGCGGAGCAAGCTCCAACATCAAACTTTTTTTGCCAAAACCGTCAAAAATTATATCTCCAACAAGCCCGTCTGAAGAAATTTCTACAATTTCGCCTTCGCCATATTTGGTATGGACCACTTTTTGACCTACTTTGTATATAGAAACATCTTTTGCTGGCTTTTCTTCTTTCTCTTGTCTAAAGAAAGTGTCTTTTTTGAATGAAAAGCCTGAAGATTTTTGACTAAAATCATTAAAAGAGCCGTTAAAACTATTGAAAGTTGAATTTCCGCCGCCATAGCTTGAGTTGCTACAACTTGAATTGCCATAACCTGAATTGTAGCTTGCTCCATAATTTGAATTGTTAAAGCCGCGGCTTTGGCTTTTGCCCTCTAGTCGAACAAGACCAAGCTCACGGCAAAATCTGCTTGGCATTTGATATTGACTTTCGTGATAGAGATATCTTTTGGTGGTATGCGTCAAAAAGAGCCGCTCTTCTGCGCGAGTGAGAGCTACGTACATAAGCCTTCTCTCTTCTTCAAGTTCGCTATTGTTGCCAATCGCTCGCGAGATAGGCAAAATTCCTTCTTCAAGGCCTACAACAAAAACAACCTTAAATTCAAGGCCTTTTACTGCGTGAATTGTTGCAATAGTGACCGCCCCGCCCTGACCTATTTCGTCGTTGTCAGTTTTCAAGGTTATACTTTCGAGAAAGGCGTCAAGGTCAGCATCAGGATTTAATGCTTCAAATTCTTTTACTGAAGAGATGAACTGCTCAATGTTCATGATGCGGTTTAGATCTTCTTCACTTTTGGTCGAAAAAGCAGAATAAATATCAAATTTTTTTACAACTTTTTCAACAAATGATGAAAGAGGTTTTTGATTTTCTTGTTTTAAAAGTTTGAAAGTTTCGATAAAAACTGCAAGTTTTTTGTAAATTGCACCTTCTTCTTGCATTTTTTCAGACAAAATTGTTTCAAGCATTGAAGATGATGATAGATTTTTTATTTTTGAAATAGCCACCTCGCCTATTGAGCGTTTTGGAAAGTTTATAATCCTCTCAAGGCTGACATCATCTTTAGGGTTTGTGAATAGTCGAAGATAGGCAATGACATTTTTGATTTCATTTCGTTCATAAAATTTGAAGCCGCCAAAAATGCGATGAGGTATGTTGTATGACAAAAAGGCCTCTTCAAAAGAACGTGAAAGTGCGTTGAGACGCATAAGCACCGCCATATCTTTGTAGTCATAGCCTTGAGCGGCCATTCTTTCAATGGTTTTGGCTACGTAGAGCGCCTCATCGCGTTCGTCATAAGCGTTGTAAAGGCTTGGCTTTTCACCCTCTCCTTTGTCCGTCCACATATTTTTATCAAGGCGGGTCAAGTTGTTTTTTATAACACTGTTTGCCACTTGCAAGATTGACGCGGTCGAGCGATAGTTGCGTTCAAGTTTATAAACCTTTACATCAGAAAAATCTTTTTTGAAGTTGAAAATATTTTTAAAGTTTGCGCCTCGCCAAGAATAAATACATTGATCCTCATCGCCCACAGCAAAAACGTTGCCATGCACGCTGGCAAGAAGTTTGACAAGGTCATATTGAATGGTGTTGGTGTCTTGAAATTCATCAACCAAAATATATCTGAAGCGGTTTGAATAATATGAAAGAACTTCAGGACAAGTTTTGAAGAGAAGATATGTTTTTCGCAAAAGGTCATCAAAGTCAAGCGCGTTGTTTTTGGCAAGCCTCTCTTCATACGCCTGCATAAGAGTGCCGACTTTTCTTATTTCTTCATCGCCTGTGTGAAGTTTGAGATAGTCGCCGAGACTTAACACGCCATTCTTCCAGTTTGAAAGGTGAAAAGAAAAAAGTTTTTTGAGTTTGTCTTTGTCGTTGTTAAAACCGCTCTCTTCAATGACAGCTTTGATGACCTTGTCGCTATCGCTTTCTGAATAAATTGAAAAACTTTTTGTAAAAGGTGGCAAAGCCTCAATATCGCGACGCAATATTTTTGCGCACATTGAGTGAAAGGTTGAAATCCAAACATTGTCAGCAATTGAGCCTATCATAGACGCTATACGCTCTTTCATCTCGCCTGCAGCCTTGTTTGTAAAAGTGATTGCGAGGATTTCGTAAGGGCTGACATGAAAAGTGTCAATTAAAAAAGCAACCCTATGCGTAAGCAGTTTTGTCTTTCCACTGCCTGCACCTGCGGTCACCAAAATTGCGCCATCTATTTGTGATAGTGCTGCTTTTTGTTCGTCATTAAGTGAGTTTATATCATAATTTTGCATAGATATATGATAGCAAATTTTATTTAATTAGTAAACTATTTTTGAGCCATTTTCTTCTTCAATCATTCTTCGATATTTCAAATACTTTTCAATAGTATCGAGAAGATATTTTTCTTGACTGCGTGGGTCAAGCGACGCAAACTTTTCTTCGTTCATAAGCCTTTTTATAGGATTTTTTATACCCTCGTTGTCGCCTAATAGTTGCTGAACTTTTTGATAAAATTGGTCGTCATGCTCATCAATCACTTTTATAGGACAAGCAGGAGCATTATCCTCGTATCCATAAGCTTTGCCTATGGTATTTCTATGTATCATTCTGTTTTTTGCTTTAAGTGCGAGAGCTTTGAGTAAATCGCTTTTCATATTTTCAACCTCCTTATCTCACCTTCATTTTTAAGCGAATAAATGAAAATGCAAGGCAAGTATAACTCCTTTAAGCAAAAACCCAAAGGCATATTTCGGCGGAATTTATAACTTATTGTCGAGTTTTGGTGTGTGCATTTTTTCGACAATTTTTTGTTTTATTTATATAACAAAACCTGCCGTTTTCTCACATTTTTCGCGTTTTTATATCAAATTTTTTATTTATAAAAAAATGACGCAATATTTGCGTCAAATATTTTTTAACAAATGTTCATATGTCAAGATGAAGCATTTATAGATAAATATTGAAATTTGTCAACATAAGATGTTTTTAAATATACAAAATTGAAAAGACAAGCAAGTAAAGTGCGTTTTCGCTCAGCATTGCACCGCTTTTTATTTTATAGTCAATTTCTTCAAGCAAGGCATAGATTTTTTTCAGTTGCATTTTTGAAAAGTTTTTGACTTGACTACGCTGTTTTGATACTGCAAATTCTTTGACGCCCAAAAGTGGAGCAAGATGAGCATTGTCAAGGTCTGAAATTGAAATGAAGAAAAGCCTGCGAAAGTGATTTGTGATAAGAGAAAGTGTGCCAGCGTCTTTTACAAGAGAGGAAAGCAATTTTAAACTTTTGTCAGCGTCTCGACGACCCAAAGCTTCAGTAAGCTCAAAGACAACAAAATCATTTTCTTTTTTTACAAGTTTTTCAACTAGATTTTTTGTTATGAGCGGTTCTTGAAGGTCAAAATAGCAAAGTTTGTCAAGCTCATTCATAATTCTAGTCAAATAGCTGTCGCAAAAATCTATCAGTGTTTCAACAGCCTCACCGCTTATCTGTTTGCCGCGTTTTGTCACCTCGCTGACTATTATACCAGAAACAAGGCGTGTGTCCATGCGTTTTGCGTCTACAAATTCAACATTTGGCTTGAGAGATGAAAATTTGTCAAAAAAGTCAAGAAGGATAACAACTGTGCTGTCGACAGGATTTTTTAAATATTCAAGCAAAGCTTTTTTGTCACTTTCTGAAACTTTTGTAAGATTTTTGACCACTATCACTCGCCTTTCGCTGCCAAGTGGCATAACCTCACAGCCATCAAGCAATGACTTGATAGAAAAATTATCGTCATCAAAATTGATCAAGTTGAAATCAGGATTTTCAAGCCCTGACGCTTTTTTTATCATTGACAAAGCTTTTTCAAAGAGATAATAGTCATCTCCCGAAACGAGATAGCATGGTTTTAAGTTTTCTTTTAGTCTATTTTTAAGTGTTTTCAAAATTTAAGCTCCATTTTAATCCAAGCTTCTTGTCTGCCAGCTGCCAGAATAGGTCAATCTGAAATTTCCAAGTTCTTTGTATGACAAGTCTTTCGTGCCAGCAAGTGAAGCGGTCGTTGCACCTGCGAAAAGCGATGACAGCCTATCATTATGACCTAGTATGGCAAGGTTGTAATCTTGCCCTGAAAGATATTTTGCAGCTTTTGCACTTTCATTATAACTCATTTTGTCAGAAGAGGCAAAGAAAATTGAGCGGTTGGAATAAGATATTTCAATTCCTACAAAAACATTGTCTTCTTCTATGTATTTGATGTTAAAGTCGCCAAGCGTCATGTTTTGATTGATTTTGGCTTCAACTATGTCATCTCGCTCAGAACTAAGACTATCCTTAACAACCGCACAGTTGCAAGCATAATTGTCAATTATTTTGATGCCTTCTTTGTCAAGCACGCCATCACTTACTATAAAATCAAGGTCTCTTACCTTTGTGCGAGTTGCGTATTTTTTAAATTGGTCATAATCAGCCTGACCGACAAGCAAGCGCTGGCCACTATCTGAGGTTATAATCGCCGCCTGCGACGAGCCAATTGAAACGATGTCTATGCTTGGCGATTTGATTGGAATAAGGTTCAAAATGCTCACCAAGCTTAAAAGTAGCAGACACCCACTGACAAAAACAGCTTTTGTGACGCCTTTGGTGAGAAAATATTTGCTGCAAGAAAACAACAGCACAAAGAACGCCAAAACAAAATCCTTGTCAAGTTTTGATAGCGGAACGCGAAGCGAAGTTTGAGCAAAAAAGCTGGCAACATAGAAGATAAATTTAAACGCCCATTCAAAAATCACAAAGCAAGGTGCGGCAAAAGTCAAGATGCTTATCAAAATTGTAAAGACAAAAAGGACAGGAAATACAATACTAAAAAGTGGAATTACAATCAAGTTTGCAAAAACTGAAAGAAGATTGAAACTTTCTGAAAAGAAGGATAAAAATGGCAATATGCCAAGTTGTGCAGCTATACTGATTGCTGCAAGGTCAGACACTTTTTTAGGAAACACTTTTGAAAGAAGGTTTGCAAGAGGCTTTTGCACAAAAAAGATTGATGCTACGCAGAAAAAGCTCATCAAAAAGCCTACATCGAGTGCTGAAAGCGGATTTAATAATATTATGATAAATCCTGCCAAGCCCAAACTCGTCAAACGATCATATCGCCTTGAGCCAAGACGAGAGCCTAGCACCACGATCGCCATGATTGAAGCTCTGACGACTGACGGCGAAAAACCACAAAGCCAAGCGTAAATGGCCAAAAAGACAAAAACCATTGCAAAAATGATATATTTGTTGAGCTTGCATTTTTTAAGAAAAAAGTTTAGTACCGCCACCAAAAAACCGACGTGAAGGCCAGACACGGCAAGAATATGCACTATACCCGCGTCACGAAAAGCTGTCTTGACCTCATTGTCTATGTCTTGTTTGTCACCAAACAAAACTGCATAACATATAGAAGCGTATTTTTCGTCCATGCCCTTTTCAAGCAGCCCTTTGACGTGTAGGCGATAACTTTCATCAGCTTTTAAGTACCCCTCACTGATCGTCACCTGTTTGCGTGAAATCGAAGCGTTGTAACCAATATTGTTTCGAAAATAATATGTACTAAAGTCGTCAAACTTAAAAAGTTTTGCTCTTTCTACCTTGCAGGCAAAGGCAAGTATGTCACCGTTTTTAACCCCTTCTTCGCCGTTTAAGTAAATATATAAAGCAATGTTCTTTTCGCTTTTGCCGTTTATTGTCACGTCTTTCAAAATCGCCTTCTGCAAGGTGTCACTATTGTAATCATACAACTGGTCATCAACGCGGCCAACAATTGCAACTGTGTCAGCATAATCATTTCCGCCCCACACCGCCATACCAGCGAAAAAGAGGCCATTGCCCGCAAAAAAGAAGGCAAAAAGCACCAGCAAAACCTTCCATCTCTTTCGCACCAAAAGATAAATTCCTACCCCTGCAAGACAAACGACGGCAATGCACAGTGACTTGATATCACCGCCAAACATTCCCTTTGCAAGCGTTATTCCAAAAAGTAAGGCAAGAAAACAATAAAATATCCCGCGAAAAACTATGGCACCTTTGGCTTTCATTTCAGTGTATATAATAACAAAAAATTGTAAAAAAAAGAAATATATCGTCGTTTTTTAAGGATTTATTTGTCTTTTTCACCTTTTTTTGAACTCTTTTTTTTCAAAACTATTGATTTTAAGCACCTTTTATGATAA
>CARTDZ010000027.1 GCA_949067325.1 uncultured Eubacteriales bacterium | reverse complement strand
AGTAATTTTTTCAAGACCGAGTGCGCATCCGTTTTCAGAGAATATTTGCTTTGTGATTCGTTCGTTTAAAATCAACTTTTCTCTCATGATAAAAGGTCGTCCAATCGCAAGAGTTTCACAGATTGAGCTGCTTCCGCAACGAGTGATAATCAGGTCACTCGCTTGCATATATTCAACCATATTTTGGACGTAACCAAGGTTTGTCACGTTTGAAATATTTTTCTTGGTGCAAAATTTTTCAATTTGGCTAAAAACTTTTTTGTTTTTGCCATTTATGCAAATTATGGAAATATCAAGCTTCTTTTTTAAAATGTTTTTGAGAAGCTTAATGGTATTTCCAAGTCCAGCGCCACCTGCGATGATTAAAACTGTGAATTTCTGGGGCAGTTTGAGCTTTTCTCGCATGTCTGAGCTTGAAATCCCCCCCCCGCAGAATTCGGCACGAATTGGCAAGCCTGTCGTCACAATTTGGTTTTCTTTAAAACCTTTGAACAAAAGCTCGTCACGAGTGTTTTCATATGGCTGAAAAATGAAGTCCACGCCATTTGAATGCTCCCAATAAGGTGCAAGACAAAAATCTTGCAATATTGCGCCTGTCACAATTTTGGAATCGAGCAAGTTTTGTTTTTTCATATATGTTAGCACGCTGCTTGCGTAATAGTGTGTGCTGACGATGATATCGGGCTTGTATTCTTCAACGTTCTGAATAAAATATTTGAGGCAAGGTTTAACATAGGCAGGAAGTTTGTCAGTGAAATGATTTTTCTTTCGCATTTTTTCCCAAATAAAATCATATATTTTTGGAAAATGTTTGCAAACCCAGAGATATTGTCGGTTTTCTCTTTTCACACGTTTTTCTTTAAAGCCAAACGTTTGAACAATTTTGTTCTCAATTCCTTTTGCGTCAAATTGCATTGAAAGTGATTTTGCAATCATGTTGTGGCCTTCGCCGCAAGTCATTGAAAATATAAGAGCTTTCATTTTTTTCTCCTTCATTTTTTTGTAATTTGCTTTTTGCAAATCTTAAAATAAGGTGCATTAAAAGCTAAGCTTCTCCAACTATAGCCACAATGAATTTGGCGGAGATTTCTGGATAAACCTTTGCGGTCACTTGATATGAGCCAATGTTTTTAAGTGGCTCTTTGAGGTCTATCTTTCTTTTGTCGAGAGTTACACCTTGTTTTGCAAGTTCGTCAGCGATCTCCTTCGCTGTAACTGAGCCAAACGTTTTTCCGTTTTCGCCGCATTTGATTGCAACGACAATCTTTTTGCCGCTTATTTCGTCTGCAAGTTTTTGAGCGGCCTGTTTCTCCATCTCTTTGTGATAGTCTGTCGCCACTTTTTTTGATGCGTTTTCGCTTACCGCACTATTGTTTGCAACTACCGCACTTCCATTTTTCAGCAAGAAGTTTTTTGCAAAGCCGTCAGAGACCTCTTTTATTTCTCCTTTTTTGCCAGTTCCTTTTACATCTTTGAGCAATACAACTTTCATATTTTCTCCTTTATTTGTTTGAAAATATTTTAACCCATTGCGACTAAAAAGTCAAACAAAAGGTAATAATATAAAAAGAGCATTTCGTCATAAATTTTTATGTGATGAGAGATTAAGTTTAGGAGGAGAAAAGCGATGGATATTCGTTGCAGAAAAACTAGATGTGTATATAATGATCGTTACACTTGCAAGGCCAAAGGCGTTATGGTGAGCAACAAGATTTTGTGTTCTACTTTTGAAAAGGCAGAAGGCAAAGCCGAAGTCGATACTACAAGACATCTCTTCGAGCAGCCGCCAGAATACGCACCACAGCGTGATAGCAAGACTTGCCATATTGGTTGCAAGGCAAAATGCCAGTTCAATCACGACGGCAAGTGTGTTTCAAATGGCATTACTGTCAATGCGATAAAAGAGAAGCCTTATTGCATAAGTTTTCTTGAAAGGTAAGAATTTTGTCTTGCCTTTTTTGTTGCGATAGTGTATAATCAAAGTATGAATAATGATGTGAGTGAGGGTGTTGTTAAGTTAAACGAAGTGGAAGGCGATGGCTTTTCTCTTGCCCAAGATTTGCCTGAAGGTGAAAAGGGTGAAGAAAAAAACGTCGAACAAATCGCTTGCTTTTTTAAGGTTTATTGGAGCGACGAAGAGATAAGCGATCCAAAACTTATAAATTATTATAAAATCCTTTTGCGAGAAATCATTGATCAAAACAAACTTCTTGGCAAGTTTGACGATTTTGGTGTTTATACAATAGATGTTGATATACGTCGTGAACTGGCGAGAATGTACAAAGATATTTTTGACATTTTTGATGGCGGCTATAAAGCAAAAGCTATATATATGGACAAAGAATTTTCGTTTGTAGTAGACCTTTTGCTTCTTGATGGCGGCATGGCTAGGGCAGACTTGTACTTAGTCGAAGAAGTTGTTGGCCTTCATGAACACACTTTCAAAACTTTTGTTGCCACTTTCACAAGCGAGATGAACGGCGACTTCAATCTCAGGGTGAAAAAAGCTTTTAGGCTTGTGGATTTTATGCCGACCTTGCATGACACTGACATTCCAAACATAGCAATCTTGCTTCAAGGTCAGATTGACAATGGTATATTTCTTGATGAACTTATTGAGCTTGGCTCACAGATTTTTGTTTTGCGTATGCTTGAAGAACTTGAAAAATGTGGCGAAATAGGCAAGTCTATCGTAGAAGAATTCAAAGCACGAATGCAAGAAGAAGATGAAAAACCACCGCAAGAGAAATCAGAAGAAAAGCAGAGCGGCGAGATTGAATATAAGCACAAAGTAAATAAAAAGTTTACCTCTATGCGCCATAAACTTGATGAAATTGTTGAGAAAAAGGGCGGCTATGCAAGCCTGCCTCTTGAAAAAGAAGTCAAAGACAAGATATTTGAAGACTTCAATGCGCCTGTAGAAAAGGTGGAAGATTTGCGAAAGGCCTATCGCGATGTTGAAAGCAAGTCAAAACCAACAGCGAAATCTACGCAGGCAGCTGTGCCAGCCAAGGCAATCAAAGACAAGGTTTCAGGAGGCAAGAGTGCATCAAAGGCAAAGCCAAATGCTAGCAATAAAGCAGCCAAGAAAAAACCAACCAAAGACACATCAAATGATAACGCCAGTGTAAAAAAGCCAGAACAGTTTGAAACTTTTAATGATTTTGCTGCCAGAACTTTCAAGTCACAGCCAGAAAAGTCTTCAGACCAGAAGTCAGAAAAGTCAGCAGCAGATTTGGATAAAAAGTTTAAAAACGATATCGTCACTGCGAAAGAAGATGAATTTTATTTGGGTTTAGATGATATTCCAACACGCAACTCAGAAGAGAAAGAAGAGGGGCGGCAAGGAGAAGGTGTTGTAAATTTGGGGCAAAATATAGATGACATTGTTAATTTAGGGCAAAATATAGATGATATTCAATATTCGCCTAATTCACTTGACAATCAGGAGGTTGACAATGTAAGAGTTGCCGAAGTAGCTCAACAAGAATCAATTCAAATCCAACCAATCAACATTGAAGATGGAATATAAAAGCCGCTCTCATACGCAAAGATTGAATGTAAAAAAAAGATGGACAAGTCCATCTTTTTTAATATAGAAAGTTAAAAATTGAAAATATCTTTTAAAGCTCCAAGTTTTGTGAAAATTCCATAATTATTGAAGCTTTAAAATTGTTGACAGCAAAAGCCGTATCAAGATCTATATTTTCAAACTCGTTTTCGTTGAAGTAGTCACCGTGAGTACAGCTCTTAAAAGCTTTAGAAATTTGTCTAATATCTACATCTTCAATACTTCCGTCGCCGTTATATTTTTCTCTATAACAATTTTCCAAAAAATGTTTACGACTAGTTGCATCGTCCCAACCTTCAAAGAATGCAATAATAGCTTCTAAAGTTGAACATCTTGTATTTTTGAAGTGATAATTATTAACTTTGTCGTTTTTGTCAATAGTTATGTTTGTGATTAAATATTCCGTAGCTTCTTGAAAACGTTTTGTAGAAGATGGATCTTCAACGTTAACACTCATGTTGGCCAATTTTCCCAAAGCCTCGTTTTGTTTATATTGGCCTGACAAATAACCATAAAGAGCGCGCAAACAATATAAATTTTTTGCTTTTTCCAAATAATAGCCGCGTTCAGAAAGTTTTATGTTTTTTTCAGAAAATGTTGGAACTGAATAGTCAATTTTGCTTGCCATAACTTCTCCTTTTGTATTGCTTTGGCTTTATTGTAACACATATTTTTGCTTTTGTAAATACCCTTTTTAAAGATTTTGCATATTTTTTGCTTGTTTTTGCACCCTAAAGGTATGAAAAATACGGTTGGTAAAGGTGCTTTTATACTTATTGTAAGCGGTTTTGTCTGCAAATTTTTTGGCGCATTGTTCCGTTTGCCACTGACCAATATCGTTGGAATTGAAGGTATTGGCATTTTTCAGATGATATTCAGTCTTTATTCACTTATGCTTGTACTTGTGACGGGTGGCGTAACAAACAGCCTTTCAAAACTTGTTTCGCAGGCAAGGGCAAGAGGTGAAAAATATAAAATAGGCGGATATTTTTTTGTTTCTTCCACGTTTGCACTGCTTGCAAGTTTTGTTATATCATTATTCTTTGCTTTTTTCTCAAAAAATATTTCGTCTTGGCAGGGTATAAGTGGCGGAGAAGCTAGTTATTTACTTTTTTTGATACTTATTCCTATAGGAGCTTTGATTGGCGTTTTTAGAGGAATAATTCAAGGTTATGAAAACATGGTTCCTACAGCGATAAGTCAAATTTTGGAGCAGGTCATAAAATTTGGTTTTGGTCTTTTTTTCGCTGTGGTTTTTGCCAAAAGAGGCGGCCCGTCAAGCGGCGTTTTTGGTGCGTTTTTAGGTATTACTTTAAGTGAGGTTGTGGCCTTTGTTTATCTTCTTATTGTAATGCTTGTAAAAATGAAAGTTCCGCCAAAAAAAATAAAGTCGCTGACACCTGAATTTTTGAGAGCTGTTTTGCCTCTTACTTTGGGTGGGGCGGTTTTGCCGCTTTCGCACGCTATTGACTCGCTTATAATAGTTTCATTGCTCGCTATAGCTGGTATTGGCGGAGAAAGGGCAACGGCACTATTTGGCTTGCAGACTGGTGTTGTAGGTGCGATCTTTAACTTTCCTCTTATAATCTCACTTTCTGTAGGTGTTGCGCTGCTGCCAAAAGTTTCTTTTCTTTCTGACAATGGTAGAACAGAAGAAGAGAAGCAAATTATATCCAAATCATTTTCTCTTATGTGGCTTATGCTTCTTCCACTCGTATTTGGAATAATGTCCGTTGCGACAAAGCTTTTTCCGCTTTTGTACGCAAGTTCAATCAAAGGTTATCTCGCGGTGACGGTTGATTTGGCTTACTTAAGTGGTCTTGCAATCCTTTTGACCGCTATCATGCAGTTTGTTTTGACGCTTTTGCAGGCGAAAGGTCACTTTTTGTATTGTTTTTTGATAACACTTATAGGAGGAATAATCAAAGTTATATTTGTGGTGGTGCTAGCTAGACTGCCAGAAATAAACATTTTTGCTTTGCCAATTTCAAATATTGCACTTGCGCTTGTTGTAGTCATTGGCGGACTAGTTAAGCTTGGCAAGGTTTTGTCAGTCAATTATTTTGAAATTTTCTTGCCTCTTCTTTCTTCTATAATAATGTTTATATCAATAAAAATTTTCTCCTCTTCAATTTCGCTTCCTTCAATCGTTATTCTTATGCTATCAGTTTTGCTTGGCGGAATTATATATTTTGCGTTGAACTTTCCTATAGTCAAAAAATTATGGTTTGAAGTTGTCAAAAAAAGATAGTGCAAATCTTTTGCTAAAAATGCAAATTTTTGCTAAACTAGACCTATGAAAATTGGCAATATTGACTTTGGCAACAATTTGTATTTGGCTCCTATGGCAGGAGTCAGCGACATTGGCTTTAGAGAGGAATGTGTAAAAGCGGGTGCGGACGTAACGTGCAGCGAAATGCTGTCAGCACGCGCCATGCTTGTCAACTCAAAAAAAACTGAGCTTATGACAATAACCTCTCCGCTTGAAAAAATCAAGGTTGGTCAAATTTTTGGTCACGAGCCAGAAATTCTTGCAAAAGCCGCATCAAATCCAATGCTAGAAAAATATGACATAATTGATATCAACATGGGCTGCCCAGCACCAAAGATTGTAAGGAATGGTGAAGGCAGTGCATTGATGAAAAACCTGCCACTTGCAAGCGAAATTATTTCAGCTGTCGTAAAAGCCACAACAAGACCTGTATCTGTCAAGTTTCGGCTAGGTTATGACAAAGATATAAGCGTTGAATTTGGCCGTATGTGTCAAGAAGCGGGTGCGAGCTTTGTCACTCTTCATGCAAGGACGCAAAGTCAAGGCTATAGTGGCAAGGCGGATTATGAAGCTATTGCAAAACTAAAAGCCTCGTTGCAAATTCCAGTTGTTGGCAACGGCGACGTTGTAGATGAGGTGAGTTATAAAAAAATGCTCTCGACAGGCATTGATGGCGTTATGATTGGCAGAGGCAGTCAAGGCAAACCTTGGATTTTTGGAGAGCTGCTAGGCAAAAACTTGTCAAATATAGACAAGTTTGAAGTTATTTCAAATCATGTAAAAACTTTGAGAAAATATTATGAAGAAAGCTGGCTGACGCTTTATCTACGCAAACATTTTTTGTGGTACACGTCAGGCGAGGCTTTTGCAAGTGAAAAACGTCTTAAACTTGCCACAAGCTCTTCAGTTGACGAAAGCTTGCGAATTTTGGCGGAAATTTTTGAACATAATTGAAGACAAAATGTTTGGGCTTTTTGTGGCAAAAGTGATAAAATGTAGAAAAGGAGACTTTTATGAAAAGGACAATAAAAGATCTTGTAAACCTAAAAGGCAAAGTTGTGCTTTTAAGAGTGGACTTCAATGTGCCTATTGACAAAAGCGGAAGAATACTTGATAGCACACGCATTGTTGAAGCATTGCCGACCATTCGTTATTTGATTGAGCATGAGGCAAAGGTCGTTGTGATGTCACATTTAGGCCGTCCAAATGGCTATGAAATCAACAAGTCGCTTTGGCAGATTTCGCTATTTCTTATGAGCAAGCTTAAATGCAAAACCTATTTTGTCAATGATTGTGTTGGCGAAGAAGTAAAAGAGCGTATAAGAACTATGGAAAATGGAAATGTTCTTTTGCTTGAAAACTTGAGGTTTAATGAAGGTGAAACAACTTGCGATATGAATTTTGCCAAAAAGATCGCGTCACTTGGTGACATATTTGTTATGGACGCGTTTGGCGTGGCACATAGAAAGCACGCTTCCACTTATGGCGTCGCAAGAATTTTGCCCAACGCCATTGGCTTTTTGGTGGAAAAAGAAGCTCAAGTGCTTGATCAAGTATTGACAAATCCAAAAAGGCCATTTGTGGCTATACTTGGTGGAGCCAAGGTTGAAGGCAAGATCAAAGCTATAGAAACACTTGTTGAAAAATGTGACACTCTTTTGATTGGTGGGGCAATGGCTTATACATTTTTGGTGGCTTCTGGAATTGCCGTTGGCCATTCCATGCTTGAGAGTGATGCGGTAGTGATTGCAGAAAGAATTTTGAAAGAAGCGGCAAACAAAGGCAAAAAAATAGTTTTGCCAATTGACCACATTGCTTATCGCGAAGGCGACAAAAAGCAAAGGCTTATAAAAACGGACAGGCTGATTGAAGATATGGTTGGTTGCGACATTGGGCCAAAAACCATAGCGTTGTTTGAAAAAGAAATTTCTAAAGCGGGCGAGATATTGTGGAATGGCCCTCTAGGCATGTATGAAGAAAAGAAATTTCAAAAAGGCACAACTCAAATCGCAAAGACGGTAGCGTTAAGTCCAGCGTATTCTGTGGTTGGCGGTGGCGACAGCGTCAATGCTGTGAACAAAAGCGGATTTGCAAACAAAATAGATTATCTTTCGACGGGCGGCGGAGCGACGCTTAAATATATTGAGTCAGGCTCGTTGCCATGTCTTGATGTTATTCAGGAGAAGCTTATATGAAAAAACTGGTAGTTGCAAACTTTAAGATGAACTTGACTTCAAGTGAAATTAAAAAATATGTTATGGCTCTTGCTCCAAAGTTCAAAAGTGACAAAGTTGACCTATCGCTAGCCTTGCCTTTTGTTAGCCTTGAAAGTGGCAAATTTCTTTTGAGCGGCAGCGATATCAGCCTCACAGCTCAAAATATAAGCGAAGAGGAGTGCGGCTCGCTCACTGGTGAAGTCAGCGGCGCAATGCTTAAAGACATAGGTGTTCAAAGAGTTATTGTTGGTCATAGTGAAAGACGAACAAGATTTAAAGAAACTGGCAAGTCTATCAACAAAAAAATAAAAATAGCATTAAAAAATCGTCTCCAAGTTGTTTTGTGTGTTGGCGAAAGTTTGATAGACAAAAATTCAATGAAGTCGCAGGCTGCCATCACGGCTCAAGTTGACGAGGCACTCAAAGGTCTTTATGAAAATGAGCTAGAAAATATTATAATAGCGTACGAGCCAGTCTGGGCAATTGGCACAGGAAAGACTGCTTCAGTCAAAGAGATAGAAGAAGGAATAAAGGTTGTGCGAAAGGCTATTGAGACTGCTTTTTCAAAAAAGGCGGCCACAGAAGTTCGTGTGCTTTATGGCGGCAGCATAACAGCAAAAAACATCTCTCAAGTAGTTGGCGTAGCAGGTCTTGATGGCGTGCTTGTTGGTGGCTCTTGTTTAGATGTTGCCACATTGATTTACATTATTTCAGTCTGCGAAGCTGGGGCAAAAAAGTAGACTTTTTCAAAACACACAAATTAAGTTTGCAAAAAGCTAATGAAATGTGTATAATTTAAGCTGAGGAGAAAGAATGGAACATCAAGCACTTTACAGAAAATATAGACCGCAAACTTTTGGTGAGGTTATAGGGCAGGAACATATTACGCGCGCAATTGAAAATCAAATTGCCAGCGGCAAACTTTCTCACGCCTATCTTTTTACAGGCTCACGCGGAATAGGAAAAACAAGCGTTGCGAGAATATTTGCCAAAGCAGTCAATTGCGAAAACAACAAAAATGGCTCTCCTTGCGGAGAATGTGCAACTTGTAAAAGGCTTGAAAAAGAAAACGATATAAATATCATTGAAATTGACGCGGCTTCAAACAATCGCGTTGATGACATACGTGAAATACGCGAAAAAGTCAAATTTATGCCAGTAGGCGCAAAATACAAGGTTTATATTATCGACGAAGTCCATATGCTGACAGACTCGGCTTTCAATGCGCTTTTGAAAACGCTTGAAGAACCACCTAGTCACGTAATATTTATCCTCGCCACAACTGAAGTGCATAAACTTCCAGCGACCATTCTTTCAAGATGTATAAGATTTGACTTCAGGCTTTTGTCAGTTGACGAACTTACAAAACTTTTGGCTGACATCTTCACAGAAGAGGGTATTGAATATGAACGTGATGCCCTTCGTGCAATCGCGGCAAGCGGCGAAGGCAGTGTGCGTGATACTTTGTCAGTTGCTGATTGTATAGTTGCTTATTCTGGCAACAAGGTCACAAAAGCTGATGTGCAAAAAGTTTTAGGCACAACTGATTATGATCTTCTTCTTAAGTTTTATGACCTTCTGCTCGACCGCGAGATAGGAGATTTGTTATCCTTCATTGACGGTCTTGATAAAAGTGGCAAAAATATGTCGGTGTTTGTAAAAGAGCTTTCAAAGCACGCAAGAAACTTGCTTGTTTGTTCAACTTGCCAAAAACCGAATGATATTTTGGCTTTGCCAGAAGAGGTGCTTGAAAGATGCAAAGTTCAAGCTCAAAAAACTGACGAGAAAAAACTTATATCATATCTGCAAATTTTTGCAGGCGCTGAAAATGAGCTTAGATACACCTTGTCGCCAAGACTTTTGTTGGAAGCTCTTTCACTTACCGCTATGCTTGGTGGCAGCAGCGAAGACGTAAAAAAAAACTGAAAATGACGGCTAGCAATGTTGCGGTTTCAGCCAAGACTGTTTGGGGCAAGGTTGTGCTTTACCTAAAAGAGCGAAAAATGGTCGCTCTGCACGTTGCTTGCGGGGACATAACAAATGTTGAAATTGAAAGCGGAAATCTAGTAGTGAAAGTTCAAGAAAGTATGCTGGTTGACCTCTTGCGTGAGGGGCGTCGAGAAATAGAGTCGGCAATGCGCTGGCAAGGGCTTGATTTAAACCTAAAAATTGAGGTCTTAAAGAAAGAAATCGACCCTGCAGAAGAGGATATAAAAAAATTAAAAGGTTTGGTTGGAGATTATCTGACCATAAATGGAGGTAAAAATGGGATTTAACGGATTTGGCGGCGGATTTGGTGGCGGCAATATGCAAGCACTTATGCGTCAAGCACAAAAAATGCAAGAAGAGATGATGAGGGCAAAAGAAGAACTTGAAAATTCAGAGTTCTCTTCTTCAGTAGGCGGCGGAATGGTTGAGGTTGTCATGAAAGGCGACAAGACGCTCAAGTCAGTCAAAATCAAACCTGAAGTAGTTGATCCAGACGACGTGGAAATGCTTGAAGACCTTGTGATTTCTGCTGTGAATGACGCGATTGGTCAAATTAACCGCGCTGAAAAGGCGAATGTGCCTCAAGTTCCAGGAATGTAAAATGCAAGAAGAAAAGATAGAAAGACTTATTGAGATGTTTAGAACGCTTCCTGGTGTCGGCTACAAAAACGCACAACGATATGCGTATTCTATCATAGAAGGCAGCAGCGATCGTGCAAAAAACTTTTGCGAGGCTATAAGTGAAGCGAAAGCCAAAATTGGTTTTTGCAAGGTTTGTGGCAACTTTACTGACAAAGAGGTTTGCAGTATATGTTCACGTCGCGACCATAAAACTATTTGCGTAGTAAAAGAGCCAAAAGATGTGATCTCAATGGAAAAGGTAAAAAATTACAATGGTGTTTACCATGTCCTCTTTGGAACTATAAGTCCACTCAACAACAAAGGCCCAGATGACATAAAAATCAAGGAACTTTTGTCGCGAATAAGCAATGGTAAAGTTGAGGAAGTCATTATGGCGACAAATCCTGATGTTGAAGGTGACGCAACTGCAATGTATATAGCAAAATTGTTGAAGCCGCTTGGAGTGAAAGTGACAAGACTTGCCCAAGGTGTTGCCATGGGAAGCGATCTTGAATATGCAGATGAGGTGACATTGTCGCGAGCGTTGGAAGCAAGGCGAACTATAGATTAAGGCGTTTTTAACAAATACTTTAACAGCTTGAAAAAATTTTAGGATAAATATGATAAAAGAAAAAATAGAAAAATTTTTGAATCAAAGTGCGAAAAGATGCGGATTTGGCGAGCAGAAGCTATCCATATCTTTTTCGTCTTTGCCACAAGTTTGTGATTTTCAGTGTAATAGTTGTTTTGCTCTTGCAAAAACATTGGGCAAAAATCCTTTTGAAATTGCGACAATGATTGTTGAGAATATTGAGAAAAACGACCGCTTTGTTTTTTCAGTTGCAAAACCTGCATTTATAAATATAATTCTTACTGACAAGGCGCTTGAGGAAGAAGCAAACTTTTACTTGGCTGATGAACGTGGCGGTGTTGACAAACATCAAAAGAGCGAGAAGGTGTTGCTTGATTATGGCGGAGCAAATGTTGCAAAAGCCTTGCATATAGGGCATTTGCGTTCGCCTATCACTGGCGAAAGCTTGAAACGTCTCTACAAATTTATGGGCGACGAGGTGATTTCAGATGTTCACCTTGGCGACTGGGGTTTGCAGATGGGGTTGACGGAACTTCAACTTTTTGAAGATGGAAAGCTTGACTTTTATTTTGATGGAATAGGAGAAGAGCCAAAAATAACGCTTGAAATGCTTAACGAAGCTTATCCAAAAGCTAGCTCTCGCAAAAAAGTTGATGAAGAGTTCAACGCAAAAGCTGAAGAGTGGACGCTCAAAATTCAAAATAAAGAAGAGCCTTATTTTTCAATTTACAAAAAGATTCGCGAAGTGTCGGTAGTGCAGATAAAAAAACATTACAGCGAGCTTGGCGCAAATTTTGATTATTGGTATGGCGAAAGTGACGCTGCTGATTACATTGACAAGGCTATAGAAATTATAGAAGGGCAAAATCTTTGCTATTTGAGCAATGGCGCTTTGGTCGTCGATGTTGCGGAGGAAGGCGAGAATATTCCTTTGCCAAAAAAGGAAGGTGAGATCCAACGCTACAAAAATCCTATGCCTCCAGCGCTTATAAAAAAGCAGAACGGGGCAGTGCTTTATGCCACAACTGACATCGCTACAATTTTGATGAGAAACCTTGCGGACAAGCCTGACAGGATTGAATACATTGTTGATGGCAGGCAAGACCTTCATTTTACGCAAGTGTTTAGAGTGTGCAAAAAAGCAGGCATTTCACCAAAAGGGCAGGAGCTTGTTCATATAGGTTATGGCACGATAAACGGTAGTGATGGCAAACCTTTTAAGACACGTTCAGGCGACACGATCAAGCTTGAAGATATCATCAACCTCTTGATTGAAAAAGCTAGCGAAAAACTCAAATCAAATGGTGTAGAATTTGATCGTGAGCTGGCTCTTCAAATTGGGGTGGCGGCAATGAAGTTTGGTGATCTGTCAAACAATATATCAAAAGATTATGTGTTTGATCTCGACAAATTTCTCGCCTTTGAGGGTAAAACTGGCCCATATCTGCAATATACAGCCGTACGTATCAATTCTGTGCTAAACAAAGCTGATGAAGAGGGTGGAAAAATAAAGATGTGTTCTGAAGATGAACGAAATATAATAAAAGCAATTTTCAAACTTCAGTCTTCATATGAGACCTGTTACAAAGACAAAAGCCTAAATGGCCTTTGCCTTGCAACTTATGATCTGGCCGCAGCTTTTTCAACTTTTTACAACAATCATCGCGTTTTGAGTGAGCAAGACCAAGACAAACGAAAAAGTTATATCTCACTTCTCAATCTTGTGAAAAAAGAACTTGCTCTCGCGCTGAATGTGCTTGCAATTGACGTTCCTAAAAAAATGTAAAAAAATTTAAAAAAGGTATTGACCAAACAATATTTTTGTGTTATTATATAGCCAAGAAACGGAGGTAATTTACATGGTTAAAACAGCATATAAAGTAAGCATAAGTGACTTCAAAGGCTGTACAATGTTCAATGGTGAAAACGCAAGATACAACTTAAAAAAGACAATTGGCGTTGATATGCAGTCAAAACAAAAAGAAGCTGACTACGAAATAATTCGCTAACATAAGCCCCGCAAAAATAAGCGGGCTTTTTTATAACTCAATATTTTGGCAATAAAAAAAAGAAGGAGCGAGGCCTTCTTTTTAAATTCCATTTTGTACTGAAAGCTCATTAACAAAATTGTGATAAGCTGGCAGATACTCCTTAAACTCTTCAAGCAATGGGCTTGCCTGATGTTCATCAAAAAGTGTGTCTACATTATATTTAATAGTTTCTCTAGAGACATTGAGCTTTTGTGCCTGTGAAATGTATTTATCTATTTGATAATTTAACTGCAATACATAGTCGAAGCCGCGATCACCATGCGTGCCAGAATCAAGCAAGTTTTTTAGAGTTTTTTCAATAGAGGAATATCTTTGTTCAATGGTCTTGCTTTTCGTATTGTATCCAGAATTTGCGGAATTTTTGCCATAATACCATTCTCCTCTTATGTTTTCAGCTATGCCATAACGGCCAAAGCGATTTTTTTTATAAAATGACATATTTGCTCCTCCTCTCCTAAACTTCTAGTTCGGGCTGAGGTTGAAAAATCCCCCCCCGCACAATTCGTTATTATAAAACACATCTTCTATCCAAGCGCTTAGCTCGTGAGTATAAGTCTCTGAAAATTCAGAAAAAATTTCATTTTCACATTCTTTGAGTGTCAAGGCAACTTCCAAATCAGACCAGTTGTTTTTCTTCTTTTGTGCTTCTTCTCTGAATTTAACTACAGCATAGTTTAATTGCCTTAAATAATCATCTCCACGTTCTGATGTTGTAGAAAACTCTTTAAGCTTTGACAATGCAATTTTTACAGCTTGTATTCTCGCCTCAAGATTTTTCATCTGACAAAAAATTTTTTGATTATCAGAATGCAATTTAATATTCTTTCTCGCAGTTTCGCCATTTGGCTTCCTATATATGTCATACGAAATTGTCGTTTCCTTTCCGTTAAGTTTTGCCTTGACAGTTTCATGTCCCTCATAAGTAAAACATTTTTTCGCAGTTGCCATTGCAATGCGTTTTGAATGACATTTTCTAACCATAAAAACCTCCATTTATTTCAAATTTTATCATATAAAAGAAGTTTTGTCAATATTCAAATTTCAAAGTAAGGCTTAAAAATTGTCTTGTCGCCCACAACGGGGCTGGGAGTATCGCGGAAAGCTGAAAAAAGAATAAAAAGTTTTAA
>CARTDZ010000026.1 GCA_949067325.1 uncultured Eubacteriales bacterium | reverse complement strand
TATAATACTTTTACTAAAAAAACTTGGCAAACTTAAAACAACTTAAAAAACACCTTTCAAAACCCTTGAACTTTTTAAAAAATGAAATTAATATAAAAAAAAGGAGCAAAAAATATGTTTAAAAAAATTATGCCAGAATTAAAAACCATAAAAAGTTGTATGGATGAATTAAGGTCGCTTGACAAAAATACCGCAGTAAGCGAGTGATTTATTAGACAATTATGCAAAAGTGGAAAAATAGATTGCATAATTAATTCAAGCAAAATTTTAGTTGATGTCAATTCACTTATAATATTTTTAGGTGGAAAAATTATTGAGGTACCAGATGAAGAATAAAAATGATTTAATGCACACAGAAGAACGATATAATCAAAAAGGCGAACTTTCATTTGTATTTTGGTGCAACTATAAAGACCCTTTAACAAAAAAATTTAAGCAAAAAGTTAAAACATATAAAGTGCCTAATCACTTAAAGGGCAAAAAAGAAATTGAATCGTATAAACTAAAATGTCAATTAGACTTAAAAGAACAAACTGAAAGGCTTTCAAATGGAATTTTAAACAAGCCTATGGAAGACATAGGATTTTATGAATTTGCTGAAAAGTGGGTAGAAGATATTTTAATATACCACGAACAAGGCTATTCTTATTATAATAGTTGCAAAGGCTATTTAAAAATTTTTAAAGATAAATTAGGCAAATACACTTTAAGGGGTTTAAATCAAATTATAATACAAGACTTTTGCAATTGGCTATGCGAACGAACTCATAAAAAAGAAACTATAACCGTGAAGCAAAGCATAAGAGATTTGGTTACTGCAAAAAACCTAACTACTCAATCTTGTGCAAAATTATGTGAATTGGCTGATACTACCATAGAAGTCGCTTATAAAGTTGGTAATAAATTAAAAAGGGAAACGGCTAAAAAAATATGTAGAGGTTTAAAAATAAATTTTGAAGATTATTTTAAAGCCGAAAGCGAGCAAGTTCCATATTCAAGAGGCTCAAATAATGCAATTAAAATAATGCTACATACGATACTTAGAGATGCAGTAAGGCAAGGTATAATTAGTGTTAATTATGCTTCTAGTGATTTTATTCGTCCTATTAAAAAAGGTTCTTCTGGTAAAAAAGAAATATTAGATGACACGGAAACTATAAAACATTTTGTAGATTGCATAAACAATGAAACAGATATTAGAAAAAAAGTTGCATTTACTTTAATGATTGCTTTGGGTGTTCGCAACGCAGAGTTGGTAGGTTTAGAATGGAAAGACTTTGATTTTGAAAAAGAACTAGTAACGATTTCAAGAAATAGTATATATGCTTGTGGCATAGGGGTTGTAACTAAAAATACAAAAACAAAAAATTCTAACAGAACAATTAGCATTCCAAGTGGAGTTGTAACATTATTAAAAGATTACAAAAAATTTTGGGATAGTGAAAAAATAAAATATGCCAACTTATGGGCAAATACCGATAGACTATTTGTAAGATGGGATGGCTCAAATATGGCAGGAGCAACAACTTTTAGATGGTTAAAACAGTTTGAACAAAAAAATGGACTGAAAGAAATTACTCCGCATGGGCTAAGGCACACAAATATTACCATGCAACTTACTCGTGGTATGGATATAAAAACAGTATCAGCAAGAGCTGGACATAGTGATACAAATACAACATTAAATATTTACACACACTACACAAAAGAAGCCGATAAAAATGCAAGCAATTTAATAAATCAACTATTATATTGCTAATAAAGTAAAAAATAAAAAATATAAGTGGGCAAAGATTTTGCAACTTTGTCCACTTATTCTATCTAAAAATAAACCAACCAGAAAGATAACTTGTATCTTATTTAATAATTTTTGTAGCATTTTTATAAAGTTTTTTATAAAAGTTTTATAAATTTAAATTTTAACTCGTTTAAAATGCCGTAAAACCTAGGAAAATAAGGCAATTTACATCACCAGAGTATTTTATTATTAATAAATCACATCGTATTGTAAATTCGCAATCCTGCTTTGATATCCAATACGGATCTATAAAAAGCTCAGTATCTTGGCTTGTATCAATATCTACAAAGTCTAACTCATACTGTGTCTTATTTAATTTGAAAATTTGTGTTATTTTTGCCATACAGCCTCCAAACACAGTATAACACACTTTTACTTAATTTTAAAGATCTCACAGCAAATTCATTCAAATATTTTATTTATTACTTCACTTGCGTGTATATCTGAATTCTTTATAAAGTGGCTGTAAAAGTCGCTTGTAGTTGATGCTTTACTATGGCCAGCACGAGCGGATACAGTTTTCATATCTACGCCAGCGATAAGTTGTAAGGTTATGTTTGTGTGGCGTAGCGAGTGGAGAGATACTTTTGGCAATCCTGCCTTTGTTAATGTTTTTTGTAGCCACACTCTAAATAATCCTGGCGAGATTGTTTTGCCATCTTCTGTAAAGAACAATCTGTCAGTATCTTCCCAGCGGTCGCCAAGATAGTGTTTTTGATTATTCCACCACTTTTGATATTCTTTCAAATAACCTATCAGTTTGTCTGGCATTGAAATTGTTCGCTTGGAGTTTTCAGTCTTTGGATCTTTGGTTATCAACCCAAAGCCAACAAAAATTAATTATAATTTTTTGAAAGAACTTACAAAAGCTTTTTATTTAAGTTAAAGAGCAAAGACCAAATAATAATGCTATTTACACTTGTGCATTTGTAAAGTTTTACATATTTTTTGTAATAATGTTTACAATATTTTTATGAAGGTGAGAAAAAAGAAAAAAAGCAAACTGCAAAGCAAAAATGACCCGCTTGGGTCATATACTGGTACAAGTTTGATTGAAGATGAAGCTCCTGTGCAAGACGCTGATGATTTATAGGCTCTTGTCGCCGTTTTTGATTTGAGAAGTCATGTACAAGGTTTGAGGATACAAACCTTGATTTTTCATGCACGCAATCCCCTCTTTCAATTTGGCTATATCTTCTCTATAAGTTATTCCAAACCATTTTGACGAGGTGTCTTTAACTTTAAGTTTTGCCTCGCCATTTTTTATCATGTCATTGATCACATCTACAAGCAAAAATTCGCTTGTTTTTAGTTCTTCAGCTGGCTTTGAGAAAAAGTGAACAAATTCTTTTTCAATTTTGTCAACAAACTTGTGCGAAAAGCCAAACATGGTCATCGACGTCAATGTTTCAGGCTCAATTTGCTTCCAATTATTCTGACCAAGTGGAGTGGCAAAAATCCCCTCTTCTCGTCTTTCTATTTCGCTTTCAACAAGACCTGTAGCCTCGTCTCTGATCATTTTGAAAAGCCCGCGTTTTACAATTCCGTTTTCAGTCAAGGTGTTTTTGGCATGAAAGCCCGCACTGATAAAGTCATTCTCATTTTCATTATTTTTCAAGAAATTGGCAATAAGCTCAAAAGGCTCAGCACCATAAAAGTCGTCAGCATTTATGACAGCAAACTTATCTGACAAGATGTTTTTGCAGCAATAAAGCGCGTGTGCCGTACCCCAAGGCTTAACTCTATCCTTTGGAGCGTCAAACCCTTCAGGCACAATGCTTAAATCTTGAAAAGCGTATTCAAGAGGAATAATTGACGATATTCTCTTGCCAATCGTCTCTTCAAAAATTTTGAAATGTTCTTTTCTTACAACAATCACAACTCTATCAAAACCTGCTTTGACAGCATCGTGAATAGAATAGTCAAGAATAAAATTCTTTTCATCGTCAACAGGCTCAAGCTGCTTTAGCCCTCCAAAACGACTGCCCATGCCTGCTGCAAGAATAACCAAATCCATAAAACCCTCCTATTTTAAATATATATGTCATACAAAAAACAAAAGACAGCCAAATAATATTTTTAAACCACTCACTTTCCACAATTTTTTATCATAATGTGAAGTGTATATATGATAAATATATACTTAAAAGGAATACAAATGAATTTTATGAATAACTCTTGCTGTAACTGTTTCTTCTGTCGTTGTTTCTGTGGCTGCAATAGATGTCAGAAGCATGACAATTGCAGAAATGACAATTGGAACAATTGTTCTAGACCTTGCCACTGTCAAAATAAAAAATGCAACTGCGATCATCGCGAAAAGGAATGTGATTGCAATAGACGAGAAGACTATAAATGGAACCAATCAAACAACTGGAACTACGGCTGTTATGAAAATTTCCCACGCCCTTTCAATATGCAATCAAGAAATGAATATTCTAACTTTGAAAATACAGAATATTACGACGAATTCTAGAAACAAAAACAAAGGTTTGCAAAAATCAAACCTTTGCCCTACATAAATTCATTAACCCTCTTTTGAAATACAAATTTTGTTTGTGTTTTTTTATGTTTTTATATTTTTAAAAAATTTAAAAACTCGCGAATTAGTTTAATGATTGCCACTGTTTTTGACACCTTTATATTTTAAGCGCTTTAAAAGCTTCCTCAACAACCTTTGAAATGTCAAAGGCTTTTTTCTTGCCATTGATTGCAAAAAGATATTCAATATTGCCCGCCTTGCCTTTGATTGGCGAAAAAGTTAAATCACAAACCTCAAGCCCAAGCTCTTTTATATAGCCAACAAAATCTTTAAGAAGAGAAATGTGGATTTTTTTATCTTTTATTACACCTTTAAATTTTTTGGCAATTTCCTTCCCGCATTCAAATTGAGGCTTAAAAAGCATAAAAATCTGATTTTTTGTTCCAAAAAGCTCGATTATCTTAGGACATATATGACGAAGTGAGATAAAAGAAATATCGCCAACAATTATATCCGCGTCGCCGACAACATCTTTTTTAGCCCCACGAAAATCAACGCCTTCCAGATTTACAACCCGTTTGTCAGCGGCCAAAGTTTTGTCAAGCTCCCCCTTGCCCACATCAAGAGAATAGACATTTTTTGCCCCGCCCTCAAGAGCAACTTGAGTAAATCCGCCAGTCGAAGCGCCAATATCAAGCACTATTTTGTCTTCAAAATCAATCTCAAACGCTTCTTTTGCTTTTAAAAGTTTATAAGCACCACGTGAGACATAGCCGTCGCCCTCCTTGATTTCTATTATATCTTTTTCAGAAACCCGAGTTGAAACTTTCGTGCAAATTTTGCCATTGACAAAGACAAGCCCTTCTTCTATCGCCGCTTGAGCTTTCTGCCTCGAAGCAAAAAAGTTTTTATTGACCAAATATACGTCAAGTCTTATTTCTTCCAATAATTTCTCCACCTTAGTTATTTAAAAATAACATAATTTAAAATAAATAATGATTACCATAGTAAATGCTTAAAGCATAAAAAGCGCTTAAAACACACTAAAACATAGCAACAGCATACAAATACAAAAACCAAGCTAATCGCTCGGTTTTTAAAGATTTACTCAAGAGAAATGAGATAATAGTAAACTGGTTGACCACCAAAAGCAATAGTAACTTCGCAATCAGGATATTTTGCCGCAAGTTTTTCGCAGAGCGCTGTCGCCTCTTCTTCTCTTATATCCTCGCCATAGAAGAGAGTGATATTCATAGTGTCCTGCGTAATAAGTTTTTCAACAAGACGCTCAGTAGTGTCAGAGACAAGCTTGCCTTTTGCCAAAATCGCCTTATCGTCAAGGCCGATGATTTCACCAACTGCAAGGTCAAATCCGTCAACGTGTGTGTCACGAACAGCATAAGTTACAGACGCAGATTTCACACCCTTTATTGCATCATTCATTGCTTCAGAGTTTTCTTCAACGCTTCCGTCTGGATTGAAAGCAATGGCTGCAGTTATACCTTCAGGCACGCTTTTTGTACCGATTACAATAAGGTTTTTGTTTGTAAGGTCGTTTGCTTGCTGAGCTGCCAAGACGATATTTTTGTTGTTTGGAAAAACGAAAACGTTTCTTGCAGGAACTTTGTCAGCAGCAGCTGCGATATCAGCAGCACTTGGGTTCATAGTCTGGCCGCCAACAATAATTTCATCAACGCTCAAATCTTTGAAAATTGCAGCAAGTCCGTCACCAGGAGCGACTGCAATCATGCCAGTTTCTTTTGTTTCTTCCATGATGTTGGCTTTTTTCTTAAGTTCGCGGTTCTGCTCACGCATATTTTCAATCTTGATATTGTAAATCTCACCAAGCTCAAGTGCATACTCGAGCGCCTTGTTTGGCTCGTTTGAGTGTACGTGAACTTTTACAAGATTAAGGTCACCAATACAGATTACCGAGTCGCCGAGAGCCATAAGTTTTTCTCTAAGTTTGTCGATATCAGCTTCAGTTGTCTTTTTCTTCATGTGAATAATCATATATTCAGTGCAGTATCCGAATTCGATATCGCCAAGTGCGTTAATGTCAGCAAGCACGTCGTCAACAGATTGAGGCACTTTTTCATCTTCGAATTGGAATTCAAAGTCTTCTTCGCCAATCACAAGCTTGTAAAAACCTGTGAAAATGACAATAATACCCCTTCCGCCAGCGTCCACTACGCCCGCTTTTTTAAGAACTGGCAACATTTCAGGTGTTTGTCTCAAGATTTCCTCACCAGTGTCAAGCACACGTTTGAAGAATTCTTCAAAGTTGTCACACTTCTTTGCCACATTGACCGCGTTTTCAGCCATAACACGAATGACAGTCAAGATTGTGCCTTCTTTAGGCTTGGTCACAGCTTTGTAGGCAATGTTTGCGCCTTCTTGCATAGCCTTGGCAAAAACCTTTGTAGTGATTTCGTTTGCCTTCTTTATCTCACTGCAAAAACCCTTAAAAATCTGTGAAGTGATAACGCCGCTGTTTCCTCTTGCGCCTTTTAAAGCACCTTTTGCAAAGGCCTCGCTAAGCGCGTCTAGATCATTTGTTATACACTTTGAAACTTCGTTTACCGCTGATTTCATTGTGAGAAACATATTTGTTCCAGTATCTCCGTCTGGAACAGGAAAAACGTTGAGTGAGTCAACGTATTTTTTATTTTGTTCAAGTAGGCCTGCACCTGCAACAATCATCTTGCGGAAGGTGACCCCATTTATCGTCTTAATCATAATTCTTTTGCTCCTAAACCCTTACACCGACAACGTGAACATTGACAGCATCAACAAGCATACCCGTAAAATTTTCAACGCTGTATTTCACCGCTTTGCGAAGAGATTCTGCCACTGCACTGATAGAAACACCGTATTTCAAAATACAGTAAACATCAATAAAAATTCTGTTGTCGATATGACTGATCTTGATTCCTTTGGAATAAGATTCTTTTTTCATTAATTCTTTGGCACTGTCCATAATGGACCTTGAAACGAGGTCTACAACGCCATAACAATCGAGCGCAGCATAACCCGCAACAACCCTGATCGAATTGTCGCTGATCGAAATATTGCCATAATAGTTGTTTGTATCGACTGTCAAGTTTTTTAGCCCCCTATATTAATAGCCTCTTATAATATACAATAAAATAAAAGAAAAGACAACCAAATTGAAAAGGATTGAAAGAAAATTTTAAAAATTTAATGCGACTTAAACATTTTTTCTTCAAAACAGTTGATTTTTTGTGAAAAAGATGATATAGTAAAGTGCAAATCAGTTGAAAAGTAATGGAGGAATAATATTATGAGCAGAACATGTGAAGTATGCGGAAGAGGAAAGGCATCAGGCAAACAAGTTTCTTTCTCAAACCGTAAGTCAAACAGAACTTATGAGCTTAACTTGCAAAAAACAACAATCGTTGTTGACGGCAAAGAAAAAAGCGTTCGTGCTTGCACAAAGTGCATAAAATCAGCAAAAGCTAAGTAAGTCGTTTTATATTTAAACGGAGTTTTTTGGCGGAATTATTCCGCCTTTTTTGTTGCATTCAAAGCCCGATCCCTCGCCTTTATTAAATCGCCATAAGGAACTTTGCAAGGTAAAGGCTTTGCCTGTTTGCAACAGTTCCGTTGGACACCTTAAGTGGAGGGAGATTGGGACGGGGAACCGAAGGAGTAGCTGTTAGATTGCAAAGCAAATCGTGTCAGCGTAAACGAGTTTGGTGCCTCCCCAGAAAATGACAAAAGCCTATTTCAAGTTTTATCCTCAAAATAGTATATGCCTTCGCATAAAGTCTTATGTATATATGATTTTTCTGTAAAAATCTTAGTCTTCTTGTTCAGTTGACTTGTTTGCCCTTCTTCTAAGAAGACGACTAAGCCATTTTGGGGCTTTTATACAGATGATTGTAAATTTTTGCTTTTCCATATTATGATTATATGAACATATGCAAAAAGTTGTTAATTTTGTTTTATAAAGCACTACCGTTCATATGTGATGTAATACTTTTCAAAAAGTATGCTACACTTCTTATGTAAAGGAGGAAAGAAATGGCGAAAGATATAAAGAGGAATTGTAAATTCTTCAAACAACACTTTATTTACAATTCGCATATTCAGAAATTTCGTGAAATCGATTGCGGTCATTGTACACAATTTTTGTTAAGAAAAAATTGTATTAATTGTAAGTTTTTTACCCCAGAAATAAAAAACGAATTCATCGACGCGTCAATGATCGAAAAGATGAACGCAATTCTTAGAACATCACATCAAATTATTGATCTCTTAGAACAAAAAAACAGCGAGTGATTTCGCTGTTTTTATTCTCTCTCTTTTTTGTCATCTGAAGATGAATTTTTCTGTGCTTGGCGTTTTTTCGCTCGATTTTCGAGACTATGTTCTTCCAAAAAGCTTAAAAATTCCTCTTCAGTATCAAAAAATTGTGTAAGTGAAAGAAATTGTCTCACAAATCCTTTGTCAACTTTCCAGTCAAAAAGAATAAGCGCTTTTGCATTTATATAAGCTTCGGTTGTTTTTTCTGTAATTAATGGGGACAAATGAATAGCAGAATTTCCAAATTTAGCTGAAATAGCTTCACATTCTTTATACAATTTTTTACCTAAAACAGTATAAAACTCTGGAAATGGATAGTTTTTCAAATACTCTTCTTCGCTTTCGTAACCTTTTGTCGACTCAACATATTGGTCAATGTAATTTTCTTCATTAATTTCTCTGTCATTGCTTACTGCACTATAAATCCAGCCAGCTGCAGTTCTGCTATTAATAACATTTTTATTAACATCTTTAAAACTATCAATATGATTAATGTTATTCTGTATATCATAGCCTATAAACATAGCCTCATATAAAAGGTCAAATTCATCATATTTATTTTGTTTGTTCATGTCTCTCTCCTAGTTTAGATTTTAGCACATAAAGCAAATCTTGTCAATTGTAACCACAAAAAACAGCGAGTGATTTCGCTGTTTTTGATTTCTTATAAGAGTATGCAGATAACTCCGCCTTTGCCTTCGTTGACAATTCTGCCCAAGGTTTTTCTCATCTTGCGTTGCGCTTCAACTGGCATCATCACAAGTTTGTTGTTGATATTGTCGCCTATGAGGCTGTAAAGGCTTCTGCCCAAGATGTTTGTATCCCAGATTGTTGTTGGGTCAGCTTCAAACTGTTCCATAAGGTTTTTGGCAAGATCTTGACTTTGGTCTTCAGTGCCTACCATTGGAGTAACTTCAGTTTCGACATCAACACGCATAATGTGAAGACTTGGAGCTGTTGCTTTGATTTTTACGCCATAGCGGCCACCTTGTCTGATAATCTCTGGCTCGCCAAGTTCGAGGTCGTCTTTTTTAGGTTCAACGACGCCGTAGCCTGTTTGCTTAACTTCTTCGAGAGCGTCTTTGATCTTGTCATATTCATATTTTGCAATAGCAAGCTCTTTGATATAGCCGATAAGCTCATAGTCGTCTTTGATTTCGTGGTTACATTCGCGAGAGAGAACTTTGTAGAAAAGGTCTTCTTTTGGAATAACGTTGAATTCAACAACGCCTTCGCCCACTTGCATACTTGTAAAAGTGATTGGGTCAAAAGCTTCACTTTCAGTAAAAGCAAGACCGCTTTTGTCTACTTCACTGAGTTTGTTCATTTTTGAGCCAAGACGCTTCACTTCAGCTGAAATTTCAGAAATTATATCACTATCATAGTCAAGCGCTTGAAGCCATTTTGGCATTTTAACTCTGATTGACTTGACTGGAAATTCCATCAAAATCTTTTCAAAGATGTTGTCGACGTCTGTTTCTTTAAGTTCGAGAGCATTGATTGGCAAAACTTGAGTATCATACTTTTCGCTGAGAGATGAGGCAAGTTTTTTAGCGTCTTGAGAAGACGGATTTTTTGTGTTCAAAACGATTACAAAAGGTTTGCCGCTTGCTTTCATTTCTCTTACGACACGCTCTTCAGCGTCAACATAACTGCCTCTGTCGATGTCAGTGATTGAGCCGTCTGTTGTCACGAGAATACCGATTGTGCTATGCTCGTCGATAACCTTTTTTGTGCCAAGCTCAGCAGCCTCCTCAAAAGGAAGCTCCTCATCTGACCAAGGTGTTTTTACAAGACGAGGTTTGTCGTTTTCAACGTGACCCATTACGCCACTGACCAAATAGCCAACACAGTCAATCATTCTCACTCTCATTTCTGCGTTTGCAACGCTGATTTTTACTGCTTCGTTTGGCACGAAATGAGGTTGAGTTGTCATGATAGTTTTGCCGTCTGCTGATTGAGGAAGCTCATCAACAGTTCTGTCCTTTGCATTTTTCTCTGTGATATTTGGCACAACAAGCTTTTGCATAAATTTGGTGATAAAGGTGGACTTGCCAACGCGGACAGGGCCTACAACACCAATATATATGTCGCCATTTGTGCGGGATTTAATATCATCATAGATTTCATATTTTTCCATTAAAAAATACCTCCTTATGACACAACTATCTTATGAAGGCATTTTTTGTTATAGAACTTGAATTTCAAATTCTTTAAACTAGTTCGATTTTAATTTTTGATATTGCTTACTTTTTTGTTTTAATTATATTATTTATTTAAAATTTTTATTAATCTTTGTTCTCTTCATCTTCAATGATGATTTCTTGTTCTGGAGGTGAAGAGACCTGTTCTTCACTTATAATTTCCTCACCTTTCTTGTGGCAAAAGAACTTTTTTAGTTTGTCCTTAAAGCCAATCTTGTTTTCAGTATGGTGAAAAAGACGATAGATGTTTGCGTGATGGCGAATGTAAGTGAGAACAATCAAACACCAAACAATTGCTGTTATGACTGCAGTTATCCAAATTTCTGTTGTAGCTGTCAGCCAAGTGAAGATTGTGTAAGCGGCAGCGAGAGCTGTCAAATAGAGAAATGACGCGACTGAGCCATAGTCCATGAAATACAAGATTGTCGCGCAGACAAAAAACCAAACGATTGCCACATACCAAAGCTCTGAGAAGAGAAAAAGTCCTGCAAAGCAAGCCACGCCTTTGCCGCCCTTAAAGCCTGACCAAACAGGAAAATTGTTGCCAAGAAGGATAAAAAACCCTGCAGCCCAAAATGCGAGCGTTGAGTATGGCTCTGGCGTAACGAGGCGGCAAACTAGAGCAGTGAGGCCAGCTTTTACAATTTCCGCAACAAATGTAAGGAGTGCGTATTTGAAGCCAAAAGTTCTAAGCATATTCATTGTGCCTGGGTTTCCGCTACCCACCTTGGTGATGTCTTTGTGCCTAAAACGCCAAGCTATCATTTTTGAAAAGTTTATTGTTCCTATAAAATATGAAACTATGGCAATTATGACAAATGCCCAAATTATATTCATTCTTTGTCCTCCTTGCCTCTAAAAATTATTTTGATTGGCGTGCCTGCAAAATCCACTCTTTCTCTAAATTTATTTTCAAGATAGCGACTATATGAAAAATTGATAAGTTTTGGGTCGCTGACAAATATTACAAAAGTTGGCGGATTTGTTGAAACCTCAGTTATAAATTTGATTTTTGCACGTCTACCTGCATGGGTTGGCGGCTCAAAATTCAAAATAGCGTCATGAAGAATGTCATTAAGAAGGCCTGTAGTAATACGTTTGCAAGCGTTTTGATATACATATTCAACCTTCTCCATGATTTGACCTGTGCTTGCACCTGTGAGCGCTGAAACATAGATTGTTTGAAAATATTTCATGAATGAAAGGTCTTCTTTGAGCATGGCTTCAAACGAGTTTTTATCCTTTGATTTTATATCCCACTTGTTGACTACAATCACACTTGGCTTGCCCGCTTCATGCACATAGCCCGCAACACGAACATCTTGCTCTGACAACCTTTCACCGCTGCCGTCAACGACAATCATAACAACATCAGCCTCGTCAATTGCTGACATTGTGCGAAGCACGCTGTAGCCTTCAATCGACTGCTGCTCGACGCCACGCTTGCGACGAAGCCCCGCAGTATCTACCAGAGCGTATTCTTTTTTGTTGTACCTAAAAGGAACATAAACGCTGTCACGAGTTGTGCCTTCAACGCCGCTGACTACCACGCGTTCGCTGCCTATAAGACGGTTGACAATTGAACTTTTGCCAACGTTTGGCCTGCCAACTATTGCAACTTTTGTTGCCTTCACGCTATCCGCTGTAACTTTTGGAAAATGCGCAACGATAGCATCTAAGATATCTCCAAGGCCTTTGCTTTGAAGCACTGAAAGCGGCATTGGCACGCCAAGGCCAAGGCTATAAAATTCATAGGTGTTTTCAACCTCAAACTTATCAAGCTTGTTGACAACAAGCACGACAGGCTTTTTTGTGCGTTTCAAAACTGAAGCCACATCTTCGTCATTCAAAGTCACTCCACTTTGTCCATCTACAATAAAGACAACAACGTCACTTTCATTGATTGCAACCTCTGCCTGCTTTTTTATGTCACTTTGAAAAATATCTTCGCTTCTTGGGTCAAGACCACCAGTGTCGACAAGCAAAAACTCATGCCCACACCACTCCGCTTCAGCATATATGCGGTCACGAGTTACGCCCGGTGTGTCATCTACAATTGAAATTCGTTTTCCGCAGATTTTGTTGAAAAATGTTGATTTGCCAACGTTAGGTCTTCCAACAACTGCGACTATAGGTCTGTTCATATACAAATGATATCATATTTATTTTTTTTTAACAACCTTTTGAGATAAAATTCCGTTTTTTAACCACATTTTTTGCAATTTTTGCTGCATTTGTTTTTGTAAGGACAGCCTTTGCCTTTCTTTAAAAATTTGACTAGAAAAACAATTGCACATATGATTATAACCGCAATTATAAACGCTACAAACACCTTTGCAAAACCAAAAACTTCTATAGCACGAGCAATATTATAAACTATCATAGCAACAAAGTAAGCTACAAAAAATTCTATTACAATGCCAATAAACGTCCACTTTTTGCCAATTTCTTTGCTCAAAACTGAAGTGGTTGCAAGGCAAGGAAAATACAAAAGTGAAAAAACAAGGTATGAAAGCACAGCCGCAGGGCTTGTAAAAAACACTGCACTTGTTGGATCTTTTATAGACGCTTGAATGTCGCCACCAGTTGCTTCGTCCACATGATTGAACATCGCAATTGACGAAACGATAACTTCTTTTGCGATAAGGCCAGCAATAAGAGCAGACACAAGCCCCCAACTGCCAAAACCAAGAGGAATAAATATAGGCGAAAGAATTTTGCCCAAACTTTCAAGCATACTTGCCCCGCCAGCATTTGGCACATAGGCAAAGGTAAAAGAAAAATTGCCAAGGATCCAAACAATGACATTCATAGAGATTATAAGAGTACCAACGCGTATGAGAAACAATTTTACATTATCCCAAAGCACAGAAAAAACACGTTTGCAACTCATGCTGCGATATGGAGGAAATTCCAATATAAAAGTCTGCTCTTTGCTTTTTAGCAGTGTCTTTTCAAGCACGAAGCTGAGTGTTATTGCAACTGCCACACCCAAAAGATACAAGCCCAAAATCACAAAAATATTGCTAGCTCCAAAAAAAGCCCCGCCAAGCACTGCATAAATTGGAAATTTTGCACTGCAACTCATATAAGGCGTCAAAAGACCAGTTTTGATCTTTGAATTTTTGTCTTCCATATTGCGGGCTGTGAGAACAGCTGTTGTCGAGCAACCAAACCCCATCAAAAGCGTATATACACTTTTGCCTGACAAACCAACTTTGCCCAAAATATCTTCAAACACAAAAGCTACGCGTGAAAGGTATCCGCTGTCTTCTAGGATTGACAAAAAGAGAAACAGCAGTGCGACCTGCGGCAAAAAGCCAAGAATTGAGCCAAGTCCACCCATAATTGCAACTTCAAAAAAACTTACTATCGCACTGCCCTGACCAAACAATCCAACAAGCCAGCTAAGGATTGGTTTGAAAGCCGCGTCAAGCACAAATGACAATCCATCACTGCACCACGCACCAATTGAAAAAAAGGTGAGATAAAAAGCAACCGCCAAAAAACATAGAAAGATAGGAAAAGCTAGAAAGCGGTTCATAACAATCTTGTCAAACTTGCTTCTTCCATAAACTTTGCCAACAGACGTCAAGCAGGAAGCCAATATTTTGTCTATAAAATTATATCTTGCCTTGGCGACTTCTTCAATTCGATCAGGCAAGCTTTTTGCGTCTAGCTTAAATTTTTTTATGACCTCTTCATCTTTTTCCAAAAGTTTTATTGAATAAAAATCAAGTAGGTCATCATCGACCTTCCCTCGCAAAATGTTTTTATCAAGTTTGAACGAAGAAATATATTCAGGTTTTTTGTAGTCGACATTTTTGCTTTTTAAGGACACTATCTCTTCATTGAGCCTTGTCAGCGACTTTTTGTCGCCGGCGTTGATTGGCACAACTTTTATACCCAATTGCCTTTCCAAGCCAGCATAGTCAATTTTGTAAAGTGGCTTTTTGTCAATTTGATT
>CARTDZ010000025.1:13682-15637 GCA_949067325.1 uncultured Eubacteriales bacterium | reverse complement strand
CCCTACACGACGCTCTTCCGATCTTAAAAGGCAGCTTAAATTCGCAGCCTAAAGTTTTTCAGTAAAATAAAAAACTCTATCAAAAGATATAGAGTTTTTTGTTTGTTTTTTTTAGAAAAAAGATTTCAAATACAACCTTATGTCACTTCGACAGCACCCGCTATAGTCGCTTCGTGAGCATTGGCTGTCACAGCTCTTCGACAGCACTCACTATCATTCTTCGACAGCACTCGCTTCGAAGCGTATGCGAGGAAGCAGGCTTGGCTTTAAGGCCAAGCCAAATTGCTGTCAAGCAATTCAAATTTTGCTTTTGCAAAATTTGGCTTCCGAGCAAGTCAACCTGCTTATTTTCCTTCTTTTTTTGACTTTTTTGCAGCCTTTTCAGCTTTCTTATCAGTCTTTTTTATTTCCTTCTTTTCCTCTTTCGCTTCTTCTTTTGGCAAAATTCTTTTAAGGTCAATCCTGCCCTTTTCATCAATTTTGACGACTTCAACTTCAACTTCGTCGCCAATCTTGACAACATCTTCAACCTTTTCAACGCGTTTGTTTGAAAGTTTTGAAATGTGGATCATACCTTCTTTGCCATTTGCAAGTTCTACAAAAGCACCAAAGTTCATGATACGAACAACCTTTCCGTCATACACATCACCAACTTCAACTTCTTCTACAATGCCAAGGATAATCTTCTTCGCTTTTTCAGCCATTTCGTTGTCTTGAGAAGCGATGAAAACTTTTCCATCATCTTCGATATCAATTTTTACGCCAGTTTCGTCAATAATCTTATTGATAGTTTTTCCGCCTGAGCCAATAACATCTTTGATCTTATCTGGGTCAATATTGAAAGTGATGATTTTTGGAGCATATTTTGAGAGTTCTTTTCTTGGAGCTTTGATTTCTTCAAGAAGTTTGCCCATAATAAACATTCTGCCTTCCTTTGCCTGTTTTAAAGCAGTTGTAAGGATTTTTTTGTCGATACCCTTGATTTTGATATCCATTTGAATTGCTGTGATACCTTTTTCTGTACCAGTAACCTTAAAGTCCATATCGCCGAGGAAGTCTTCTAGGCCTTGGATATCTGAAAGAACTGCGACTTTGCCGCTCTTTTCATCTTTGATAAGCCCCATTGCTATACCAGCAACTGGACGTTTGATTGGAACGCCTCCGTCCATAAGTGCAAGAGTTGAGCCGCAAACTGAAGCCATTGAAGATGAGCCGTTTGATGAAAGCACTTCAGACACCAAACGAAGAGCATAAGGAAATTCCTCTTCTGATGGAATAACTGCTTCCAAAGCTCTTTCTGCAAGCGCTCCGTGGCCAATTTCGCGTCTGCCTGGGCTTTTAAGATTTCTTGCCTCGCCTGTAGCGTATGGTGGCATATTGTAGTGATGAACATAGCGATTTACTTCTTCATCATCAAGGCCTTCAAGTTTTTGCATGTCTGAAACAGTACCGAGAGTGAGAGATGTAAGAACTTGGGTTTGACCACGAGTAAAGATTGCGCTGCCGTGAACTCTTGGAAGAACGCTGCTGTCGCACCAGATTGGTCTTATTTCTGTAAGTTTTCTTCCGTCTGGACGAACGCCTTTTTTAAGTATTTTTTCTCTTACTTTTTCTTTTGTCATTTTGTAAAGCACATCACCGATTTGTCTTTCTTTATCTTCAAAAGTTTCTGCGAAATGTTCTTTAACGTCTTTGTCAACAGCTTCTTGACGAGCCTGTCTTTCTTCGCGATCGAATGTGTCAAGCGCGTTGTCGAGCAATTTGTCAGCATATTTTCTTACTGCCACGTCAATTTCTTCTTCAACTGCATAGTATTCGATTTTTGTGTTAACAGGTTTGCCTATTTTCTTTTTGATATCTTTTTGGAAGGCTACGATTTTTTTGATTTCTTCATGTGCAAACATGATTGCGTCAAGCATTGTAAGATCGGAAGAGCACACGTCTGAACTCCAGTC
>CARTDZ010000025.1:0-13672 GCA_949067325.1 uncultured Eubacteriales bacterium | reverse complement strand
CTTCTGGCACTTCATTTGCGCCCGCTTCAACCATGAGAACTGCCTCATCTGTTCCTGAAACAGTGAGGTGAAGATCGCTCTGTTCGCGTTCTGCTTGGCTTGGGTTGATGATAAACTTTTTGCCTATCAAGCCTACTTGAACCGAGCCTGTTGGACCCATGAATGGAATATCTGACATTGTAAGAGCAAAGCTTGAGCCTAACATTGCGAGAGGTTCAGGAGCGTTGTCTGGGTCAACTGAGAGTGCTGTTGCAACCACGCAGACATCATTGAAAAAGCCTTTTGGAAAGAGAGGACGAAGAGGTCTGTCTATAAGGCGAGAAGTGAGAATTGCCTTGTCTGAAGGTCTGCCCTCACGCTTTTTGAAACCGCCTGGAATTTTGCCCACTGAGTACATTTTTTCTTCATAGTCAACTGCGAGTGGAAAGAAGTCAATGCCAGGACGAGGCATTTTTGACATAGTTACATTGACCATAACCACCGTTTCGCCACAGCGAACTAGGCAGCTGCCATTTGCCTGTTCACAGAGGCGGCCTGTTTCGAAAGAAACTTCTTTTTCTCCTATTTTGATTTTGTAAATTTTTGCATCTTCTTTCATAAAAATCTCCTTTTAAAATGCAAAAGAGGGGCATTAGAAAAAACACCTCCCTCTTTTAAAATTATTTTACATCACGAATGCCAAGTTCTTTGATAATCTTTCTGTAAGCTTCGATATCTCTTTCCTTAAGATAAATCAAAAAGCCTTTTCTTTTTCCTACCATTTGAAGAAGACCACGACGTGAGTGGTTGTCTTTTTGGTGTGTCTTAAGGTGTTCGTTCAAGTGGTTTATTCTTGCAGTCAAGAGTGCGAGTTGAACTTGAACTGAACCTGTATCATTTTCTGAAAGTTTGAACTTGTCAATGATTTCTTTCTTTTCCATGATTTTTCCTCCCATTTTATTTTTTTCAATGCCTATCACGAAGTTTTGCGTCAGAAGGTGTCGCTTTGAAACTGCGTTGTAGGTTTTATCGACTTTTTTATTATAGCACAAGTAATTGTAAAAGTAAACTAAATTTGCAAAATAAAATTAAATTTGCAAAAAATTTAATTTTGCAAGTTATTGCTTTCTTCGTCAAACTCGCCGAACATTTCAGAGATTTTTCCGCTGTAGCCAATTTGTCTTTTTCTTTCAAGCTTTGCCAAAATTTCTTTTTCGCAGCTTTTTATTTCTTCAGCTGTAAAGTCTTGCACGCCGTACAAAGAGCTTGTCCCGTGCTTCATCATATATTCTAGTGACGACCAGCCTATATTTATACACCACAAAACTTCTCTTATTAAGCTCTTTTTTCTTTCTTCTGTCATACCTGCCCTCCTTTATTTATTTATGTGATTTTATACTAACACAAACTGTTTCTCTTGTCAATGGCATTATTTAAAAAATTCTTTTTTCTTTTCGATGATTTCGTCAATGCGAGTGATATAGTCTTCAATAAACTTTGGATTTGACTGGCGTTCTATACGATTTTGAGTGTTGAAAATGCGTTTGCTCATTGCACCAGCACCGCAAGCGAGGATTGAGTTTGTCTCTTCCATGCTGTCAATGTTGAATATGCACACATTTTCATCTCTAAAAAAGCCAACATTTTCAAGTCCGCCAAGCTGGTGTTTTTGACGATAGAGATAATATGGTTTGTAGCCTGCTGCGAGAAGGGTTTTTTCTGCATAGTCGACCATTTGGCTTACTCCGTTGTCGACTGCGCCCTCCCCTTTTAAGATTGAGCCATTTTTGATAGAGAGTGTGTGGACTGTTATATTTTCTGGTTGAAGATCGAGCAGCGTTTTTATGGTACGCTTGAATATGCCAAGTTTTTCACCAGGAAGGCCTGCTATTATATCCATATTCACCTTAAAGCCGCGCTCTAGAGCGAGTGAATAGGCCTCTAGCACTTGCGAGTTTTTTGTTTGGCGACCTATTCGTTTCAAGGTCGCCTCGCAAAATGTTTGAGGATTGATGGAGATGCGAGTTACGCCATGCTTTTGGAGAACATCAAGTTTGTCTGCAGTAATTGTGTCTGGTCGACCACATTCCACTGTAAACTCTGTGACTTGAAAAGAAAGTTCGTTTAACAGCCTGTCCAGCTGGCTGGCTGAAAGCACTGAAGGAGTGCCGCCGCCTATATAGATTGTTCTGACAATATACGCTTTTTGAGTTATGACTGTCTTTAGGGCTGAGATTTCTTTTATGAGGCAGTCAAGATAGCTGTCTAGTTTGTCTTTTACGCGAGAAAGTTCGTTTGAAATAAATGAGCAGTAAAAGCAGCGAGTTGGGCAGACTGGAATATTGATGTAAAGATCGACTAGGTTGTCATTTCTTATGATGCATCTTTGGTTTTTTAGGATAAGAGGTATAAGTTTTGCCTTGTCGCGACTTAGGCGAAGTTCTTTTTCAAACACCTCAGCGACCACACTTTCTTTGACCTCACCGCTTTCTATCATATCTCTGGCGAGTTTGGTTGGCCTTATACCTGTAAGGCTGCCCCAAGGAAGTGTTTTGCCAAGTTTTTGGCTTAACACGTCATAGAGGTAGACTTTGACCTTGCGTTTTTTCATACTTTTGGTTTTTAGAGGCGTTAAGTTTTGTGGTAGTGTGAATGTGAAAGTTTTTGAAATGGTTGACGTTCCGTCATTTAGTAAGAAGGTTTGAGAAAATGAATTTTCTTGTTCTATTTCTGTATGGCTGATTGTAAATGTTTGAGGCATATCAAAAAGGATCGCTAAATTTTCAAACTCTTGCTGATAATCTTGTATATTTGTTTTTATAGCCATCTTTCGCTCCTTTGCACTTCAATAACGCCGTTTATGGCACGTATTGATGTGATGATTTTGTTAAGTTCTTCACTATTCTTTACTTCTACCGCCAAGTTGCAGAGGATATTATCTTTTACCTCACGTGCTTCAAATCCTTTTAGGGCTATCTTTTGATTTGCTAGATGGTTTGTAATTTTTGCCACGCTATTTTCGAGCTTGTCTGCCTTTACGCAAATGTTTGCAAGAAATGATGCGCCTTCTTTTTCCTGCCAAGTGGCTTCGATAAGGCGTTCTTTTTCAAGATACTTGAGGTTTGGGCAGTTATGACGATGGATTGTCACACCTTTGCCGCGAGAGATATATCCTATGATTTGATCGCCTTCAATAGCATTGCAGCAGCCAGCGAAACGAACGAGCATACCGCTGTCGCCATCGACAAGCACGCCTTCCTTGTTCTTTTTGAGATGAACAACCGATTGCTCAGCTTTTTGGACTGCCCTTTCGCGAAGAAGGTTGTTTATCGTTTTGCCTACCACTTGTGAAGAAGTCAGGCTGCCAGAGCCGATTGCAGCATAGAGTTCGTCTATATCCTTCATTGAGTAGCGGTTTAAGATTTCTTGCACATTTTTTTCTGTAAGGATTTGTGAGGTTGTGAAACCTTTTTCTTGTATATGTGAAGAGAGGCTGGCTTTGCCGCTTTTGATATTTTCTTCTTTGAGTTCTGTTTTGAAGAAGGCTTTGATTTTGCTTCTTGCTCCTGCTGTTTTGACAACATTAAGCCAGTCGCGAGATGGGCCTTTTGAGTGAGTTGAGGTAAGGATTTCAACAATATCGCCATTGGCAAGCTGACTTGTGATTGGTGTCATTTTGCCATTTACTTTTGCCCCTACACAAGCATTGCCTACGCCTGAGTGAATTGCGTAAGCGAAATCGATGATTGTTGCACCCTCTTGAAATTCGATAACTCTGCCCTTTGGTGTTTGAACGAAAATCACTCCGTCATAAAGGTCAGACTTGAGTGTTTTTATAAACTCTTCATCTGGAAGGTTTTGCGCGTTGTCAATGATTTCTCTAAAGCCAGTAAGACGTTTGTCAAGTTCGTTTTTCTTGTTCTTTTTTTCCTTATACAGCCAGTGTGCGTAAACACCAAACTCGCTTTCACGATGCATATCTTGCGTTCTTATCTGCACTTCCATTGGGTGTTGATTTTCTACTATGATTGTTGTGTGAAGCGATTGATAACCATTTGGTTTTGGGTTTGCTATATAGTCTTTTACACGACCTGACATTGGTTTGTAGATGGCGTGTATTCTGCCAAGAATTGCATAGCATTCTTCGACAGTGCTTACAATGACACGCATGGCCATAAGGTCATATATTTGCGTAAGACGTATATTTTTTGAGTGAAGTTTTTTAAAGATTGATGAAATGTGTTTTTGGCGATATTGAATTTCACCATTTATCTTAAGTTCTTTTATTATCTCTTCAACTCGAGATTTTGAGAGCTTGAGTTGTTGTTCGTTTTCTTCCTTTGTAGCTTCAAGCGTTCTTTTTAAGCGAAGGTACTCGTCATTGTTGAAAAGTCGTATTACGTTGTCTTCTAGGTTTAGTTTTAGACGGTCAAGGCCAAGGCGTTCTGAAAGTGGAACGTGAATGTCGCGAACTTGCACGACAAAAAGACGTTCTTGTGGAAGAAGAGGCAAGTCAAGCTGCTGAACGTCATAGAGTATGCCTGCAAGTTTGATAATGACCACCCTGATGTCTTTGCTGAGCGCGAGGAACATATTGCGGATATCGTCAACATTTTCGCTGAGGGTGATTTGGTTGATATCTTTGATGATTTTGTAAGTTTCAAACATCACCTTTTCTTCTTTATTGAGAAGAGGTAGAATTTGAGGCTCATGTTCATTTGACATTTTGTAGTTTTGATAAGCAAGAAAGGCAAAGACTGAAGCTTTGTCAAGTCTTACTGCAAAGATTGTGTCGAGAATCTTGTCGCAGCGATTTAAGTTCATGCTTGGCGACAAGAGCTTTTGCAAAACTTCTTCCTCATTCTTTTTGAGAGAGAGGTGAGATTTGATTTTTTGTAGAATTTGTTGTTCAGTAGTTTGCTGCTGAGTTTGCAATTTCATTACACCCTCCTTAAAGTTTCTTTCAAAGTGGTAAGTTTTTGATATAGTTTTGAATTTGTGAGCGGCGTTTTGTTCTTTTTGTTGATATACACTATTATTTGCGCCTCTTCAATTATTGAAATGAGTTCAAGTTCTGCAAATACTTTAAGAGCAGAATAGAAAGTCATGAAGGAAATTTCATTTTCAATTTCCAGCTTGTCGTATAGATCAAATTCGTTGTATATAGGCCTGCCTGCAAATTTTTCAAGCTTTTTATATATTTGAGCATAAGTGTTGCGGTCAAGATCGACGCCAGCATACTTTTTGGCGTCATTTTTCTTGTCGATTGGAAGATAAATTTCTGCATTTGTAGCTTTTGAGAGTGCGTAGATATAGTTTTCATCAACGCATGGTGAAAGAAAGACGATTTTTGTGAAATTTTTTGCCCAGTCGAGGCCTTTTGGTGAAATGAGAAGGCTGTTGTAGCCTATTTCGTCGCTATCATTTATGCCAAAGTGGTATATGCCTTGCGTGTTGTAGTTTTTTGAAAATTCGACATAGTCAAAGCATGAAAAAGTCACAAAGCAAGTGCCAAAGACTGAAGTTGTAGTGCCAAGTGCGAAAGAAAGGAGTTCTGATTTTGGATAGAGTTTGACCTGAGCTTCTTCGCCTGAATAGAGAAACTGATCAATTTCTATTGGGTTAAGTTTTTTGTATGCATCTTCTGCGATAAAGCTGCCGCCATCAAATTCACAAACCACACCTTTTTTGCTGTTTTGCTGAAATTCAAATATAAAACTTTTTTGGCGTGAGAAAGTCATTTTTTTGATATTTTTGAGGCAGTTGAAATATACAAGATTGAAATCGCCTATTTTTATATTGATATGCTGAGGATATTTTTTCATTGGCAGCATTTCTAGTTTGGCGGCGGTTATCTTAAATTTTGGAAGTGGATTTTCGCAGCCGCAAGGCTCTAGAAGTTTGAGTTCTTTTAAAAACTGGTCTGTTATTTCTTCTGCTGTTATTTCTTGGTCATAATAGCTTATTGGCATAAAGACATCGTCACTTATTTGAGTGAGTGCGAAGGAATTTACTTTCTGCACAAATTCTTCATAGCGGCTACGTTTAAGGCTGAGGCCTGCAGCCATGCTGTGTCCGCCAAAAGTGTCGAGCATATCTTTGAGAGAAGAGAGAAGTGCGTGGATATTGATATCTGTTATACTTCGGCCAGAGCCTGAAAGCTCTTCACCCTCTTGAGTGAAGAGGAAGACTGGTTTGTGATATTTGTCAACAAGACGTGAGCATACGATGCCCAAAACGCCCTTATCCCATTTTTTTGAGGCGAGACAAATAACGCGTTGAAAACGCATATCTTGTTTTTTTAGTGCCCTTTCACAGTCGTCCATGATACGGTTGCAAATTTCCTGACGTTTGGTGTTGTGCTTTTTGATTTTTTCGATATATTTTTTGATTATGATTGGGTCGGTTTCAAAATAAAGACGAAGAGAATCTTCTGCGTCGCCCATACGGCCTGAGGCGTTAAGTTTTGGGCCTATTTTGAAGGAGATATCTGTTGCGTTAGGGTTTTTAAGGTCGATATCATATTCTTTGAACATCATTTTCAGCCCAATTGGAAGGTATTTGCTCATAAGGCGAAGGCCTTGTGTGACGATTGTTCGGTTTTCACTCAAAAGAGGTACGATATCAGCGATTGTAGCTATTGCGGCGATTGGAAGAAATTCTTTTGCTTCTTCGCGGCCTAGAAGTGCCTCTGAAATTTTATATGCTACGCCTGTGCCGCAGATTTCTTTGAATGGAAAAGCTTGGCCTTGCATTTTGGCGTTTACTACTATTGTTTGAGGCAAAATTTCTGGTATATCGTGGTGGTCAGTGATTATTACTTCGACGCCTTTTGAGAGTGCGTATTCTACCTCGTCGTGGCAAGAAATGCCGCAGTCGACAGTTATAATCAGATTTGGGTCAAATTTGTCTATTATTTTGTCGATGACATTGCAAGTAAGGCCATAGCCATCAACATAGCGATTTGGCAAAAAATGTTCAGCTTTTATGCCTATTTTTGCGAGAGCTTTGACCATGATAGCTGTTGCGCTTACACCATCGACGTCATAGTCGCCGAAAATGAGAACGCGATCGCCCAGTTCTTTTGCTAGTTTAATGCGGTCAACAAGTTCCTTCATGCCTTTTAGAAGGAAGGGGTCAGCAAGGCAAGTTGGATTTAAAAATTCTGCAATTTCTTCTTCTGTGGAAAGTCCGCGTGATAAAATAAGCTCCATTATCCGTGGAGAAAGATTGAATTTCTCGGCAAAAAAAAGGGTCTTATCTGCGTCCTTGTTAAAAAACTTTCTAAAAATCATAATTTATATACACTCTTTTGATTTTATTATATATTTATTGAATCAAATAGGCAAGCGATTTTTTGTTATGGCAACAAAAAAAAGCAGCTTTTAGCTACTTTTTATAGATTATTCGATGGCAATGCTCGCAAGTGATATGACCTTGATCTTGGATTTTTGAGATTATTGCAGCTGGAAGTTGCATATGGCAATATCCGCACAAGTCACCTGAAAGTGGCACATATATTGGAAAGAGATTGTCTTTGCGGCGTTTTTGATATTGTTCTAGTTGTGCAGCATCAATACCCTTTTCTAAGCCAGAGAGCTTTTTTGCAAGTTCTGCCATTTGAGGCTCGAGCGCTTTTGCTTCGTTGTCATAAGCTTCTTTTGCTTTTGCATAGTTTTCTTTTGCCTGATTGAATATCATTCTTGTTTTGTTGAAGTCTGCAAGCACGGCGTTTACATTTTCAGCAAGTCTTGTAAGATTTTTGTCAAGAATTGAAAGGTTTTGTGAGAGTTTGTCTTTGAGCGAAAGCATTGCTTCAACTTCTTCTTTTGTCATTTTTTCAATATCTTTTGCAAAGATTTCTTGCATTTTTTCTGACTGTGTTTGAAATTGTTTTTGAGTTGTTTCAATTTCTTTTATAAGAGCTTCTGCTTTTTGCTCAAGCTGAGATGAACGCTCTTGAGCCTTTTTTGCTGAGTCTTGAAGCTGAAATGCAAGCTTTTTGTTTTGATTTTCTCTTAACGACTTTTCTAGTTTAAATAGCTCTGCATCGAGCGCTTGATATGCTAGTATGTTTGTTATATCCATTTTTTTATTCTCCTTATGACTGCTGTCTATTGGGCGTTATGAATACAGCCTAGACGCAGCGATCAGCGGAGGAAGTCGCGAAGGCTCTTAGCCTTCGCAAAAAGCCTTTTTCAAAAAAGGCTTTTTCAAACCTTTTGCAAAAAAGGTTTGACTTCCTCCTGTCCTTTATTATCACACAAATATTTTTTTTAGTCAATAAAATCCATGAGTTTTTTGCTTCTATTTGGGTGTTTAAGTTTTCTCAAAGCCTTTGCCTCAATCTGACGGATACGTTCTCTTGTAACGCTAAACTCTTTTCCTACTTCTTCAAGAGTTTTCGCCTTGCCGTCCATAAGGCCATATCTTTCACGAATAACCTGTTGTTCTCTTGGCGTCAAAGTGTCAATGACCGCCAAAAGCTGTTCTCGCAAAAGGTTTTGCGAAGCCACTTCCATTGGGCTTCTTGCAGATTCATCTTCGATAAAGTCTGACATTTTGCTGTCATCTTCTTCACCCACTGGCGTTTCTAGCGAAACAGGATCTAAAGCACTTTTTTGAATTTCTACAACCTTACTTTCACTTATACCCATAGCTTCAGCGATTTCTTCAAGAGTAGGTTCATGCGAAAGCTTTTGAGTAAGTTGTCTAACTGTTCTGCCATATCGATTTATAGTTTCAACCATATGCACAGGCAAACGGATTGTTCTCGACTGGTCAGCAATAGCACGAGTGATTGCTTGTTTTATCCACCAAGTTGCGTATGTTGAAAAACGAAAGCCTTTTGTATAATCAAATTTTTCGACAGCTTTAAGAAGTCCCATATTCCCCTCTTGAATAAGGTCAAGAAATGAAAGAGAGTTTGCTGTTGCCCAGCGTTTTGCGATAGAAACAACAAGTCTTAGGTTGGCTTTGCATAGTTTTGCTTTTGCTTCTTCATCGCCTTCCAAAATTCGTTTGGCAAGCTCTATTTCTTCTTCTGGTGTAAGAAGTGGAACTTTGCCTATATCTTTGAGATACATTTTGACAGGGTCATCTACGCTTGCAAATGGAATATCGTTTAAAGCAACATCTTTTAGCTCGCCGTCTCCATCTGGCTTGATAATTTTAACATTATTTTTTTCAAGCTTTTTTATAAATTTTTGAATGTCCGCAGCTGAAACCTCATATTTTAAAAGTCTAAAATATACGTCTTCTTCATTGACCGCACCTTTTTTGACTGCGATGTCGAACATCTTTTTCATTTCTTGTTCGATTTTGTTATCCATAAAAATCCTCCAAACTTTTTTCTCTTAATTGTTTTGCAACTTCTGTAAGTTTTGCAATAATTTCACGTCTTTCATCTAAATTTTGACAGGCCTTAAATTCTTCGTTCAGCTTTGCTTGTTTTTCTTTCAGCAGGCTGTCTGCAAGTATCCAAACACATTCTGCAAAATATTGTTTGGCATTTTGTTCAAAGCCCGAAAAATCAAAGACCAAACAGTCTTTTAAAATGGGCATACTGTCTACATCAAAATTGTCATAATAGCTTGAAAGAGCGATGCCTTCTTCTGCCTTTTCGATAATATTTTTGTAAGAAGGCAACAATTTTTTGTAGTCGATACGCTTGTCCACAACTTCTTTTTTGTGAATAAGGCAACTAAGCAGATATTTTATAGCTCTAATATTGCCATTTGCACGCGTTGTTAAAACTTCTTCTTGTTTATTTTGAGGTTGATTTTGATTGAACGTCATTTTTTTTGTTGTTGATGCTTTTAATGTCAAGTCACGTCTCAAAACATCTATTGGAACGTTTGTAAGCTGGCTTAGTTTTGGCAGATAAGCTTCTGCTTCAGCCATAAATTCAAGTTTTTTAAGAATTGATATAGCTTCTTTCAAGAAGGCTGCCTTCTGGTCAGGCTTTGTCAGGTCAAAATTTGACTTTGCGTCTTCGATGAGATAGTCTGTAACTGGAAGCGCATTTGTGACGAGATTTTGCATAATATCTTTGCCTTTGGTTTTGAGTATTTCATCAGGGTCAAGCTTGTTTGGCAGACGTACAATTTTTATTGTAAAACCGCCTTCTTCTTTTAAGATTTCAATGCTGCGTTTGGTTGCCTTCTGACCTGCTTCGTCGCCGTCAAAGCAAAGTATGATTGTGTTTGAAAGGCGTTTAAGCTCGTGAGCGTTTTCTCTTGTGAGCGCTGAGCCTAAAATTCCAACAGTGTTTTTAAAGCCAGCTCGATGCATTGCGATAACATCAATTTGACCTTCGACTATCATGATTGAAGCAAGGCCTTTTTCTTTTTTGAGGCGTTTTGCAAGATTTAATCCAAACACCACCCTGCCTTTTTGAAAGATTTGAGTTTCTGCTGTGTTAAGATATTTTGCAAAGTCTGCCTTGCCTGTAACGCGAGCTGAGAAGCCCACACATTCATCAAAAGAGTTGAAAATTGGAAAGACAAGTCGACCTGAAAGAGGGTCATAATAACGCTTGTTGTCTTTTGTTTGGCAGACGCCTGCGTCAAGGATTTCTTTGTAAGTGAAGCCTTGTTTTCTTAGGTATTCTATTATTTCAGTCCAGCCAAGCGAGAAGCCCATTTGAAAATCTTCAAGTTCTCGCCTAGTAAAGCCGCGAAGTTTTATGTAGTCCTGAGCAGGTTTTGCTTCAGGAAGATAAAGGTTTTCTTTGTAGTGCTTGTAAGTTGCGTCAAGCAGTTTTAGAAGGCGATCTTTTGTTTTTTTCTTTTCAACGACCTCTTTGTCGCCAGTAAATTCTGGAATTTGCATATGAGCAAGCTCAGCGAGAATTTTGATTGCATCTGAAAAGTCGCAAGCTTCGATTTTTTGAACAAAAGTTATCACATCGCCACTTTCTTTGCAGCCAAAGCAATAGAAAAGCCCCTCTTCTTCACTTACTGAAAAAGACGGAGTTTTTTCGTTATGAAAAGGACAGCAGCCCCAAAACTTTTTCCCCTTTTTTTCTAAACGAACATAGCGACTTACAACTGAAACTATATCATTTTTTTGTTTTAGCTGATAAAGCCATTCACTTGGATATCCTCTATTTACCATATACCTCTCTAAATTATAAAAATACTTACGAAGGCTATTATACTACAAAAATTTGAAAAGTCCTCTTTTTTTTTGTGAAAAAATTTATATATTAATTATTTTTTTATAATTTTTGAAAGATTTTCTAAGTTTTGTTGGCGTATATATGAGATTTTCGCGTGTATTCAAAAATGTTTTTAAGGCTTTTTGGCATTTTTTGCATTTTGCATAGGTTTGGTAGAAAAATGAGTATTAGGCTTTTGATTTTTTTGTTTTTTTATATTTGCGACATTTGCGGCTGATTTAATATTCCGCCTTGAAGATAAAATTCTGGCACTTTGCCTACAATCACGCTTTCACAAAGGATTACGTCAAGATTTGTCACAAAATTTGAGCTTAGAGCAGGCAGCACCATGCCAATATTTGCCGTTATATCAAAATACACCTTGTGAATGGTTTGATTTATGCCTGCAGTGGTAAAGGTTGAGGAGATTTTTGTATTTATTGTTCCGATAGGCACAAGTTGAAGAGATATATTTGGACCTAATCCAAAAAGAAAAGGTATGCCTGTGAATGTGCCAAGCGCGACATCTATCCCCTCCACGATGAGGCCGTCAAGACGGGCTTGAACCATCTCTGTTATTTCGCGAATTATTATATTTATCTTGACTGAATTTGTTTCAATTGACTTGATGTCGTTTTGGTTGTCATATTTGATTGTAACTATATCGTCGTAGGTCACATTGTCACGCACCAGAACTTCTGCCACAGCTGTACTCATCACCCTTGTTGAAAGAGAGCGAATACGTTCTTCACTTAGGGTAACTATGATTGGGCAAACTATTTTGAGATAATAGAAAAATATAAGCACTATAAAAATTAAGATTACTGACAAGGCAATCTTAAATTTTGTTTTTGCTTTCATTCGTTTTTTGGGTGGTTTGCTCACATAGTAGCACTTATGATTTTTCACATAATATATATATGAGTTATGTTTGCAAAAGTTGATTGAGAATGTTTTTATGTTTTTTGTTTTAATAGATTGGATTTTATATTTGTTTGCTTTTATTTGATTTAAAGCTATATATTGTATGTAGTATATGCTGCATAACACTAAATATAGTATTATGCAATGCATAAGTGGTTATTTTTTTGTTTTGGCTTTGAAGATAAGACCGAAAATGAAGGCGAAGAAGACAGCGGCAGCTATTCCACCTGCTGTTGCTTCTAGGCCACCTGTAAACGCGCCAAGCAGACCTTTAGCTTTTACCGCACCTATTGCACCTTTGGCGAGAGACGCCCCAAAGCCAACGATTGGAACATTTATGCCAGCGCGCGCAAACTGCGAAATATAATCGAACAAGCCAAAGGCTTCAAGAGCAACGCCGATAAGAACAAAAGTGACGAGAATACGAGCAGAAGTTATGTTTGTTTTGATGATAAGAATTTGGCCGAACATACAGACGAGACCGCCTATTAAGAAAACCCAAAGATAGTACATATTTACACCTCCCCGCTTTCTAAAACTATTGCATGGCAGATAGCTGGAATTGTTTCGCCTTGTTGGGCTGCAGTGGTTGACATCAATGCACCTGTTGGCATGAATAGCACTTTTTTGTATTTGCCTTCTTGCAATTTTTTGATAATAAAAGAGTTTAGGACTGTAGCACAGCAACCGCAACCGCTTCCACCTGAAAGGGTCGCTTGTTCACGCGTGAAATACATTTGTCCGCAATCGTTGTAGTTAAGGCCGAGTTTGATACCCTGATCTTCCATAAGGTCGATAAGGATTTCGCTGCCTAGCTTGCCGAGGTCACCTGTCACTATAAGGTCATAATCGTCAGGCGTTGTTTTGGTGTCGCGAAAGTGTGCGAGCATTGTGTCCATTGCTGCTGGTGCCATAACAGCGCCCATGTCATTGACGTCGTTTATACCCCAATCAACCACCTTGCCAAAAGTGGCAGCAGATACGATAGGGCCTTTTCCAGAAGGAGCTATTACGCAAGAGCCTGCACCTGTCACCGTCCACTGTGATGTTGGTGGACGTTGATTTCCTAGTTCCAGCGGAAAACGGAATTGGCGTTCAGCCGTCGAGAAATGAGAAGCTGTTGAGCAGACGACGTTTTTAAAAAGCCCACCATTTACAAGAGAGGCTGCGATTGCTATGCTTTCTGCCATTGTTGAGCAAGCACCGAAAAGACCAAGATAAGGACAAGTGAAATCGCGAGCCGCGTAAGAAGATGATATGATTTGATTGAGAAGGTCGCCTGCCAGCAAGAGGTCAATTTCAGTAGGTTTAAGTTTGGCCTTTTCAATCGCACCTATTATAGAGTGTTGTATCATCTTTTTTTCAGCTTGTTCGTACGTTTTTTCATCGAAGCGGTCATCTTGCATGACATAATCGAAATAGTTTTTGAAGTTGCCCTGCCCTTCTTTTGGCCCTACTATCGAATAGCTGCCGATTATGACTGGTTTATTTTTGAATTTTACTGTTTGACTATTTGCCATAGATTTCTCCTATTTTTATTTCTTTTTTCTTTTATTTTTTTTTTTTTTTTTGCTTTTTTTTTGTTTTTTTTTTTTTGTTTTTTTTTTT
>CARTDZ010000024.1 GCA_949067325.1 uncultured Eubacteriales bacterium | reverse complement strand
CATTCTGTTCAAAACGTGGTTAGAGATTATTTCACCTTTGATATTCGTCTTATTGGCAGTGGCGATAAGAAGCTTGTTACACAAAATGAAGATGAATCTTTTGATATGGACTACAATATAATTTTACAACGGGATAAGAAGAATTTACTTAACAATCCTGGACAAATCAAAGATATCTTTGTAAGTAGATTTAATAGAATTCTTCAACCGGAAGTAAGTGATTTCAAATATGCTAATGATTCTACTTCGGTAATCACTCTTAAACTAGTACAAAACGGAAAACTTCAATTTTCTTTTGACGTTGCAATATTGGTTGAAAATAATGATGGTATTTTTTATAGGTTAACAAATGATAAAAGATCTGGTCGGTATATTTGGAATGAAGTTGCTCAATCAAAAGATTATTTGGAGAAATTTCATCAAATAAAAGCACAAGGATACTGGCAAGATTTCAAAGAACGATATTTAGAATTGAAAAATTATCATTTACGTAGGCGTGATAATGCAAAATCGTTTTCCGTATTTCTTGAAACTCTTAATGAATTTTAGGAGTGTATTATGAGAAAATCGGAATTTTTTAAGGATTTGAAAATTGAAGATGAGGACAAGCCTAGGGCTGAAAAAGCATTATGGGCAAAAGGAATTGAAAAGCATATTCTCATTAAAGAATATTTGCAAGCATGGAGTAGTAAATCATTACGATATTCGCAAGTAGCCACAACTTATAGATACGATAAACGCATAAGGAATGTTTTATATAAATATATTTCTTATCTTGAAGAATTTTATAGGGCAAAGATTTTAGATAATTACTTTAATAAAGAAAGTGATATCTCTTGGTTCACGCCGATAAACAAGTTTTTAAATAAAGGACTATCATTAAACGAATCTTTAGAAGCTTTAGAATTTAAAACTTTAATAGATATTATCAAATCTATTTCAAAAAATTTTAACGAAGAGTGTGTTTTTGTAGCCGCGCATAAAAATAAAAACTTCTATGCATTTGATGAAGAGAAATTGATAGGCGGAGCAATTGGTTTCGTATGTTATAGTTGGTACTACCTAGATTTATTATTTGTGGAAGACGCCTACAGAAAAAAGGGAATAGGGAGCCAATTATTAAAACTAGTTGAACTATTTGCAAAGGAAAATTTCTTAATCGGTGTAAGAGTGGAAACATGGGATTTTCAAGCTTTGGGTTTTTATCAATCTAAAGGTTATAATGTTTTTGGAGAAATTAAAGATTGTCCACCAGGAACAATTGAATATCATTTAAAGAAGGAGTTATGATTGAACTAAAAAAACATGATAAATATTTAACTGAAATTAAAACACTATATGAAAATGCATTCTCAGAAAATGAAAGATGTGAATTTGAATATTTATTAAATGGAAGATACCCAAATTTCGATATGTTGGCGATAACAGAAGGAAATATATTTGTAGGTTTTATTTTTGTAGCAATTTATAAAAGTATTGCCTATATAAACTATTTTGCAATTAAGGAAGAGTTAAGAAATTCTGGGTATGGATCAAAAGCTCTATCTCTTGTAAAAGAAAAATATAAAAATTATACGATTATGCTTAGTATAGAAAAGCCTGTTGCAGAAATTCAAAGAAGACGACAAAAGTTTTATTTTCGAAACGATTTTGTTGATGTAGATTTTCAACTAAAAACAAATGATATAGATTATCAAGTTTTATGCCATGGGCATTTCTATTATAATTTAATGTTGGAGTTTTTTAAAGTAAATTTTCCTAAAGCACAATACAAAAATATATAATTAAATTAAAGGTTAAACATAAATTGTTATTTTTAAACTTCAATCTGCAACCGCACATATACAACACCAGCTTGGACTGAATAGCGTTTCGGATACGTTATCACTTGTCGCACCAAATATATTGTAAAAAGTCTTATTTGAATAAAACTTTGACATACTCTTTGCAGTGGTATTTGAACTATATCTGCATACAAATTAAAGAAAATTTCAATTATGAAAATTAGTAATTTAATGTCTTTTCTTTAACTAAATGTTGATAAAAAAGCCAGTTTAACAAAACTGGGCTTTTACACGTGCTTTTATTTTGACCTTGCCAACCATTTCTTGACTTGACATAGCTGAATTGTAGCAGCGATACAAGGTGTTTGAATAATAAACGCATTCTTCTTCGACATTTGTAAGAGTAAGGTCGGTGCGGCCGAGCAATTTTTCAGCTTTTTCGCGAGCGGAATTTAAGGCTTCAGTCAAAGCCTCGCTGTATAGTTCGCTTTCATTTGATAATTGATAATTGATATTATTGACATTTGCAAAACCATTTTCGCTAACAGCGTCAATCGTTGCTTTAAGATTGTCTAGTTGGTCAACACTGTAAGTGAAGTTGAGTGAAGAGTAGTATCCAACCAAATTTTTGCCACAAGAGTAGTCATAATTTGGGTATGATGAATAGTTTTCGACAACGATACATTCTCTTGCGACGCCGTTTTCAACCAAAGCTTCGACTGCTTTGTCAAATGACGCAAATGTTTTGTCTTTGGCGGCTTTTATGTCTGTGTCAAGGTTTTCGATAGAAATTGATATGCTAGCCTTATCAGGTGAAAGCTCTCGAGTAGCCTCGCCAATGATGCTTATGCATGGCTTGTCTGTTTCAGCAGCTTTTGCCTGATCGACAGTGTGATTTGTGATTGCTGGCAAAGTGACCGCTGGTATTGCTGCCAAAATAAGCAGCGGAATAAAAAATTTCTTCATATTTTCTCTCCTTTGCTTTTAAGGTTTTGCAAAATATGAAGAAATATTTATAGATGACAAACTTCGACAAACAAAGCTTAATTTCGTGAGTAAGTGTAAGTTACTAAAGTCGGTTTGCAAGAAACGAGTTTTTTAAGCTCCAAATTTTCATTTTCAGATGCAAAGAACAACATTTTGTCAAAATCTTGAAGCAAGGTTTTTACGGCATCTTTTAAGAAATTTTCAAACTCATCATCTTCGTCTAAAACCGTTGAATGAGCAATTTTAACACAAGTCTGATCGCCGAAAATAGACAATAGCCAACCTTTGACTTTGCCTTCTTTGACAAACAAAAAGCTGTTTTTATAGTCAAAAGTATCCTTCATTTTTTTTGTAAAGCTTTCTGGCAATTCTTTGTCATCAAGAAGTTGGCTTTGGCTCAAAAATTTGACGTAAGCGTGCTCAAACTCGCTTATCAAACTTTTGCCAGCCTTGTCGATTGATTTAAGACGGCAACTTGGTAGTTTGTCGATGAGGTCTTCTTTGCCAACCAAAAAGCTTTTTTTGGTGTTGACGATTTTGAAATCAAATTCTTCAAGTGCACTAATGCATTCAGAAGCCTGACTGCTTACTTCAATCTGAAAATTTTCGTCTTTGTTGTCATTTATCACAAATTCAATTATTTGGCGACAAAGACCAAGATCGCGATAGCTTGGATTGACAAAAACTTCAAGGCCATTGTGCGAAATGAAGTCCATAAGGTTTGCAAAACCCACTATTTCCTGATCTTTTTTGAAGATGTAATATAAAGCACCTGTTCGCAGGCGTAATTGATTTCTTAAAAGAAATTGCATAAAAGTCACATCACTTTGCGGAGTGGTTGATTTTTTTATGTTGATAACTATTCCTGTCATGTCGTTCATGTTTGTTTCCTCTTTTGTTTTTTCAGAAATTTGTATTGCTATTATAGCATAAAAATTTTAAAACGCCTACAAAATCAAAAAATATTTTTATTCAAAATAGGCTTAAAAACAAAAGTTGACATTATTCGACTTTGACATTTTGCAAATTGTTTGATTTTTATATTGTTGGGCTTTCGCGTTCCACTGAAAGAGCAATTTTGGCAAGAAAATCAGCAAGTTTTTGACAGGTGCTTTGAGATTCGCCCTCTACCATTATTCTTATCTTAGGCTCCGTTCCTGATGCTCGCACAAGCACTCGGCCTAGCCCTGCCAGTTCTTGCTGAGCATCGGTTATCGCGCCCAGTAATTTTTCAGAACCTAGTACGCGCAACTTGTCAGATACAGAAATGTTTATGTTTGCTTGTGGATAAAGCTTGAAATGACAAAATTCTGAAAGAGAGAGTTTGCTCTTTTTGCAGCAGCAAGCTAGAGTAATGGCTGTCAAAATTCCATCGCCTGTCGGTAAAAATCTTTTGATTATGACGTGGCCTGATTGCTCACCGCCAAGCATAAGACCAAATTTGTTCATGACCGCTGCAACATACTTGTCGCCCACATCAGCCCTAAAAAGTTTTATGCCTTCATTTTCAAGGTCGCGTTCAATACCCATATTTGTTTGGCTGGTGCCGACAACGCCGTCAAAAGGCAATTCGTCATCTTTTTTAAAAGCCTTTGCAAGCGCGGCAATGACCATATCGCCATCGACAACTTCTCCGCGCTCATTGACAGCAATCAGCCTGTCAGCGTCGCCGTCAAAGGCAAAGCCCATGTCAGCACCAAGTCGCAGTACTTTTTTGGCAATTGCTTGAGGGTGCAAGGCCCCACAATTGCTGTTGATTTTGCTGCCATCACTCTTGCAACTTGTTTTGTAAACGGTTGCCCCTAGCCGCTTAAAAATTTTTGGAGCGATGCTGAAAGAAGCTCCGTTTGAAGCGTCCACAACAATTTTCAACCCGTTTAGGCAACAACTAGCTGAAGAGAAAAGAAAGTCTAAATACCTTTTTGCCAAAGTATTATCATGATAAAGCTTGCCCACCTTGTCTCCAGAAACTTGAAGAGGGTGAATAAAATTTCGTTCAATAGCCTCCTCGTCTTTGTCAGAGAGCTTCTCGCCAGAAGAAGATAGTATTTTTATGCCATTAAATTCGCTCGGATTGTGACTTGCAGTGATGACTATGCCGTAGTCAAATTTGCAAGCTTTTGTGAGATACGCCACGCCGGCGGTCGGAATTATTCCGACGTCGACAACATTCACGCCGCCGGCAAGCAAGCCTGCTGTCACAGCACTTTGTAGAAAACTTCCGCTCAACCTTGTGTCGCGCCCAATGACCACTTTGCCGCCGCAATCCATAAGCTGACTTAGGCTGTTTCCGCACTTAAACGCTATATCAAAACTTAAATCTTTGCCTACAACGCCGCGAAGGCCATCTGTTCCAAAAAATATAGCCATGGCTAGTTTTCCTCCTTTAAATATTTTTTTGCAAGCCCTTCTTTGATTGTCATACGGCTTCGCCCAATGACAAAGTCGCCGTCTTTCACGTCCTTGACAACAGTTGTTCCTGCGCATACAAAAGCACGTTTGCCGACATGAACAGGTGCAATCAAATTGACAGACGAGCCTATAAAACTGCCGTCCTCAACAATTGTTTTGGATTTTATCTTGCCGTTGTAGTTTACAAAAACAACGCCGCAGCCGATATTGACGCCACTTCCTACTTCAGCGTCGCCCACATAACTTAAATGGCTGACTTTGCTGCCCTTGCCAATAGTAGATTTTTTTATCTCTACAAAGTTTCCTATTCTCGCATCATCTTCAATCACACTTTGCGGCCTGAGCCTAGCAAATGGCCCAATGTTGACACGCTCGCCAACAACGCTATCCTCAATAACAGAAAAAATAACGCTCGCTCCTTTTTTGATGTGAGAGTTTTTTATATAATTGTTTGGCAACAAAACGACATCATCTTCAATCACGCTGCCTTCGGCAATATAATTGTTGGGATAGATTTTGACGCCATCACCAAGCACAACTCCGTCCTCTATGTACACATTGTTTTCGTCAATAATAGTTAAATTCTTTTTCAAAAAACCTCCTTAAAATGATTGTCAAGCAAATCATATTTTTATATATGCTTGCGAATAAGGAGGCGTCAAAAAAAAGAAGGCCAAAAATTAGAAAAAAGATAAACAAAAGCATAGCTTCAAAACAAAACTTTTGAAAATCAAAGTACTAAAAACACATTACACAAAGTCTTGTTCAAAATCATAAAAGAAAAATATGATAAAAGATTATGATAGACAAAGGTCTGTGGCATATGCCCTCAAGTGGTCACTAAAAAGCAATCCAGCCTTTTATCATTTTGGCGGCATTGGCGGAGACTGCACAAATTTTATATCTCAGTGCCTATTGGCTGGCGGCGGGGTGATGAATTATGACAAATACAACGGCTGGTTTTACAACAGTGCTTCAAGTCGAAGCCCAAGCTGGACGGGGGTTGAATTTTTGCAAAAATTTCTTTTGACCAACAAAGGCAAAGGCCCTTTTGCGGCAGCGGTGGAACTTAAAAACTTAGAGATAGGAGACATAATTCAACTTAGGCAAAATCCTACACACTTCAACCACACGCTCATTGTCACACAAATAAAAAATGGGCAGATATTTGTATCAGCCCATTCAAACGACGCCCAAAACATTCCTTTTGCGACTTATCCTTATCTTGAAGTATTGCCGCTGCACATATTAGGCGTTAGGGTTTAGCTGCTTCAATTTTTCAAAACTTTTTAAGTCAGTCAAAAGTTCTTTCATAATCTTGTCAAACTTTTTGTTTGTGTTTATGCGTATCACAGGTGCGTTGCAGCTTGATATAACATACTCTTGTGAGAGCTTGCTTCTTCCGTCAAAAGCAAGATTGTCATAATTTTTTGCACACCAAAGAAAGTCTTTAAAATTTCGTCTTACGCTTTCGTCTTGTTTCATGCTGTTGTAGCCCATGAGCTTGTCTCGCCTTTTTATGCGTCGCATTCTCACTCGAGTAGGGGCATAAAGATAGATGATAAGGTCAATATAAGCAAATGTTACAGGGTTTGCGTGCAGTGACCCAGCAATAATAAGGTTTTTGTTTTTCTCAATTTGTTCAAGCAAAAGTGCGTTGCTCTCTTCAAGAGGCCGCATTTCTTGAAAAGCAGGCACTGTTTGCTTCCACTTGTAAAAGTCTGATTCAATGACATTGTATGAAAGTGCTTTTGCTAAGGCTGCGCCAATTGAAGTTGTGCCTGTGCCGCTTGCGCCCATTATGTGAATAATCATTGTTTTATCTCCTCATTTTTTTTGATTGTATAAGCTAAAATAAAACAAAAGGTGAGGTGTGAAATGTTTGAATTAAAAAAAGAAACTATTGACAAAATAGCAGAAGAAGCAAGCTTGCCACCAGAAGTGATAAAATTGGAAGCAAGTAAGGCAGAAGAAGCAATTGCAGACTGGGAGAAAGAAAAAGGAATAAGGTATCCTGAAGAATATGACAATTCAGAAAACGGATTATAAAAAAGAAGGCTTAAAATTTTGCCTTCTTTTTTCTTTAATTAAATAACTAGTGGGATAACTACGCCAACAATCACAAGAAGCAGGCAAAGCACATAAAGTACTTTCCAAACCATCTGTTTGCTGCGTACATAACGCCAAGCAAGTATTGCAACAATGATAATCATAATAGCTGTAGCAACACCATTTAAAATTGAAATGATTTTAAGGTCGATGCCTACACAAGCCAAAATCAAAGATACAACATACAAAAGTGCAACAGCTACAAGTGTGTACATACTTATTTTGTTGAGGCCCCAAAAGCCAGAACGTCTTGAAGATGAACTTGAAGATGAAGACTTGCTTGACTTTGATGATTTTGTTGAGTTTGCCATTGTTTTTTCCTCCTTCAAACAAGATTATACTCACTTTAAAGACATTTTCAAAATGTTTTTGATTTTTTTAAGCATTTTTTACGATTTTTCCGTCGAATACAAGGCGTGAAGTTATGTCTAAAGCGGTATCAATGTAAATGTTTCCAATAATGCCACCTGCAAGGATTGAACTTGCGTTTAAAATCAATGTGCTTTGGCAGCTGAGATCGCGAAGCTTAAGCATTTCGCCGTTTACGTTGCCAAACATTCCGCCAGCTATAGAGGTGCGGCTTGAAGAGGAGTTGAGTGTCAAATGGTCGTCAGCCTTGCAAATTTTGTATGCATTTTGCATTGCATTTGCCTCGCCACAAAGCCCTCCAAAAACAACTTCTTTTGTTATACTTGTCAAATTGTAAGTATTGTTGAAAGTTGAAATATTCGTTCTTAGTCCGTCTGCCAAATCTTCGCCTACAAGTCCGCCTGCTACAATCTTGCCAGCCGTTATGTCAATTTTTGATGAATTGATCTCAATATTTTGAAGTGTACCGCCAGAAGCTTTTCCAACCAAACCATACACAACTTTGCCGCCGTCAGGATAATCTTCGTGACAGAAGTTGTCCTCTGCTGTCAAGTTTTCAAATTTCACGTCGTGAATAAAAGCGTTTTCGGTTTTAGTCCAAAATGCCATTATGCTTTCATAAGTTCCAAAAGAATTTGCGGTCAACTTAACGTTTTTTATAGTATAACCATTGCCGTCAAAGTGACCTCGAAAAGGTGTTTCGCCAGTGCCAAACCATTCTTTGCCGTCAAAGTCAATGTCGGCAGTTAAGCGATAATTTTGTTGCTTTTCGCCCATGTGAGGATACTGGTCAACCATTTCAAAAAGGTCGTCTACTGAGGATATATCGATGAGGTTGTCACCGCTAGAAAGTTGTGTTGCAAAAGTAAAAGGAAAGATAAAAAATAATGACGAAACTATCAAAAGTAAAATTAAATAGCTTTTCTTAAATTTAACCATTTTTACTCCTTTTTTGTCATATTTGTAAAAGATTTTACAACTTTTTACAAATGAAATAGGTTTTTGCTAGTTTTTTTCAAAGTCAAGTTTGACAACTTTTTTAGATAATAAAACAAGAGGGTATATTTTGTCAAATGTTATCGAAAAGTTTTTTTATTTTGTTGATTTTTGTTTTTTATAAATAAAAAAACCGCCTGTTTAAAAGGTCGGCTTTTTAAAGTGGCTTGAAAGCTTTAATTAAAAATATTTTTGCTGAGTTTGCGCTGAAGAAGCATCATCTTTTCAAGTTCGGCATTTTGTTCTTGAATTTGTTGGCTTACATTTTCTCGCAGGGCGTCACAAATATCAAATCTTAAAAGATTGACCATAAAAGCAACACCGCTTTGATGATGAGCAATCATTTGACTTAAGAAGTCAGCGTTGACGTTGTTGGAGGCTTCAGTTGTTTCAAGTCTTTCAACCATTTTGTTGAAGATGTCGTCATATCCTCTTTTATAAAGTGAAAGATCACGTTTGTCATTTTCAACTTGTTCGCATTTTTCAAGAAGAGGGCTGAGTTTGTCAATTGCTTTGCTTGCTGAGTCGACAAGAGACAGGGCTAGTTCTTCGACCTCTGGGTTTGTGGTGAATTTCAAAACATTGTCAGCCATCAAAAGCCCGCCGTTATGATGAGCTATCATAGTGAAGATAAAGTGCCTTGCAATGTCTTGCTCGAGGGTGACGGCTTGCATATCTTCTTCCATCTTGTTTAAAATGTCAAAATATTTTGATATGTATTCTTTTGAATTTGTGCTTAGTTTAATTATTCTTATCATATTTTTTCTCCCTAAAAGTATTTATGCCATACAAACTTTTATGTTTCCTGCATATTCAAAGGACAAGCCTAGTATAATAAAGATGACTAAAGAAAAAATATGTTTGACTTTTTGCCACAAAATGCATATAATAATAATGCATAGAACGCATTAAAAGGAGATAGGGTTATGAACGAACTTGTAAAAAGCATGGATAATTTACCAAAGCTTGTCAAAATCATTCTTGCATTGCCATTTCTTGATATTGTGTGGGCAGTTTACCGCCTTTGCAAGTCAATATCAAAAAACAATGCAGTAGGTATCATTTTGGCAGTAGTATTGCTCATTGTATGCCCAACAATTCTTTGGATTGTGGACATAATTACAATCGTTGTAATGGATAAAGTGCTTTGGATTGACTAAGTTGTCAAAAAAAAGGAGGCAAAACTAGCCTCTTTTTTGTTTGCATTTATAGCAAAAAATGAGTTATACTAAATCTATAAACAAGCCTCAAGGAGATTTTTGCTATGGCAATGAATGATTATTTTAGAAAATTGCTTTTAAATCAAACCAACAATTTAGGTCAAGATGAAGAAGATGATGAAATGGGTTACGAAAATTATGATCCTGATCTTGAAAACGAAGACGATTTTGACGATGATGAAGAAAACTATGCTGATGATGACGTAAACGATGACGAAAACTATGATGAAAACGAATATGACGACAACGAAAATGAAAGAGATGAAGATGACGAACAAGAAAAGCAAGATGAATCTGACGATGGTGAAGAAGAAGGTGTCTTAAGCGAGCTGTCGCAAATCAATGAGGCCAAGAGCGCAATTAAGATGAACGCACACGCTTTTAAAAAAATATCAAAGCCAGTTCAAGGAGTTAAGTGTCCAAAGTGTCATCAATATTCAATCTATACAGAACCTGCACTCACTCAAATAGCATATAAAGCGGCTTGGGGTGCTGCATTCCTTAACAGAGCAGACCGATTTGTTTGTTTCAACCCCAAATGCAAAATGAACTATGACAAAACGCATACAAGATTTAAGAAGAATGCAATTGGAGACCTTGTGCCAACGCATTGGTTTCATGAGGTAGTAAACAAAAACCCGTTTTCGTTCAAATAAAAAAACATCAAATTTATGATGTTTTTTTGTTGTCTTTTAAAGTCATCATGTCGAAGTTATTTTTATTTTCAAATTGTCATGCACAATAGATTGGCTTTTATGAACTTTCTATTTATTAAGCTTCAAACAAGTGATTGCTTAAATATTGAGGTTGACAGGTGATACTTATCTTCAACTTTTTAAGGACACTTTCCTCTGCTGGCGAAAGCATATATGTACAGTGTGCTTCCATGCCTTCAAGCTTTGGCAGGCAAGAAATGGCTTTTTGTGCCTTCTCGTTTGTGCGTGAAGAAATCGCAAGCGCTATCAAAACATCATCAGCTGTCAAAACGCTGCAGTTTTGGTGAAGGTAGTTTTTGCGTAAGTCCATGATAGGCAACAAAACTTGATCAGAAATAACATCAAAATCATCACCAAGCCCAGCTAGCGTGCGGAGGCTATTCAACAGCACAGCACCGCAAGCAGAAATAACTTTTTTGGTTTTGCCAGTCACAATCTGTCCGTCAGGCAGTTCCAGCGCGATACAAGGCAACCCGCAAGCTTTTGATGTTTGCTTTGCAATGGTTGTGACCTTGAGAAGATCAGGATTTTCGCCCACCTCTGCCATAAGGTTTTTGGTGCGGCTTACCGTTTCTTGACTGACTTGACCCTTTTTGTAGTCACACTCAGCCTTCAAATATCTTCTTACAATTTCCTTCTTGGCTGCCATATCAACAATATCATTGTCGCAAATAGCAGAGGCTACCATATTTACGCCCATGTCTGTTGGTGATTTATAAATTTCTTTGCCAGTTATCTTTTTTAATATGTTGTTGAGTACTGGAAAAACTTCAATGTCACGATTGTAGTTGACTGACAGTGTGCCATAAGCGTTGAAGTGATAAGGATCTATTTGGTTGATATCGTTTAGATCAGCCGTTGCAGCTTCATAGGCAATGTTCACTGAATGTTTGAGCGGCAAGTTCCAAACAGGAAAGGTCTCAAACTTGGCATATCCAGCTTTTATTCCACGCTTGAAGTCATGATACATTTGGCTCAAACAAGTTGCAAGCTTGCCGCTTGAAGGCCCAGGTGCAGTGACAACAACAAGCGGTCGTGTGGTTTCAATATAAGAATTTGCGCCATAACCTTCATCAGAAACAATGGTGTCAACATCATTTGGATAACCTTTTGTATAGTTATGAAAATATACCTTTTCGCCGCGATTTTCAAGCTTTCTTGCAAACTTCAAAGCGCTAGGCTGGCCTTTGAAGAGGGTTATAACAATAGACGAGACAAAAAGCCCAATTTCACGCAGGTTGTCAACAAGTCTTAAAACCTCGTTGTCATAACTTAGACCAAGGTCGGCACGAATTCTATTTTTTTCAATATCATTGGCTGAAATGCAAAAGATTATTTCTGCTTTGTCCTTAAGCTTTAGCAAAAGTTTGGTTTTGATATTTGGGTCAAATCCTGGCAGAACTCTCGAGGCGTGATAGTCGTCAAACAACTTTCCGCCAAATTCTAGGTAAAGTTTTGAAAACTTTTTGATCCTTTTTAAAATATTTTCACTTTGAAGTTTTAGGTAAAGCGAGTTGTCAAAGCCCAATTTTTTATCCATAATTTCCTCCTTTGCATACATAAAAATCTAAAATCAGTATAAAAAATATTTTCAAATTATCATAATAAATTGCGAAAAAAGCAAAAAAAGAATTCTTTTGCATTGTCGAAAAAATATTTTGAAAAAGTGCTTTTCATATGCTAATATAACATTGTATAAAGGGATTTGCCCCTATCAAAACAAAAAGGAGTTTAAAAGAGCAGAAATGAAGGTTTTAATCCTTTCAGTCACAGCAGGCAATGGTCACAACGCTTGTGCAAAAGGCATGAAAGAAAAGCTCGAAGAAAAAGGCACGACGGTAAAAGTAATTGACCTTTTGAAAGAGTTTTCAACGCCAATAAATGTTTGGACGGCTGACAAAGGTTACAACTTGGCAGTTGGCAAGCTGTTGCCGCTTTACAACGCTTTTTTCAATTTATATAAACAATCAAAACCAGAAAACAGGTATGTTTGTTCTGGCCAAGGCATTCCTGTATCGACTTTAAGCGGACTTTACAAAGAAATAAACACATTTAGACCAGACGTAATTTACTGCACACATTTTTACGGAGCGATCGCTTTGACTGATTTGAGGCTTTGTTATAGCGTGCCATGCAAGGTTATTGTTTCAAACCTTGACTATGTCAATTCACCTTTCTGGGAAGCAGGAATTGGCGTCGACTATTTCGCAATTCCGCATGAGGATTTTATAGAAGAATGTGTTAATGAGGGCTTTTCAAAAGAGCAGTTGGTGCCAACAGGCATTCCAGTCAACGGCAAATTTTTCAATGAAGTTGATAAGAAAGAGGCAAGAAAGGCCTTGGGACTTGATGAAGATGAATATACCATAATGATCATGATGGGCGGCGGCCACTGGGGCGGCGGAGCAAAAATTTTTGAATGGATCGCGAGCGGGTTCAAGAAAAACGCACAAGTAATCCTCATAAACGGTCGTGACAAAGTAGGCTTTGATAAAGTTGAAAAAATGAAAAAAACTTTGCCTAAAAACATCAAGCTATGCAATGTGGGCTTTACTGACAAGGTTGATATATATATGAGCGCGGCAGATGTTATTGTCGACAAGCTTGGCGGAACTTCCGCTACAGAAATTATCAACAAAAAACTGCCTTTTGTAGTTACACGTGAGCTTCCTGCTCAAGAAGAATACAATCTTGACTACCTTGAAGGCAAAGGCTTTGCATGCTCGTTTGAAAATAAAAAAGAGCTGGTCTCTCACCTTGAAAGACTTATGAGTGAAGAGGCGCGAAAACCTATTATAGAAAAACTTGAAAAGTTTAGGCGTGATGGCATCACGGAACTTGCAAATCTTATTCTGTCTCAGCCAGAAGCAAAATTTGACGACGAGTATATTGCAACAATAGACTACAAGAAAGTTGGAGCAAATGTAAAAAAAGCTCTTCGAAAAGCTCACCAAAACGAAATAAAAATTTCAAAAGCAAATATGCAGCTTAAGAAAAAAGAAAGACTAGAACGTAAAAAGTGGTTGCAAAACAACAAAAGCAAAACACAAAAGAGGTGAGGGTAAAAACTGAAAAGAAAAATACAAAAGCCCTATCAAAAGCAAATAAAAAATAAAGCATTCAAAAGGAAGAAAGAAAAATGAAAAAAATAGCAATAGTCACTGATAGCAATTCAGGCATATCACAAAAAGAGGCAAAGTCACTTGGCGACCTTTATGTTGTGCCAATGCCATTTATTGTAAATGATGAAGAATATTTTGAAGACATCAATCTTACCCAAGAAGAGTTTTATCAAAAACTGGCAGAAGACGCTGACATATCCACATCTCAGCCAAGCATAGGCGGCATAACTGAACTTTGGGACGACCTCCTCAAAAAATATGATGAGGTTGTGCATATTCCAATGTCAAGCGCACTTAGTATGTCCTGCGAAACTGCTACAAACTTCGCAAAAGGCTATGACGGTCGTGTCCATGTCGTTGACAATCACCGCATATCTATCACACAAAAACAATCCTGCCTTGACGCTTTGACACTTGCAAAAGAGGGCAAAAGCGGAGCTGAAATCAAAGATTACCTTCTCAAAACAAAGGCTGACTCCAGCATTTACATCATGGTTGACACACTCAAATATCTCAAAAAAGGTGGCCGCGTAACCCCAGCCGCAGCAGCAATTGGCACACTTCTCAAAATCAAGCCAGTCCTTCAAATTCAAGGCGGCAAACTTGACCAATTCGCAAAGGTTATGAACGAAAAAGTCGCTCGTCAAAAAATGATAGCGGCCATAAAAAAAGATTTGCAAGAACGCTTTTCTGACCTCGTCGCAAAAGGTGAAATGGTGGTGGCTTGTGCCTACACAAACTGCCGTGAAAAAGCTGAAGACTTTGCAAGGCAGGTGAAGGAAGAATTGCCAAATGTGGAACTAAAATGGGTAGACCCACTTTCACTTTCAGTTTCATGCCATATTGGCAGCGGCTCACTTGCTGTTGGCTGCATGAGAAAGGTTAAATAAAAGGTGAATTCATGTCAAAAGTCAAACGTAGCAAAGTTGTAGTCATCACAGGCGCGTCAAGCGGAATAGGCCTCGCAACAGCCAAAATGCTTTTGGGCAAGGGCTATAAAGTTTATGGCATAAGCAGATCAGACGGTGAGGAGAATTTAAACTTTAAAAACTTCCTCTCAGACGTCAATGACACGCAAAATGTGGCAGAAATACTTAAGCAAATACATTATCAAGAAGGCAAGATCGACGTGTTTATCAACAATGCAGGTTATGGCATAGGCGGTGCAATCTCGGCAACTGACCCAAAAGCTATCTACGCCCTTGTCAACACAAACCTGTCAGCCGTTATGTCACTCTCTGCACTTGCGATACCTTATCTCAAACAAACAAAAGGTCGTATCATCAACATCTCTTCTGTTGGTGGAATAATTCCTCTTCCTTTTCAAGCGGTCTATTCAGCTACCAAAGCAGGCGTTGAAATCTTTTCTCGTGCATTGGCAAATGAAGTTAGGCCTTTTGGAATAAAAGTCACAGCCATTCTTCCTGGTGATGTAAACACATCTTTCACTCAAAACCGCATTATGCAAAAAGAAGACGCTGATGAAAATTATGCAAAGGCAGTGAAACGCTCAATCGAAAAGGTTGAAAAAGACGAACGCACTGGCAAAGGCCCAGAAAGCGTGGCAAAAGTTATTGTCAAACAAATTGAAAAGAAGCGCCCAAAACTTAAGGTCGTTGTCGGCTTTTGGTATAAGTGCGTGCCACTTCTTATCCGCCTTCTTCCAGTTCGCACAATAAACTTCATTGTCAGAAAATTGTATTGCTAAAATCTCAAACAAAAAAACACCTCTAAGTGCAGGGGTGTTTTTATTTTAACTTTAATTTTTTGATGCGGCGTTTTATTTCTTTCAAATGGTCTTCAACGTTTAAAAAGCTGTTGAGGATTGAAATGACTTCCTTTTCATCAGCAAGTCTTGGCTCAAAATTTGGACAATCCTTGCAAGTCTTGTTTTTTACTTTAAGCTTGCAATGCGCACAATTCACAGGGTGAAGCCAGTTATCTTTGCTGCTATAGCCATAATGTTGATAATAAAATTCACAATCTTTTCTATCTATCATATATTCCTCCTTTTGTGATCTAAAAGGATAATAGCATAAAAAAACAAAAAAGTCTTAGACTCAACCAAACGGTTGAGCTAAATTTTAAAATAAAAAAGACAGAGCTTTTCTGTCTTTGTTTTTTTATATAGAACAACAAAAAATGCCTGCAAGTCGCAAGCATTTTTACTGGCATGCTTCAAAAAAATATTTAATACTAAGCATTTTATCTTATGTTAATGGTATGAATCTCTTTATCAAAATAGTGATATACGTCAGATGGTTTGTTATTTTCAAACGTTGTTTCTGTGAAAGAAGAGTAACCTCTTAAAAGATTTTTAAAAAATTCACTTTTTATTTGAGAGCTTAAATAACTTTTTTGTTTCTTTGGAGTAGAAGAGGAATATATGCAATTTAAAGTTTTTTGAATATTTTCATCTGCAATCAAACTTTGCCACATATAAAGCACATTTGCTTCTATGTTGCTATTTGATAAACATGAATCTGCGTATGATTCGGAAGGTCCAAACAATAAGTCTGTCAAACTAATTGTGGAAAAATTACTAACATTTCTATGCAATTCAATATCGCCCGTGTTGTTAATTAC
>CARTDZ010000023.1 GCA_949067325.1 uncultured Eubacteriales bacterium | reverse complement strand
TTGAGGTTGCTTTTCTTCTAGTTGCTCCTTTTCGTTCTGCGACACAGCCTCTTCAAGATTTTCCTTTTTTGTAAGGCGTTTTCTTGATTTTTTTAAATTTTGAGAATTTGTTTCGCTTTTTTTGTCTTTATCTATATTTTCTTTTGTTTTAAGTTTTATTTCTTGATTATTCTGCTCGTTTTGGTTGTTTAACAATGGCTCAAGAAAAGCAGCCTCACCTTTTTGTGAAGAAGATTTTTGCGAGGATTGGGCTTTGATATTTTGCTTTTCTTTGCCGCTCATGATAATAGTATAGCCAAAAAAAACACCCTTGTCAAATTGCAAAGGTGTTTTTTTGTATTTTTTTGAAAACTAGATCAAATCTTTATAACGATCAGGATATTTTGTGATGTTGTATTGATTTTTAAGTTCGTTCATTTGCAGATTTTCAAAAACTGCATAGTTGTCATAAACAAGTTCGTCATAAAGGCTGTCGAAAAGGGTTTTGTCAAGAAGAATATTTGCCCTTGTGTTGTAGAGAACGCTAACTGCGCCTTCATCGAGTGTGAAGCTGTTTGACGTCACTGAAAAGATGTTTTGAATTGGGCCTGCGTAGAACATTACGTGTATGCCATTTTCAGTGTAAACAAGGTCTGAGATATCTCCGATTTGGCCATTGCCCTTGTTGTAGAGTGCGATACCGCCCTTGTTGAAGTTTTCAACGAAGTTTGAAACAGCATTGCCTTCGCTATCAACTCCGATTGTATAGATATCTGTTGGGTTGAACATACCTGGGTCTTCGTTGTATTTATAGATAAGTTCGTTGAAAATATCTGCTTTTTCAAATGGAGTTTGACCTTTTGCGACTTCAGATGCTATATAGTCACGAAGCATTTGAGCGTTTGACTCAAAGCCTGCTTTGTTTTCTTTTTCTACATAAACGCCATCATCATTTTTTTCGCGTGCGGTTGGAACTACACGACTATAAAGTGCGTCAAGTTTTTGTTGTTTTTCTTGCTCAGTTGAAATTTCGCCTGTTTTGAAGGCTTCTTCAATCGCTTTGTATTCTGCAGTTTGTTCGTCTGTGAATTTGAAGAGAATATGAGCTACTTTGAAAAACTTTGTGCCTTCATCTTTGTAATAGTAGATTCTGTTTGCGCCACTTTTCATGTCGTTGTCATAGGTTGTCACATTTTCGACTTCATATTTTGTATAGGAAGAGCGAACTTTGCTTGCATAAAGGTCTACTATTTGTTTTGCTGTGATATTTGCGTCGTTTGACTCGTCGTAGGTGTAATATTCTTGATATTTTTCAATCATATAGTTTTCATACACCACTGTATAGAGCCTATCAATTTCTCTTGCAAAGACTGAAGAGCGATCTTCTGAAAGCTTTTGGCCTTCTTCATTTTTTAGAAGTGCCTTGTAATAGTCATTGAGTGCTTTTGCTTGGTTGTCGCTTTTGCTGTCATTTACATTTTTGATAAAGTTTGTATAAATAATTTCTTTGTCTTCTTTTTTGTCATAGTCGCGAGCAACATCATACTTAAATTCATCTATGATTTGTGAAGGAGTTTTTTCAATTTTTATTTTAAAAGAATTGCCCTCTTGTTCTAGCCTAGCATTTTTGGTATAGCCATCAAACTTGATTTGGTCACTATCTGATGAAGATGATGAATCTGTTTTGCCAAGCACCTTGTCAAGGTAATCATTAAAGTTTTCATCGAGCGCCTTGCTAGTTTCCGTCCAAAGATAAGTCTTTTCTTTTTCAGTGAGAGTTGGATAGAATTTTTCAGCCTGTGCAATTGTTATGCGACGACGAATAAGAAGTTCTATCGTTTGGTCAAGTGCCTGCTCTGCTGAGTAGCCTGACTGCAGATAATAATAGCCATAGCTGTTGTATGCTGTGATGAGGTCTTTTTTGGTGATTGACATTTGTCCGCCGCCATCTTTAAGTTCCAGCTCTACCACCTTGGTTGAAAGATATTTTGCCATATCTTTTGTGACAAGTGAGCAGCCAGCAAGAATGGTTGAGCAAAATAGCATGAGGCAAAGTAAAAGTCCTGTTATTCTTTTTTTCATTTTTACTCCGTTTATTTCTTGATTATAGTCAATTATAATACAAATCAAACACAAATTTCAAGCGTTTTTGATGTGATTTGCAAATTCTTAGTTATTTTTTGCTTCAAGAAGCATTGAAAGTATATTTTTAACTTTATCTTTGACTGACATCATTTTGTCAAAGTTGATTTTTGCAAAGCTATCAAAGGCCAAGTGTCCGCCATATTGCGTCATGGCTTTTGCAAGGCGTGGGTCTATTATATCCTCTCGTTTTTCAAGGGTGAGAGTGCATTTTGTTTGATTTATAGTGATTTTTGTTATACCAAAACTTACAGCGAGGTTTTTGATAAGAGCAAGAAGGCAAAGGTTTTCAACTTCATTTGGCACTGCCCCAAAAGCGTCAAGTAGGCTTTTGAGAACTTCGTTGTATTCTTCAAGTGACTTTATTTCGCTTATTCGAGTATAGAATACTATTCTCTCGTCGCTCGAAGAGATATATTCTTCACTGATAAAGGCGTCAAGCGTCACTTCAAGTTTGACATTATTTTCTTTTTCTTTGTTTTGGCCTTGGATTTCACCTACTGCCTCGTCTAAGAGTTTTACAAACATATCATAGCCCACTTTGGCTATGTGGCCATGCTGCTCTTTACCAAAAATATTGCCCGCCCCTCGTATTTCAAGGTCGCGCATTGCGATTTTGAAGCCGCTGCCAAGCTGACTGAATTCTTTTATCGCCTCAAGACGTTTGTAGGCTTCTGGCGTGAGCAGTTTGTCTTTGACATAGGTAAGATAGGCGTAGCTAAGCCTATCACTTCTGCCTATTCGACCGCGAATTTGATAAAGCTGACCAAGGCCAAGTCTATCTGCGTCGATTATCACCATGGTATTGGCTGAAGGAAGGTCAATTCCGTTTTCGATAAGCGTCGTTGAAACGATGATATTATACTCACCTTCAAACATACGCGAGATTATGTTTTCGAGTGTTTTTTCATTCATTTGCCCGTGAGCGACACCCACCTTGGCTTCTGGCACAAGGCGACGGATATGCGACGCAAATTCTTCAATATCTTCCACTCGATTGTAAATGACAAATGCTTGGCCGCCGCGAGCTAGTTCGCGAGAAAGTACGTCTTTTATAAGTTCGTCTGACTGCTCAGCAAGGTACGTTTGAATTGGCAGGCGTTCTCTAGGCGGCGTTTCAATAATTGAAATGTCGCGTATGCCTGAGAGAGACATATTGAGCGTTCTTGGAATTGGCGTTGCTGAAAGAGAAAGCACGTCGATATTTCTTTTGTTGTTTTTTATCTTTTCTTTATCTTCGACGCCAAAGCGTTGTTCTTCGTCTAGCACAAGTAGGCCGAGGTCTTTGAACACCACATCTTTGCCAAGAAGGCGATGTGTGCCTATTATCATATCTATATCGCCGTTTTTGAGGCGGTCGAGTATTGATTTTGCTTGCGCTGGCGTTTTGAAGCGGTTTAATACTTCCACCTTTATACCAAAGCCTTCAAGCCTTGCTTTTGCGGTTTTGTAATGTTGTTCTGACAAAATTGTGGTTGGGCAAAGCAGGCACACTTGTTTTGAATTGTAAGCGCACTTAAAGCAGGCACGAAGTGCAACTTCAGTTTTGCCATAGCCAACGTCACCGCAAACTAGCCTATCCATAATTTTGTCACTTTGCATATCTTTGTCAATTTCTGCAATTGCTTTGAGCTGGTCAGGCGTTTCTTGAAAGCCAAAAGCGTCAGCAAATTGTTTTTCTAGATATTCATCACGCTTGAAGGCAAAGCCTTTGCTGTTTTGACGTTCTTTATATACTTCAGTGAGAGAAATTGCCATTTCTTTGAGGCTTGACTTGACTTTGTTTTTAAGCCTAGAAAATTCAGCCCCGCCAAGTGAAGACAGGCGTGGCACTTCCTCGCCGCCTATATATGCTGAAATGGTGTTGGCCTCTTCGCTTGGAAGATAAAGCACGCCACCATTTTTGTATTCAATGACAAAATAGTCCTTTTCATAATCGCCTATTTTCATGCGTTTGATGTCAGTGCATTTGCCTATGCCGTGAAAAGAGTGAACGACATAGTCGTTGAGTTTTGGCAGATAAAAGACAGAATGTTTGCCTTTTGAAAATTTTGAAATGCTTTGTTTGAAGATGTTGTCACAGCCGATTGCGATAATGCCTTCTTTTAGAAATGAAAAGCTATATGGAAAAGCTAAATTTGAGACAAAGATTTTTCCTTTTTCGAAGACATCATTTTCGTAGTCATAAAACCTTATCGAATTTTCAGAAAGGAAGGCAAAAAGACGCTCTTTGTTTTTGTCATTGCCTGCAAAAAGCACAACGCCGCAGCCTAGGTTTAAAAATGAAAGCACATCGTTTTTGAGTGCCATGAAGTCTGTAAGATAGCTTCGTGAGCCTATAGTTTTGTTTTGATAGGTTGTGTCAATGCCCTTTTCAAGGCGGCCACTATTGTCAAAAATTATATCCGCTTGATTTAGATATCCGTCAAATTCAGTATAATCATCAGGCTGAAAATCTGAAAGGGCTTGATAGCTTTTTAGAAGAAGAGAAAACTCGTCATTTATGCGTTTTGGTTGGTCAATTATACGATAGCCGCCAAGCGAAAAGACGTCATCTTCGCCAAACGGAAGTTGGCATGGAAAGACTGAAATATATTGCAGTGAACCTTGATTTTTCATGTTTTGAAGGTCAAAATATGAAATTTTTTCGATTAATTCATCAAAAAACTCTATTCTTGCTGGATTTTCTTGGTTTGGCAAAAATATATCCAGTATGTCACCGCGAAGAGCAAACTGGCCAGCAGTTTCAACGAGTTCCACTCTTTCATATCCATTTTGAGCAAGAAAAGAGGTCAATTTTTCAATGTTGTATTCTTTGCCAGTTGTGAGTTTGATTGGGTTTAAAAAGCTTTCAACATCAAACTTGACAAGTGCTGAGCATGGCAAAACGAGCAGCACGTTTGTTTGCCCGCTTAGGTAAGAAGTTATGCCGCTTATAAAGGAAAAAATATTTTTATCGTTTTGGTTTTTGCCTTCACGAGCAGAAGTTATTATTTGGCACGTCTTGCCCAAAGCTTCAATTCCACGTTTATATTTGCCAGCTGAGACAAAGTCAGGACACAAAAAAATTGCGTGAGCAAGTTGCCCACTTAAGATCACTTTTTCGCCATCACCAAGACCTGAAATATGGCTGAAAGATAAAATACGCTCAAGTCTTTTGTCTATTCCGCTCAAATCTTCTCCAATATCATTTTGGCAGCACTTTCGACTGCTTCTTCAATAAGTTTTGTGTCTTTTATTTTTGAAAGAACATAGTCAGCAAGGTCAATTTTTTCATCGCGACCAATGCCTATTTTAACGCGTTCAAAATCCTCGCCCACATATGAAACAATTGAGCGAAGACCATTGTGAGTGCCACCGCTACCCTTTTCGCGATAGCGAATTTTGCCAGCAGGAAGGTCTATATCGTCGACAGCGACGATTATGCGAGCTTCTTTGTTTTTTTTCTTATAAAGGGAAACTGCTTGGCCGCTAAGGTTCATATATGTTGTTGGTTTTATTATTGTCAATTTTTGGCCATTATAAAAGCCTTCACAAGAAAGCGCCTTGTCTTTTTCTTTGCCAAACTTGAGGCCAAGAATTTGTGCCAGTTTGTCTGCCACCATAAAGCCAATGTTGTGATAGGTTTTTTCATATTGTTTGCCTATGTTGCCAAGTCCAACAATTAAAATCATAATTCCTCTTTTTCATTTTTTTGCTATCATAATTGATATTTAAAGACTTTGATTGACAATATGTTCCCCTGTCACATCAAGCCTTGAGCCAATCTTGCTTTTTTGAATAAAAGCATCACTTATATAACATTCATCTGAAATAATACTGTCTTCAATAATATTTCCGCTTTCTAGTATTACATTTTTGCCAATAACCGTTTGGCCTTTTATGATATTGTTTGGATAGATGATAGTGCCGCTTTCAATTTCCACATCGCCGTCGATAAAAATTGTTTCGCTGCCCATGAGAATTACACCATTTTTAAGATGAAAGTTTTTGATTTTTTTGTAGAGAACGTTTGCAATTTCGTTTATTGCCACGCTTGACGTTGCGAGCGTAAACGCCCTTTCGTCAAACTGATTTAGGCAAGGCGAAGCAAAAGTTTCAATGCAAAATAGAAAGTCGCGACGAAATACATAACCGCGAGGAAGGCTGAGAGCGTTTAGGCCTGTTTTTGTGAAGTGGCACATTATTTTTTGAAAGAGGCCAACATCGACAAGTGGCGTCTCATCATAGAAGACCGCGATAAATTTTTTGTCAGTTTTGATTTGTTTGAGCGCGGAGATAAGGTCTTCTTGCGGGTCATTTATGATAATATTTTCACAACCAGAACCTGCGAGCATCAGCCATTCAAGGCAAGTTTTTCCGCAGATTTTGATTTCTGAAATGTTTGGCTGCCCCTGCTTTCTTGTGGTTTTTATGCCCACAAAAAGCACCTCTTCTTTTATCCAATCGAGGTTTTGTGCGTTGACGAGGCCTTTTGGCAAGATTGAACTTTCTTCCTCTTCTTCAAATTTTTCAATTGCGTCAAAGTCGATTGCTATTTGATTTTTTGCAATCATGACGTCTATAGTTTGATTTTCCATATAAAAATTATATATTTTTATCTTTTTTTTGTCAACAATAATTTAAGGGCAAACAAAAATAGATATAAATTTGTTTTTTATGTCGAATTCTTTGGTTTTTGTCGAGTTTTGTGTTAAAATATCATGGTATAAAGGAGATGACGATGAAAACTTTGAAACTTTCAAATCTACTTTTTGTTTTTTTGGGGCTTATAGCGATTTGCCTTTCTCTTTTTGTCGCTTTGCCAATATCTTCTTCTGCGGCAAATGAATTTGTGACAAATCAACCTATTGAAGTGCGTATTTTAGATGCCAATAACAACGCTCTTCGTGGCACGCCTGTGACAAGTTTTTCAGAAGGCAGTCTTTATAAATACAATTGGCAAGACGCAAAGGTTTTTGAGATTGCGTTTAATAGTGAAGCAATTGTTAAAGCAGCTGACGGCAAGCTTAGCAAAAATGAGAATGGCAATTTTATGTACAACATCAAAGTTGAATATGTAAATGAATATACCAGCAGACTGACACACTTTACTGACCATACTCAATACAAGTATGTAAACTTATATACTGATAAGCAAGAGATAAGTGAAATCTCATCTCTTCAAAATATTTTGCTTAACATTGCAACGCTTAAAGAAAACATTACTGACAAGCTCAAAACTTTTGCTTCTGACGCTGCAGAAGATGGTTCACAGCAGGTCAACAAAAACCAATGTTTTGGCTGGGGCATTTATAGATTTTCAATTGAGTTTTATGCACAAGATGAAACTACTATAAATGTTTCAAATTCATCTTCTCATTTTGGCCTTGACCCTTCTGTTTTTGATGGCGAGCCAAGCATTCAAGCAAAGATCATTTCTTCACAAACTGGGCTTATAAACGCCTATGAATGCAAGATTACAAATGAGAACATCGAATACATTGATGTCGACACTCTCAAGTGGTATGTGCGTGGCGAAACCATTGACGGCAAGAAGTTTGTTTTGACGCCAAGCGATATGGGCGAAGGCTATAACAACGCTATTTGGAATGAGAGTTATACAAGAACTGGCACAACTTTTATTTTTGAAAGCAACAATTTGGCAGGCAAGTGGGAGATCTATTGCGAACTTACACCTGTTGGCGCTACTGAAAGCATAAGAAGCAATGTTTTGTCTGTTGAAACTGGCAATCGTATAAGCAGCATGGACATAATTTGGTGGATTGTTGGCGGAGCTGTGCTGCTTATCATCATAGTGATTGTCATCATTGTTGTTGCAAAAAAGAAAGAAAAAGTTTGGTAAGCGAAAGTAGTAAAAATTGAATTTTGCAAAGAAAAATAAAAGCATGGCTAAAAAGAGCCATGTTTTTTTATATGTTGTGTTTTGAAGAGATTTTGAGAAAAAATTTTGCGTTTGCTCTTAAGGCACTTTCATTATAAAACGTTGTGAAAATTTGCGCCCATAAAATGTAGATAGCTGTGGCAATAGAACTTGATAACTTCAATACTTACTCTAAAATTGTCAACGTCATCGCTTGCGATGTAGAGTTTGAGTTTGGCTATCTCCTGCCCTATTTCTTGCACGCTTTTGTGGTTGACGAGATAGCACATATTGCTTTCATTGTTTTTCCAATCATATTCAAGATTGTCGACCATGAGTGCTATTTCTGTATTTTTTACATTATCTAGTCTTTCAATAGCCGCTTCGATAAAAAGACAGTCTTGCTGAGTTTGACGAAGTGAAGATGAAACTATCACTTCTTCTGCGACGCAGATGGCTATAAGAAAGGCTATGATAAGGGCAAAATTTATATAGTGCAGTATTTTCATGCCCCCACCTCTTTTGTTTGAAAGCTTTTTCCTTCTCCTTTCATAGTTTGGATATAGCTTTGGCCTGTTTTGTCAACAGTGAGAAGGAGAATTTCTTTTATTTTTCCGCCGCCTTCTTTTTCAACGATTTTTTGCACTGATTTTTCGTCAAGGCCTGCGAGAGTTATGTTTTCGTTCATAAGTTTGCCTTCGCTGATGAGTGTTATTGGCAAGAAGCTTTCTGTCGTTTTAATTTTAAGGTCTGCATTTGTGGCTGGGGCATTTTGAGCTTTTGGCATGATGCTAACCTTGCCGTTTGTTTCCATAATAGCGTATTGAACTTGATCAATTGAAAAATATCCGCATTCTCGCAAGGCACCAAAAAGGTCATCAGTTGAGAGGTTGAGGTTTTTCATGGCTTTGTAGTCTATACCTTTTGGATTTATGATAATCACTGGCTTGCCGCTGACCACTTTTGAAAACCACGTGCTTGCTTTGGTAAGCAAGGTGAGGAGAAAGTGAAGAACGACTAAAGTCAAAAGCGGAATTATGCCATGAAGAACTGGCACTGAAACTTCCGCCATTGGTATTGTGGCAAGGTCAGCGATGATAAGTGTAAGGACGAGTTCAAAAGGTTGCATTTGGCCAAGCTGGCGTTTGCCCATAAGCCTAAACACCAAAAGCACAATGAGATAGATGATTATTGAACGAATTATTATTGTAAGCATAGCCTTATTATTGACAAAAGGCCAAAAAAATATTTATGTTTTTTTCTTTTTTAGTTTTAGGGCTATCTTGTCGAGATTGAGGCGTTTGGAAGTTGTTATCATAAATGATTTGATATCTATAAGGTTGAAAACTCCGCAAAGAAGAGTGAAAGTTGTCACGCCAGTCGCACCACCTATGCAAAGAGTGATAAATTGAGGAAAGACTATTGAAGCGAGACTGGTTATAAAAGCTGTGAGAGCGGCACAAGGCACGATGAGAATTGTGAGGAGTGTGATTGGTTTTAGTAGACCGAGCATGAGTTTTGTTTTCTTTTTTAGCATGATTGTATTAAGGACTGCTGTGACAAGAAAGCTTATGCCCATTCCCCAGACAAGGCTATTTATGCCTACAAGCGGAGGAAGCAGCCAAAGTGCGATAAAGAGAAAGATTGAGCCTATAAAATAATTGATGAATGATTTGACTTCCATGCCAAGTGAGTTGAGAAGTGCTGATGTGATGTTTGTTATGCCCATTGGCACCATTATCCAAGCTGCGTTTGCTAGAAGCGAGCCTGAAAGAGCGTTGTTGTAAAGAAATAGGCCTGCAATTTCGCCCACTCCCATATACACAGGCACAAAGAGTGCTGAGACAAAGAGTGCAAAGACGATTGAGGTGCGAACGCGATTTTCGACGTGCTTTTGATTGCCTTGTGCGACGGCAGTTGACACATCTGGAATAAGAGCCGTGGATAGTGAGCCAATTATTGTAGTTGGCACAAAGAGAAGTGGCAGTGTCATGCCTACTGCTACGCCATAAAGTGAAAGTGCTTGCGAGCTTGTATAACCTATAGCCATCATGCGAGCTGGAATAATGAGTGCGACGAGTGGTTGAATAAAAGAGCCTGCAATACGTATGCTTGTGATTGGCGTTGATTGTTTGAAAAGTGGCTTGAAGATTTTGCCTGAAGGTTTTTTAAGTTTGCCGCCATAAATGAAGAAAAGAAGAATTACAAAAATCATTGAAGCAATGCAAGCTATTGACATTGACCAACCTACTGACAAAGCATTTTCAAGCACGCTCATTGTGCTGCCTACCATAAGCACGCAGACAAAGATACGAACGACTTGTTCAAAAAGTTCGCTTATACAAAGTGCAAAATAATTACCCTGCCCCCACAAAGCCCCGCGAAAAACTGAATACACTGCTGAAAAGACAAGTGAAGGAAGAAGTATTATGAGGATTTGCATACAACGTTCGTCAGTGAAAAGTTTTGAGAAAAGGCTTCTAAAAAGAAATACTACAAGGCAAAGTATTACTGAAATAACAAGTGCAAAAACAAGCGCTGTGGCAGTAAGTGCGGCTTCTTTTTTAAATTCCTTCTTTGCTCTAAACGCTGCGCCCATACGTGAAATGATAAGTGGAATTCCACTTGAGACAACAGTCAAAAGCACCATAAAGATTGAGGAGGCAACCTGATACATACCAAGTGCTTCCGCGCCAATGACACGTGAAAGATATATCCTAAAGAAAAAGCCTGCAATTCGTGTAAGAATTGAGAAAAAAGTGATAAGTGCTACCGTTTTAAAAAGTGATTTCATAAAATCTCCTTCGTTTATATATGTATTATTAAAGTGTCAAAATAATACAATAAAAGTGAATTGGAGGTTTTTATGAAACTTGAAAGAAATAGAATTTATTTTGTAGAAGAAGGCGACACCCTTTCTTCTATTGCGCAAAATTTTGGTGTAAATCCAACTTATATCTTGCTTGCAAATAATATTACGCCAAAAATGATATCAAAAGGCATGATTTTGTATATTTGAAGTTTTGCAAAAATTAATAAAGCACTTGACTTTTTTAACTTTTATGATATCATTTTTTAAGAGGTATTTGTATGAATAAAGAAGAACAATTTATAATCAATTCAATAAAAGATTTTAAAGATGAGCTTGCAACCTTGCAAAAGAAAAAGGAAGATTTAAGTTGTTTTGCTATTGATTTTTATCTTTTTGCATTTTACTGGTCAAATGCAGCACATTATCATTTTACAAAAGAACAACTTGAATGCATAACTGACATTATGTGTCAAACAAAAAATGATAAACATATTACTCTTTTTGCACTTAATACAAAGGGGTTAAGTCAAGAAAACATTTTTGATTTGATCAAAGCTTATTGCCAACTTGCAAAAGAGAACAACTTTGACAAAGATTATTATGTCGAACTTGCGATAAGCAGCCATTATGGCTTGCATGAGCAGAATATAGAACATATTGAAAATGCTTTTCAACAAATTGTGGGTCACCCTTTGACATCTTGCAATAGTAATAATATACAGCTATAATAATATTCAATGATAATGTACAGCTACAATAAATTGCAATTATAATAATCTGCAGCTACAATAATGTGCAGTTATAAAATTTTTGACAAAAAACTAGGCGACAGGCCTAGCTTTTTTGTTTTTTTAACAGTTTGTCAAGAGCCCTCTCGATGCGGTCATTGTATTTTGTTGTGAGATAGATGATGGCAACAGCTGCCACGATTATCACCGCCCAGACAATCAAGCCCCAGCCGTGATATGGTATAAGCTCGCCGCTTGAAAAGTAGGCTGTTGTCAAAATTCCGATTGGTCTTGCAATAAACTGCACAGCCATAAAATAGCCCCAGCTCATATTTGTAAGCCCCGCAACTAGGCAAAGAATGTCGTCAGGAAAAAATGGCAGAAGCATCATCACAGCAAAGGAATATTTGCCGTGGCTTAAAGTTTTTGTCCACTTTTTTGCACTTTCTTCCCCTACCATAAATGTAACAAGTTTTCTGCCAAACACACGGCCGAGAAAAAACGCCACACCGCTGCCCAAAAGTATGCCACCAAATGAGAGAAGGCTTGCTTGCAATGGCCCAAAAATGACAGAGCCTGCGATAATCAATACTGGTGACGGGATTGGAATAAATGTCACCTGCAAAAACTGCAAAAGCACAAAAACAAATCGTCCCCAAAAACCTAGACCAAGAATAAGATTTTTAAGTTTTGTGACAGAGTTAAGCTCTTCCCACCAACCAGTGAAATATAGCAAAATAAAAACTAGACCTATTATTAATATGATCGACATAACAACCAATATGCTTCGCAGGACTTTTTTCTTTTTGGAAAGTTCTTTTACTTCACTCATACAATCTATTATGTTTTTGCAAGAAGAAAAAAATACCACATTTTTGATGTGATATTTTATGAAGTTTAAGAATTTTGAAAGGAATATTAAAACAAACAAAGATTTGTTCCTTTTTAAGGATTATATGCACTTGGATTTGTTTTTTCAAGTTTGTTTTTGACGCTTTCAGTGGTTTGCTTTGTCACCTTTTGTGGTGGAATAAAGTTTACGTTTGAAGTTGGAAGTGCCATGCCTTCGCCAATACTTTCAGTGCCTTCTACTATTATGCCACCTTGTGAAGCATAGTGATCGTGACGAACAAGTTTTTCTTCTACCACCTCACCATCTTTTAGATATTGAATATATCCTTTGCTTTCATACCCTTCACGTGGAAATTTTACGCGATAATACTCGCCTTTGTAAAGAACGTGATTTGAATATTCTCCACTTGTGTCTGAGATGATTTTGTCGCCACTGTGGCCAAGCACTTTGACAAGTTCTGCACGCGTTCTTATAGTTACGCCATCATCAATTGGCAGGCCATAAATTTCGACATGAGCCTCATTTTCATCGCCATAAGCCTTGATATAGATAGCATTGTTTGACGAATTTTTAAATACAAGGTCTGAATAGCCTTCACTGACCATTGCGTCAAAAGAGAGTGGAACGTAAGACGCTGGAAGAGAGTGATGATTGACCTCAATGATTTCCATATCAGCAAGAAGAAGTGCGTTGTAAAGCGTTGTTGAAGCCTGACAAACTCCGCCCCCTGCACCTGAGACATATACGCCGCCTACGATTATATTTGCCTTTTTGTAACCATTTTCAACTGTGCGAGGGCCCGTTGTTTTGTTGAAAGAAACGGTTTCATTTGGTTCAACCACCATGCCATTGAAAGCTGAAAGAGCTTTTTTGACATTTGTTTTGCGATCTATAGATGAAGTTGAATAGTTTGTTGAAAAGCTTGAGCGGAGACCAATTTGCTCTATGAGGCCTTGCATATCCACTTCTGGCATCACTTCTACAAAAGGTATTTCCACCCTTCCGCTAAAGGTTTCAAGGCTTTGGTCGATAAGGTCATGAAGTTGATCGCGGTCAACTAGTTTGCCAGTTTGGCTGTCAGAAAGTGTAAACATTTGGCTTTGATCAGGATTGAAAACTATATTTGAAGCAATTGCTTTTTGTTCGACTTGAGCTATTATATCTTCAAGTTTTTGTTCAACGCCGCCCAAAATGTTTTTGTAGGATATATTTACGTCAAGTCCATTTTTTTTGATGTCATTTGCCACCTTTTTTTTGGCAAAAATATTTCCAGTTCTACCATAGCTCATAACACGCGATATTTCCTCTTCGATGTCACCTTTCACTTCAAAGTCGCTGCCATTTAGCGTCCATTCTTGCGAGCCGTCAGTAAGGGTAAGTGATATTTCATCTTTGTTTGCTAGCATTTTGTCTTGAATGACGGCCTTGGCTTCAGACTTTGTCATGCCTGAAACGTCAACACCATTTATTTGAGTGTTGTTGTAGAAGACTGAATTTTCTGTGAGATTGTCGCCATAAAAGAACTGACAGAATAGAAGAAGTGCTACACAAAGCACTGCGATTGACATAAGCCAAACTAGAGAAGACTTGCTTTTTTTTGCTTTTTCTTGTTTTTTTGAGCTGCTGCTATCGACTTTGTCGTTCTTTTTTAAATTTTTAAGCTGATTTTGTTGTTTTTGCAAGGCTTTTGAGTTTTTTTCTTGACCTTGCTTTTTGTTTTTCTCTTTCATACTTTTTCCTCTTTGATCAGTATGAATAATTTAAGACAAAAATATTTAAGTTGTTTTATATTTAACATTTAAAAAATTTTAGGTATTGACTTTTGAATATTTGGGTGATATAATTTGCCTAAACGGAGGTTTTTTATGAAATATACACCTAAACATACTGCCAAATTTTGGTGTGACGTCATTGAAGACTATCTTCATGATGAGCTAGTGACTGATTTTCTTCTTGATTTTTCATTTTGGTTTAATCATGAGGAATATCGTGACGAAGATTTTGAAAAGCTTTTTGACAAGGTTTATTTGCAAGAAAAATGCATCGAACAAATTGCAAACCATTTTGAGTGCAAAAACAATCAAGTCGTTTTTGCTAATGTGACAACATCTGACCTCTTTAGAGAAGGTTTTGATCCAGTTGTTATTATTGGCGACGCAAACTTTGATGGAACTTGGCTTGGCGATCTTTGCAACATTGAATTTATTGCTGGCAAGACAAACTTTGGTGAAATAAACCCTTATTCAATTGAGCCTGTAAAAGCGTTTTGCGGACCTGTAACATTTGGAAACAATGCAGTTTCACTAAGTAATGTAAGATATTTTGGTGACAAAGTAACCATACCTGAAAATAATAATGTTTTGCTAGAAAGATACAATAGCTTATTTGGTGAAAACAGAGAAAACGAAGAAAAATTCTCTTTATAAAAAAAAGACCTTGTTTCTAGGGTCTTTTTTTATAAATATTTAAGTTTTTGTTCTACAGCTGCAAGAAGAGCCTCTTTTTCATTTTCAACCTTGCAATCAAACACGTCGCTCAAAAGGCTTTCAAGAATTGGCTTGAAGCGTTTTTGATGCACTTTTGGATAGGCTGCAGAAATATCGTTTCCATTTATCTTAAGTTCTTTTAAACTTATGACAAGCTTGTGATTTATAATATACTTATAGAAAAATTGATATTTGTTTGCGAGATATTTTGACTTGTGAATGAGCAGAAGATAGATAGAAGGAAAGTTGTCAAAATATTTGAAAAAGTAATTTTTGTTGTCAAGATTGTTGAGTGCGTCATAATAGCCTGACAAAATGTTTATTGTGTTCAAGGCATACTTTTTGCCAAGCCCCATGCCTGAAAGCACAAGGTTGAGATAATATGAAATGCTTATTGGCTCGACAGTGTTGATAAGGTCGATAAGAAGACCTTGCGAACGATGTTCCACCTTTTTGACCATGTTGAGTTTGATTTTTGGCGTGTCGATACCTAAAACTGGCCATAGCGAATATTTGTTGAAAAGCTTGAGTGCTTTCATATACGCATGTGGTTTTGAGTGACCTTGATAGCGTCTATCGCTGTGCAGGATACGGGTCACCTCATTTGTAATACGTTCCCCTGCTATGTCGCGGATATTGTTTGAATATTTGATTGCAGCTTCGAGGGTATTTTTTTCTATTTTGAAGCCCAGTTCGCAAGAAAGACGAAAAAGTCGCAAAATTCTTACACCATCGTGAGAGAAGACTTGATCTGGTGTTTCGATTGATTTAAGCAGTTTGCGTTTGATATCGTCTACTCCGCCATAGAAATCTATCAATTTGTCATTTTTTATATCATAATAAATTGCATTGCAAGTGAGATCGCGACGCTTTGCGTCTTCTTCAATTGTTGAAACAAATTCCACCTTTTCTGGCTGATGAGATCCGCCTTGCCCATAAGTTTCGCTGCGAAAAGTTGCATATTCATAGACTTCATCGTCGATTGTGATATTGCAAATGCCTAGGCTTTTGCTTTTGATTTTGACTTGATAGTCACTTCCGCTCAAGATTTGCACAAGTTTTTCAGGCTTAAGTTTGCTGCAAATATCAAAATCATCTTGTTTGATGCCAATAAGAGCGTTGCGTACGCTTCCGCCTACCACATAAAGTTCTGTTGGCAAAAGTTGGGCAAGTTTTGACAAATTGTCAGGAATGTTTATAAGCATTTTTCAGCCTCCGATAGTTTTTTATTATTCACTATTATAGCTATAGCATAATCGTTTTGACAAATATTGTCAACTTTATTGAACATTGATTTGACAAAACTTAACTTTTTTAGCTATAATTGGTTTAGATAAATATCGCACGACAAAAATATAATATAGGACAAGTATGAAAAAAATCAAAGAGGAAAAAGTCAAAAAGAAAAGTTTTTTTAAGAAAAAGCAAGAAATAGATGAAGACAAAGTTGAAAAGCAAGTTGTTCGTTACAATCCTGACATAAATTCAGGCCTAAATGATGAGCAAATTGCTGAGCGCACTTCATCAATGCTTTTAAACACTTCCAAAACCAAAGTTTCAAAATCTTATCTTTCAATTTTTGTAAAAAATATTTGCACTTTTTTTAACCTTATTTGGCTTGTCATTGCGGTAGCACTTTTGGTTGTAGGCTCTTATAGCGATCTTATTTTTGTTTTTGTAGTTGTGGCAAATACTGCAATTGCTATTATTCAAGAGATACGAGCCAAGATAACAGTTGAAAAGCTTTCAATAGTTTCAACGCCGCACGTAAAGACTTTGCGCAATGGCGAGATTGTGGAAGTGCCTTCTGAAAAGCTTGCTCTTGATGATATCATTATTCTTACAAATGGAAATCAAATTCCGACCGACTGCGTTATTGTTGAAGGCAAGGTTGAAGTAAATGAAAGTCTTTTGACTGGTGAATCCAACGCTATTGAACGCAGTGTTGATATGCCACTTCTTTCTGGAAGCTTTCTTGTTTCTGGCACTTGCAAAGCGAGGGTCGACAAGGTTGGCAAAGACAATTATATTCACCAAATGGCGGAAAGAGCAAAAGAGTTTAAGGCGCCTTCTTCAAACCTATTCAAAGACATCAACCGACTTATCAAATATATTGGCATTGCGCTTATACCTATTGGTGTTTTGACATTCCTAAAAGAGTTCACCCTTTCAAACAACACTATTCAAGATATTGTTGCAAGCACGAGCGGCGCTTTGACGAGTATGATACCTGCGGGTATGTTTCTTCTTATCACCATTTCTTTGGCAGTGGGCGTGGTAAAACTCTCTCGAAAAAAGACACTTGTAAAAGACCTTTATTCAATTGAAATGCTAGCCCGAACAAATGTGCTTTGTCTTGACAAGACAGGCACGATCACTGACGGCACTATGAACGTTGTAGACTTTGTCACTTTTGGCAAGCAGCGAAAGGCGACTATCACAAAAATCCTTTCTAGTGTGCTAAATAGCCAAAAATCAGTGAATGCCACATCGAATGCACTTATCAAAGAGTTTGGCCGAAATGGCGATTTGAAAGCTTTGAATGTTTTGGAATTTTCTAGCGAACGCAAATATTCAATAACACAGCTTAACAATAAAAAATGTTATTTTCTTGGAGCTACAACCATGATTGGTTGCAAACTCACAGTTGAACAAAAAGAATTTATATCGCAGCAGCAAAGCAAAGGGTTACGCGTTTTATGCCTTGCTGAAAGCACACACAGTTTTGATAAAAAGATGAGTGGTGCTAGTTCTACTGCCATCGCCTTCATAGTGCTTGAAGAGACGATAAGGCAAGATGCGATTGAGACAATTCAATGGTTTAAGGACAATTCTGTTGAAATAAAAATCATTTCTGGTGACGACCCTGCGACCGTGTCAAAGATTGCACAAAGGGTTGGAGTTGACAACGCTGACAAGTTTGTATCACTTGAAAACACTTCGCTTAAAGAGGTTGAGCAAATGGCTGACCAATTTACAGTTTTTGGCCGTGTGACACCTGAGCAGAAATATACTATTATAAAAGCACTTAAAAATAAAGGCAATGTAGTAGCTATGACTGGCGACGGCGTAAACGACACCCTTGCTCTTAAAGAAGCTGACTGCTCTATTGCTATGGCTGACGGCAGTGAAGTGGCAAGAAGCATATCAAAGCTTGTCTTGCTTGAGAGCAACTTTTCATCTTTGCCAGCTGTTGTAAAAGAAGGCAGACAGGTTGTAAACAATGTTCAAAACTCTTCATCACTCTTTCTTATGAAAACATTTTTTGCTATTGTTTTGACGATTATTACGCTTGTTATGCGAAAAAGTTATCCGTTTACCCCTTCAAATATGTTCTTATTAGAAGCTTTTGTAATTGGCGTTCCTTCGTTTATACTTACTTTCATTCCAAACAACAGTCCAATCAAAGGCAATTTTATACCACAAGTTATGAAGCGAGCTTTGCCACGTGCTATGCTGATGCTGATAAATGTTTTGGTTGTGATGGCAATTTACAATTCAAAACTAGTTCCAAATGATGTTGAAATTTTTTCAGAATATCACACTTTAGCTGTGCTTATACTCACCTACACTGGATTTTTAAATCTTGTTTCGTTGTGCTTCTCTAAAAATATGATAAAAATTATTACAATTTTTGTGTCCTTTATAGGTATAACCGTTGCTATAATTGCCTTCCCTGATTTCTTTTCAATTTCGACTTGCAATTCTACACTTTTGATAACCTTCTTCACAATAATCCTTTGCTCGATAATCTTGCTTATACTTTTGCGAGTAAACAGAAAATTAATTGACAAGCTTAGAGAAAAAATCATTGTGTTGTTGCAGCAAAAATAGGTTTAAAATTAAAAGAGGATAACTTCCTCTTTTTTTTATGCCTGACTTTGTTTTATAAAGAAAAATGATTGTGATATAAAATTTTTTTTGAAATAAGTTTATGGTGTGAAAACTATAAATTAAAACAAAATAGCTTCGACGAAGGCCAAGGGCGAGGAAGGCTTTGGCCTCCAAGCCAAAGCAAAGGCCTTAAATTTTAAGGCCTTTTAAAGCCTTGCATACAAAAATGCAAGGCTTTCTTCCTCGCAATCAAATTCACA
>CARTDZ010000022.1 GCA_949067325.1 uncultured Eubacteriales bacterium | reverse complement strand
AAAAAATAAAAATATATTAAAAAATAATAAAAAAAATAAAAATATATTAAAAAATAATAAAAAAAATAAAAATATATTAAAAGATTAGATAAAAAAATAAAAATTAAAACTATAAAAAAATAAAAAGCGAAATAACTTTTTATTTTTTTGAAATTGTTTTATAATTTAAAGCCATTTTTTCTTTCATTTTTTCAAGAGTTTTTCTGGCTTCTTTTGAAGCGATTTCAGAGTTTTTGAACAACATTTCGTATATTTTGTCAACATTTTGCTCAAAAAATGCCCTTTTTTCGCGTATTGGTGTCAAAATTTCTTGTAAAACATTATTTAAAAATAATTTTACTTTTACGTCGCCAAGTCCGCCTTTTTTATAATGATTTTTCAATTCTTCCAAATTATTATATTCAGGCAAATATTTTTTAAAATGTTCGTCTGTGCAAAATGCATCGAGATATGTGAAAACAACGTTGCCTTGGATTTTTCCTGGATCACTTACTTTTATATGATCAGGATCAGTATATGCACCCATTATTTTTTTCTTAATTTCTTCAGGGCTATCCTTTAAATAAATACAATTGCCCACAGATTTGCTCATTTTTAGCTTGCCATCAGTTCCTGGCAGACGCTCACAAGCCTTTATTTCAGGCAAAACGCCTTTTGGCAATGTGAAAACTTCGCCATAAGTTGAATTGAATGATGAGGCGATTTCGCGAGTTTGTTCAACCATTGGCATTTGGTCACCACCAACAGGGATTATGTTTGCATTAAATGCCAAAATATCAGCTGCTTGACTTATTGGATAGCAAAAAAAGCCTACAGGAAGGGTGTTCTCGAAACCTCGCATTGCAATTTCGCTTTTCACAGTTGGATTGCGTTTCAGCCTTGCAACCGTCACAAGGTTCATAAAATATGAAGTTATTTCAAAAAGCTCAGGCACTTGTGATTGAATAAAAATGCAAGTTTTTTCAGGGTCTATGCCAGCAGAAAGATAGTCAATAACAACTTGAATCACGTTGTTTGTGACCTTGTCAACGTTTTTGGCGTTGTCAGTAAGAGCTTGAGTGTCTGCTATCATGATATAAAATTTGTCATAGCCACCTTTTTCTTGAATAGCTAAACGTGTTCTTACCGATCCGACATAATGTCCTATGTGAAGATTGCCAGTTGGTCTATCGCCAGTTAAAATAATATCCTTCATATTTTCCTCTTGTGTTTATTATACTTTAATCTAAAAAAAAGTCAAACAATTTTTGTTTATTGCAATTTTATCTATAAGAGCCACGCTTTGGCTAACTAAAAAAATTAACAAATTGTGCCAATACGCAATTTTAGCGTACAAAATTTGATATTATGTGTAAAAAATTATAAAAATATTAATTTTTTTTGGTATTTTTTTAAATTTTTTCATAATTTAAATTTTTGTAATTTTTTAAGCAGATATATTTATTTTTTTAAGTATTTTTAGAATTAAAAATAATATATTTTTTATACTATTTTTAGGGAATTTTGCTTGCTTTTGTCGAAAGGATTATTGTATAATAATTTAGACTTAAAAGTAAGGCTAAACATCTAAAATCTTAGGTGATCGAGGAGAAAGATTATGAAGAGTAAAATTTCAAAAGGTTTTTGTACACTTGCTATGGTGCTTCTGTCAGCGGGGGCATTTTGTTTTATTCCAGCTTTTGTAAAGTCTAGTCAGCCAGAGGCAGCTGCAGCTGAGCTGAGTGATGGCGGGTATGTCAGCAAAGATGAGGCTATTTCAAGTGCAAAAGGTCAGCAGTGGAGTGACGGAGCTTTCTCACAACTCGACCTTTCAACTCAAACTTACAATGGGCAAGAAGTTTATACAATCTCAAGCGCAGGAGATCTTGCTTTTCTTTCTCGTATGGTGAAAGAAGGTAATGCAAGCTATATGTCAGCAAGCTATTTGGTGACGGTCAGCAACATAAACCTTGGTGGACAACTTTGGACGCCTATAGGAACACTAACCAATCCTTTTCAAGGTAAGTTTTATGGTAACTATGTGACAATATCAAACATTTGGGTTACAAACGAGTCGTTGGGTGAGTTGGGAAGTGCTTATGGTTTGTTTGGAAATGTTGCTGGCAATGCGCTTATTTCTGACGTAAATGTTTCAGGTTTTGATGCTATTAATTCGACTCCCAATTCAGGTGTGCTTGTAGGAAAGATGACGGGAGGAAAAATCACAAACTGCCACGACCTTCGTACATACAAAAACACAGACGGAGCTGTTGTGACCATCAATGGCAATACAGACGCAAAGATTTATTATGGCGGAACAACAAATGGTAAAAGCGCGTCCTATACTTCAGCAGCAGATGCAAAAGCTTCAGTTGTTGTAAATGGTTTGACTGAAGGCGGATATGTGGCCAAATATCATTTGACAGACGGCACTTTCAGAATGGGTGCTTCTGACACAAGGACAGACCTTAAAGATATAGACGTTGCGGTAAGTGCAACAGGTGCTATTATTACTGGCGACAACGCTATTTACAATACCTATGCAAAAAACTTTTCTGCTGCTTTGCCTACCTTGAGAGAAACTAGCACGGAGCTTTATACTTATAGGCCAGGTTATAAGGCTACGATTCCAGCTTTAAGTTGGAATTCGGGTTTTGTAAGCAATATTACTTGGCAACACCCAAGTGTGACTTTAACTTATGATGTAGGTTATGGCACGCAAAACCAAGCAAGACCTATCAATGGCTACTTTTATGATTATACTGTTGCTGAGGCATGGGCTGAACAATCTATTGCTCGACAAGGTTATACATTTGAAGGCCTTTATCGTGATCAAGCATTTGCAACTGCAGCTGCAGATGACTATATTTATGCAAACAAAACACTTTATGTAAAATGGAACTCAACAGAAATAAACGCTTCACTTTATCTTGGCATTTCAGACGCTCAAGGATTGGAACTTGCCAACAAAGTTGACAAGCCACTTGTGCTGACAAGTTCAAACGTTTCTTCAGCTGGAGAGTTTGGATTTAGCGACAAAATGGCGGTTGAAGAAAGCCAAAAAGCCTCAAGTTTTGCTAGGTATGATGTGACCAATTATACAACAGGCAGCACGCTTAAATTCACCATTCCTCTTAAAGAAGGTTTTGCAATTCCTACAGGTGAAGGGGTTGTAACATCTTCACAAGCACTTGGAAGTGAACTTAGAGATGTTGCTGGTGTTTATATTGCTGGTACTTTTGACCAAAACAATATGCCAACATATATAGTTGAAAAAAATACTGGAAATGTTTACACAATCACAGTTGAAAACATTGTTGACAACAACTCAGCTATAGGAATAGTTATTGAAAGAGAGGAAATTGAAGTAAAGGTCAATATTTCAGGTGATGAAGGTCAAGTTGTTTTAAGCTCAAACCCTCAACTTCCTACAACTAGCGAAAAGACTATAATTATAAAGACAGGAGATCCTCTTGTTATCACAGCTGAAGCTCAAGAATATTTCTTCCTCAACAATGTGGCAGCAACAAATGTGAAAGAAGGCACACTTACTACTGAGATGAAGCTGGTAGAAGGTGCAAATCCTGATACAACAGTCTTTAGAAAAACTAAAAGTGCAAAGATTGAACCTATTGCAGAAGACTATGGCTATTTCTACCCATTGACCGCACAAAAAAATAGTGATGGCAAGATTGAAGTGGTATTCAGCATGAGTGTTGATGCCATTGAATTGATAGTCAATGTAAACCAAGTTGCTGTTTCTGGACATGATTATGGTGACTATTATGTAGGTTTCTCAACTGGCAACATAGGCGGAAGCGGCACTATAAATGGTGATATAACTGCAAATCTTACAAAAGAAGGACTTGTGCTTTATATTGTAAGCAACGAATATTATGAATATTACGAGGGCTCGGTATATTGCACAAATGCCAATTTAAAATCCGTAGAAAAAGTTTCAACATCTACATCACAGGCTTACAAGTTTGTGATCACAGGTTATTCAGACAACCCAACCAAAGAAAATAAGGTGTTTTTGAATTATGGAATTAAGTCAATTGACTACACGTTGAATTTGAAGGCGACTGTAAATGGCAAAGAAGCAAATGTGGACAAGTTTGTTGATTTTAGTAAACAAATAAGCGGCTTGTATATAGGCCAAGAGGTAACATACACTTATACATTAAAAACATCTGCTGGCAATCTTGGCAATCTGGTGCGCATGACTGAACTTAATGGTTCGACTGATGTTCCAACTCAAGCTGCGGGCGTTTACACAGGCAAATATATTTTTACACTTGCTGATGTTCAAAATGGCGCGACTATAACAGCAAACTTTGAAGCGTATGAAATAACTTTAAATTTCATAGCCAATGAAGCCAAACTAGACAACGGATCAGACAGCCAAGATTTGACTGGCAATCTGCAAAATGCTGGAGCATTGAAAGTAGTGCTTAACCCAGAAAACTCAGGTCTTGTCTTTGATGGCACATACAACTTTGGACAAACTTATCTTGGTTATACCTTCAAAGGTTGGTATTTGAGAAATGGCAATGTTTCATTAATTGAAAGCGGAACTGGTACACGTGACAAGTTGTTGGAATACATACAGGGCGAAAGTTTTGTTTCAAATGTGTCAGGCACTACAAGCTTAAACATAATGCCAATCTATCAAAGCAAAGCAATAAATATTGCCGCCGCCCATGATGCGGTTGAAGACGGTTTTGAAGGACTTTATTCAATTGATGGCGGCTTAAGCTGGGGCAACTTAAGGAATGTTGAAGTTGAAACATTGCTTTATAAACATGACTTGAGTTCTAAAGAAATTGATGGCATTTTGCAAAGTTTCAGAAGAGCTGGTTTTGATATTGCAAGCATTTGGGCAGCTGAGGGTGACAATGAAGGCGTTTCAGCTGGAGTACAAAATGACAAAGTCAACATTACATTTGGCACTGACTTCCACAATTCTTGGTCAGGCAAAAGTGAAAAATCTATTGTGCTTGTGCCTACATTTAGCAACGCTTTGGGCTTTGTGTTTAATTCTGGCGAAGAAAAGGGCAGCTTGAAAGTCTTAAATGGCGCGACGATAAGCTTTAATGCTGCAAATTATACTTATTCGTCTGGCCTTTCAAGCTTTATTACTTCAAGCAAGAATGGTCACGAAGCTGTAGGCTTTACGCTTTCTGGCGGCCTTGCAAATGGACAATACACATGTGTAGATGGAACTGCAAGTTTTACAATCGATGACGCATTTATAAAACAATATGTGGCGGCGGAAAACTATCTCAATGTCAACACTTTCACTTTGACAACTGTTTACTCGCCAGTCACATACACAATTACACTTGGCTATGACGCAAACTACGAAAATGTTACACTTGCCTCTCTTACTCAAAATGTAGTTTTTGGACAAACGGCTGATCTTAGCAATTTTGTAGCTGAAGGCAAAGTTTTGAGAGATGGTTACAAACTCGTAGGTCTTAGAGAAAAAGATGGCTCAAAAGTTGAATACGCCACACTTGGTGAAAGCGGATTTGAATTTGCTTTGTTTAATCCAGCTGACGCCAAAAACACAATAGTTTATCCAGTTTGGGAAAGAGCTGAAAATTATGACTTTGCAAGTGTTGATATTGATGTTCCTACTTTATATTATAATGAAAAGGAACAAACACTTCTCACAGGCAAGCTTATAGTAAACGGTGTGGAAGTTGAAAATTTCAACACTAGCACGATTTTCAGAAATGGTGAAAAAATAAAAGAATTTTCTATCAACAATCTTTCTGGCAAAACTGCCAAAGCAAAAGATGTTGGTGTAAGTGCATGGACATTTAAAGTTGTTGTCATTGACAGTCTTTCACTTGAAAGATTTGGCAGCGAAAATGGTAAGGAATTGTCAAAAACTGTAACAACAGGAATAAAAGCAAACCCTGTTATCTTAAGTGGCTTGAAACTTGAAAGCTATTATACAGGCAGCAGCGAACTCGATCTTACAGACGCTGAGCAAACCTATGGCACTTTTGCATTTACTCATGTGACTGGCGATGAAGTGCCAGCAATCGCACAAGACCTTCTATCTTACAAAGTTGTTGATGAAAAAGGATTGTTTGATGCAGGCAAGTCATACAGCGTAAAAGTTTTGGCAGATATCACAGCAACACAAGCAGCAAACTATGGCATCACTGAAAAAGAAGGCGCGCTGTATGTAGTTGCAGTGATTGAAGAAGGCGTGACAATTGTGCCTCTTGTAATCAATTTTGAACTTAATGAAAATCAAAAAGGATTTAAGATTGAAAATAAAACACATAAGATAGCGGTTAAAGATGTTTATTTCAATAGCGAATTGATCAGCGTAAATTATTCTTATCTTCGCACAAACTCTGCTGAGGTTGGAGTTTACAACTCAGTTGACAATATTGTTATTGAAGAGTTGAGTGTTTTGAAAGATGGTCAAACACTTAATCCTACAAACTACACGATCATTTTCACAAATGACTATAAAATAGTTGAATTTAGTGGTTCAAACCATGTTATTGGGCCTCGTTATTTAACAGCTTCAAATGGCGAACTTGTTTTAAATGGCGGCAATCTTCAAGGTTTACCTCAAGGAAGCGTTTGGTCATACAATATATCATTTGTTTACAATGGTGAAAGTGTGGCTGTGACAAATCCAGAGCAATACACTTTTGCTCCTGAAGGTCAACTTGTATTTACTATGTTTGCAGCGCCAAATGGCGATTTGAAAATAGCAAAGGCCGAAAACACTAGCGATGTCAACTTTATCATAACTCTTGTTGGTGAATTTGGCGAACTTACTCTTGTTGATTTTGACAGAAAAGAAAATATAATTGTAGACAATGAATATGTGGGCAAGCTTAACAATTTTGTACAAGCGGTAAGTCCAACTCTTTCAACAAGCATTGGCAATGCTGACACACAAATTTGGGCAGTATTTAGCGATGTAAAACGAGTAAATGTTTTCTACAACCTTAACAACGAATTGGTGACCGACAAAACAACTAAAGACTATCGTTTCTTCATCAAAAATGGTGAAACATATACTTTTGAAAATGGTGTCAACAAAGAAGGCTTTAACTTTGCAGAGTTCAAAGTTGAAGGAGAAATTTCTGTTGCAGGCAAAACTTTCACTGGCGGCGAAGGGCATGAAGTGGCAAAAGCAATCATGCTTTGGGATATGAAAGAGTTTGATTATGAAATCGTAGATTTGGATTTGGAATACGACAATAATCCTCAAGGCTTTGTGCTTTACCATGACTATGATTTTTGGAAGGTAAATAATTATCAATCAGCAACAAAAGCTGTGACATGGTTTAAGCTTGATGGTGCAGCTGAGACAATTATAGCAACTGGTGAAGAAGCAAAAATTGGAATGAGTTACACTGACCAAGGCAAATACAAAATTAAGACAGTATTTACTTACAATGATCCTAACGATACACGTGGAACTCAAGTGAAACAAGGTGAGATTGAATTTGAAAGGTCGATGAACATCTACTATATCGACAGAATGGAAATCGCTTTCAAAGTAGACAATGTCGAAAAAGACAAACTTGCTTATTCAAACAAATCATTAAATGAAAACGTTATCCTCAAATTGCATTATCCACATTCGTCAACATTCAGAGAATTGTCGATTGCAGAGGCACTATCAAATACTGAATGGTATGAAACAAGAATCAAGCGTGACGGTGAGGTTGTTTCAAACGTGCGTCAGGCAGGAGAATATGAAATTTCACTCAAACTTGTTCAATTGGAAACTGGTGATAGATTTGACCCTAACCCATTGACAGCAACCTTTACAATAGACAAATTTGAATACTCAATCACAGACAGTGATGTGGCTGGCAAACTTTCAGTTTATTACGGCCAAGAAAAGAACAACCTTTCAATTGACGTATATGTAGCTCAAACTGATGAGACTATTTCAGTCGAATTCTTGAAAGCGGCTGAAGGCTCAAATGTAGGCAACTACAAAGCAGCACTTGCTGAAAAATCTTATGACAATTATGTCTTCAATCTTACAAATGAAAACAACGATTATTGGCAAATTGTTCAAAGCACTGAGACGCTTTTCATCACTATTGAAGACACAAGCCTTCTTACAAAGGTTTACAATAAGGAAGGCGTATCAATAATTCCAAAACTCATTGACGGCAAATGGGTGCTTGAAATCACTGATACTCAAGGCTTGAACAAGCAAGTGTCACTCAAACTTCAAACTGCAAGCAGTGGAAGTTATACTGACTTCGAGGCTGGTGCTGAAGCATACAATACTGTATTTAATGGCGTAAGCTTTAGTATTGGCGAGGTTGTAAACGCGGGCAAATATGCTATCAACATTTCAAAAGAAGGCAGCACAGGCTTCAACACTTACGCTTTTGCGGCAGAAACAAGCTTTGTGATTGAAAAGAAAACTGTAGATGTGCTTTCTGCTGAAAAGATGTATGACAGAACTAAATCTCTTTCTGGTGCAACAATAATTTTTAATGGCGTAGTAGGCGGAGATGTGCTTTCAATTGTGGGCAATTTTGCCTCTGCTCAAGCAGGCGAAAATATCATACTCGAAAACATTGAACTTGCTTCTGACAATGAAGCCAACAAAAACTATCAGCTTGGCAATATTGGAAATGGTAAAATATCGCCTTCAACTAGTCCAGTTGAGATGACCTTTGCTGGTGACTTGATATTTGAATATGGCCAGTTGAATTTGGGCATGACTTTAGCTCAAGTTGAAGCATTGATTGGCAGCCCAACAATTGCAATAGGCGGCGAAAACCTTTCTGACGAATTAAACCAAATAGACAAGATTGTTTTGGCTTTTGCAGGCTTCAAAGAGGGTAGTACATTCTCAAAAGGTGGATATCTCAATGCAGCACCTACAGCTTTGGTCTTCACTCTTACAAGCGCAAACTACAATTCTCTTGCAGAAGGAAAAGTTTGGTCATTCAATATTGTTATAAACAAAAAAGCACTTGATGCAAAAGGCAATACTGGAATAATCAAGGAATATGATACAACATCTTCACTTCCTGCAGATACAAACTTGGTACTTGACGGCGTGCTTGCAGGTGACGAAGTGCTTGTGGGCGACGACACTGCCTTCCTCGATGCAAAAGTTGGCAAAGACAAACTTATCAAAATCGTTTTAGATGGCGCTGACAAAGCAAACTATACACTTGTTGAAAGTGATATGCCGAAGGGCGAAATTACAAGAGCGACAGTGACAGTTGTTATTGACGCTGCGGCCAAACTTGGCCATAGCGACATCACTTTAGCTGACGGCGAAAACATTGTCAACATAAACAATGGTGTTTATACTTTTGGATATGACCCAGAGGAAAAGAGCGTTGAAGGTGGAAACTATTTGATTGCCGCATTCAATTCACTCAACAAGCCTACAAGAAAAGGCTTCGCTGTGACAGGCTTTAGCTTTGGCGAGGCGGCTCTCACTTCAGACAATCTGCTTGATGTTTTGGCTGCAGCGTTTGAGGCGACAGACAAGACTGCAACAATTTATGCACAATGGCAGATAAAAAACATTTCAATCACAATTGAAAAGCCAGAAGATTTTGAAATTGTGGTTAAAAATGGTGGAAGTGTTGTTGAAGCAACAGAAGAAAATGGAAATATTTTTGTAGTTGAATATTATTCAAGTCTCACAATTGATTTCACTGCAGCTGAAGGAAGAAAGCTTCAAAGTGTAACTCTTCCTCAAGTGCCAGACTTCAAAGCTGAATTTGCTGGTGCAATTGGCAAAAATGCGGCTAGCATAAGCCTTGACAAAATCAAGTCAAGTTCAACAATTGGTTTTGTTGATACTGACATTATTATCACAATAAGCTTTGACATCAACAAACCTGAATTTGCAGACCAAGTCAGTGTTGTAGGTCAGGGCTGGGGCAATGGTGTTAAGAGTGCAAACTACAACGATATCAAAGCCACTCTTACTGAAAACTATATGCCTTCACTTCAAACCACAGCAGGCACATACAATCATATTGGCTGGACATATGGCGAAAACATTTCAGCAAATGGCAAAACTTTGGCTGAAGTTTTGGGTAGCGTTGTCGAAGACAAGCCTATAACATTGGTGGCAACTTGGGAAGGTCAAGAATATACAATCGTTTTCATGAATGAAGAAGCTCAAGCAGGAACACTTGAAGGCGTAAGATTTGGAAGCCAAATTGGCGGAACTTTTCCTTCGATTGAAATTCCTGGAAAAGTACAAATTTGGGTGAATGAAGACGGCGACGTATTTGAGCCTACAACAGTTCTCAAAGAAGTTGGCAAGTATGCTGATGGCAAGTGGACATATACACTTTTCACACGCTACGCAAGCCGCATATATGATCTTAAAATAGAAAGCTCAGGTCTTGAATTGTTGGTCAACGGTCAAGCGCTTACTGATGATGGTATTTACAAAATAGAATATCAAAAGAACAGCGTCAGAATTGTTGTGACTGCTGCTGAGGGTTATGGCTTTAAGTTTAATTTTGATGGTGATATGAACAATGAAATCACTGTTGAAGGAAATGTCATAGTCATTGAAAACATTGTTGATAATAGAACAATCAGCTTGGTAGCTGAGCCGAAAGAAAACACTCTTAAACTTGAGCTAACAAATGCGAAAGTTTTGATAGACGGCAATAAAGTAAGCGAGATCAAAGCAAAAACTGGTGAGGTTGCTACATTTATAATAAAAGCAGATGAAGGTTATGAACTTGCGACAGACATCGTTACTTTGAGTGGACGCGGAAAGGTTAACACAAAACTCACAGCAGGCGGAGACCTTGAAGTAACATGGCTTGACTTCACTGGCAATGCAACGCTTAAACTTGCAGCACTTGCAAGAAACAATGCGTTCACTTTTGCTGATGGACTTTCAGTTGTAGATTACATTATGGTCAATGGCGTAAAATACAATGTTGATGAAAAACCTACTGTAAAAACTGGCGTTGAAGCAAGAATTGTTGTTGTGCTTAAGTATGGTTACGAAAATGCAACTCTTACAAATAGTGGCATCACAATTGATAGTTCTAGCGAAGAAATAAAAGACTCAAATACTTGGACATTTAGCAAAGAATTTGTCGTTACAGGATTTGTTTCAGACACATCACTTTCAATAAGCGCTCAAGCTAGATCTTATTTGATCAAAGTTCAAGCTGGTGAAAACGGTCTTGTGGCAAACGGAAGCGACAATGTGGCATCTTATGAATTTAACATTACGTTTGGTGCGTCAACAACTTTGACAGCAGTGCCAGATGAGTCATATATGCTTCAAGCTTGGATCAATGGCGAAACAACACTTGCGTCATCAGAAAGCTTTACATTTGAAGCGAACGATCAAAACAGGGCAATACTTGAAAATCTTGAAGATGGCAAAGTTGTTGTAAGTGCGGTGTTTGATTTGGCGGCTAAGAATGTGATCATTACAAGCGTAAGCAAAGGTTCTATTGCTTATGGCGACGTTCAAGTGACTGAAGGCAATTCAGCCACAGTCAAGGCCAACTTTGGCGAAACATTTGTGCTTAAACTCAAACCTTATGAAGGTTATGAAGCCACTCTTGACACGATCAAGTTTTATAAAGATGATTCTCAGATAAGCTTTACAGCTGATTTTGATCCTAGCGAGAACACGATAAGCTTTGTTCTTACCGCGGCTTCTCCTGACAAGATTGAAGTGGACTTTGTAGCAGCTGACGCTTATGTAACAGTACAAGCAGTTCTTCAATTGCTTCAAACACGAAATTACGGCAATGGTGCTGGTGGTAAAGTTTATTTGACTGACAGCGCATATGATAGGCTTGCAGATAGTGCATACTTGCAACCAGTCACTGAAGGCAATGGCGCGGCAAGCACAGCACAAGTTGGTGTTGACTATCGCTACAAAACCAAGACTGACAGCAAACTTTACTTTGAAGCGGAAGTAAAAACTGGCTATACATTTGTTATTGACGCTAGCTCTTCATACCTGACAATAAAGGAAATCAGCAGAACTCCAGCAACTGGAAATCTTAAAGAGATTGTTCGCTTTGAAGTTTCTGGCGTGCGTGACAAGGCTGAAATATATGGTGCGTTTATTTCAACTGCTCAGCAGGTAAGCTTGTCGTTTAAGGACGCTGACGGAAATTCATTGCCAGCAGGTTATATTGTTGTAGAAACAAAAGACAATCTTGTGTCTATCGACAACAACAACTCAGCAAACGTTATCATTTCAGCGATGGCAAATGAACATGTTTCAATCAATGTTAAGGTAAGAACAAACTTCAACTTTGCTTTTGTAAGAGATGCAAACAATATGCCAATACTTGAAAATGCTGATGAAAAATTTGTTACAACAGCTATAAATGACATTGCTTTTGATGGCACTAAAGGCTATCTTGAAGAATTTGAACTTGTTATTGAAAACCCAACAGAATATTATGAAATATTAATAAAAGTTGAACCTAAAAAATATCAAGTGGTATTTAAAGATGGCCAGACGATTGTTGGCACAACCACAGCTCTTTATGGTAAAAAGTTTGATTTGCCTGACGAAGTAAGAGAGCAGATTTTAGGAAATGCTAGAGCAAACATTTCATTCCAAGGCTACTTCACTTATGAGCGTGGTGATGGAATAAAATATGTTGACAATTCTGCAGTCATCATGAGCGAGTGGTTTGAAACTGGTTATATTTGGAGAGAAGGTCGTTATGCTCAAGCAACCAACTTCGTTCCTTCAGTAGATGCAGACAATGAGTTTGATGGACAATTCTTCCTTTACGCTTCATGGCTGATGGACAAAGAAAAAATAACCATTGATTTCATACCACAAGCTTTGAAAGACAAAGCTGACATACGCATTACTGACATCATAGTTGGGCTGACTGAAAATACCTATTGGACAAACGTTGAAGACAAGTTCTATGCAGATATTATCACTGGCACAAGAATTGACATTGAAGCATATCAATTTGAAGGTTACACTTTCAAAGAATGGAGAATTAAACGTGAAGGTCAGCCAGACGAAATCATTGCTTTGCCAAACTTCAACTATGTGTGTGGCAAAGATGTGGTGACAATTGAAGCGGTTTACTTTGTAAACTTCAACCTCATCTTTGAAAATGATGGCGGAACTGTATGGCTTGTTCAAGACGGACAAAACTTGGGCAGCGAAGGCTGCATTGACAGCACAAAACCATTTATGCTGATGGCTAAGGCAAACAAAGGCTACAACTTTGACAAGTGGTATCAACTTGATGGAACTGCTTATGGCAAGGGTGAAAGTCGTCAAGAAGGCGAAGATATAATTTGGTACATGACTTGCAATGACCTTAGAAGTGAAAGCTTTGCTTACAAAGCTGTATTCAAGGGAGACGCAATCAATGTTGTCATTGATAAATCATTGGTAACAATTGAAGGCAAAGACAGAGTTTCTATTTCAAAGATTTTTGTAAATGGCGAAGAAAGACTAAGTCTTGACAGCTTTACTGCAAATGTTGGCGATGAAATTACCCTTCATGCAAGCTCAACATATGGTTATGGCATTGTTTGGGAAGGGCTCAACTTTATTCGAGTGCCAAGTGAAGGAAGCGACTATGGTGTTTACAAATACACCATTCTTGCACAAGACCTTACACAGGTGAGCGGATCACAAACTCCTACTCTTATAATCAAACCAAAACCAGACCCAACTTCACTCAAATTGATTTTCAAAGTGACAATCGAAAAAAATCAGTTTATGGAAGAAAAGGCAGGAAGCCTTAGCTATAACGGCAGTGAAGTTGTCAACAACACAGAAATAGAAAATATCCGTTTTGGCGAAGTTATTTCAATAAGAGTTAACCTTGCAAAGAATTATGATATTGATTCTGTTTCTATTGGCAATCTTGTATTGAACTTTGCAGAAATGGGTTCTGGCTTCAACAAGACGCAAGGCGAAATCATTATTCAAACAAGCATACTTGAAAATATTGGTTTAAGACCACAAGAAAACAGCTCAGTTCAAGTAAGCATAAACTTCACAAGAATTGTTTGGACTGATGTTCGCAGCAATGGCCTTTCGGGAAGCGGAACTCAAAACGACCCTTACATCATTGCAAGTGAAGAAGACTTTGCTTATATGGCTTATATGATAAATCAAGAAAAGAACGAGGAGTTTGCAAATGCTTGCTTCCGCTTGACAAGAAGCCTTGACCTTTCAGGCAAATCCTGGGAGCCTATTGGTGTCGAAGACAATCCATTCAATGGTGTGTTCGATATGGGACCTTACACAGTGGACAACATTGAGCATTATCAAGCTTACTCAAACCCTTCAACATCACACAATGGTATGTTTAGATTTATGGGCGAAAATGCAAAAGTTCTGACTTCAGACAATACGCTTATTATTGCCCTTAGCATATCAGGTGGAGTACTTCTCTTAATCCTTCTTCTTATTCTTATCCTTCTTCTTGTAAGAAGATCTAAGAAGAAAAAGATGGAAGAACTTGCAAATAGCTAATATTTGAAAAGTAAAATAAAAAAGACGCTAAAAAAGCGTCTTTTTTTCTTGCAAATATATTTTGGTGCTTTGAAAAAAGTTTTTTAAAAATTTCTTGACAAACTCGCAAAGAGAAGATATAATTTTAAGTAGCAGTTAAAAAACTGTCCTTGTTCTTGTGTTAAAGCAAGAACCATCAGTCCAAAAGGAGGTATATGTATGAATAAGTATGAACTTCTCTACATCATTTCCAAAGACGTTGCTGAAGAACAACGCGAAGCGCTTATCAAAAAGTTTGCTTCTTACGTTGAAGGCAAGGGCGGCGTTGTTGAAGGAATTGACAAATGGGGTATGAGAAAATTGGCTTATCCAATCAACTTCAAAAACGAAGGGTTTTATGTTCTTATGAACATTGAGTTCAACCCAGCAGAAGTTGACGCGATGAGCAAGCTTATGAACATCACTGAAGGTGTTGTTCGTCAAATGTTCGTTAAGAAATAAAATTTGACAAAACAGGAGAAAAGAAATGAATAAAGTAATATTAATTGGAAATTTAACTAAAGACCCAGAACTTGCAACTACAAATAGTGGCGTGTCAGTTTGTCGTTTTTCAGTTGCCGTTCAAAGACGTTTTCAAAACGCAGAAGGCGAAAGAGAAGCTGATTTCTTCAACATTGTTGTTTGGAGAGCTTTGGGTGAAACTTGCCACAAGTTTTTGAAGAAAGGTGCAAAATGCTGCGTAACAGGCAGACTTCAAAATTCTTCTTATGAGGCAAGCGATGGAAGCAAACGTTATACAACAGAAGTGATTGCTGACGAGGTTGAATTCCTTAGTTCAAAAACTGCTGAAGGTGGCGCAAGCGAGCCTGCAGCACCAAAAGCAGCGCCTAAAAAGGCTAACACTGAACTCGAACCTATCGATGACGATAGTTTGCCATTCTAAGTGCTTTAGGCAATTTTGTAGTGGTTTGACCATTTATAAAGAAAAATTATAACAAATATTAATAAAAGGAGGCTTATTATGAGCGAACAAGTTAAAGCGGAAGAAAAAGTTGTTGTAAAGAAATTCCGCAAGCCAGCCAAGAAAAAAGTTTGTGCTTTTTGCGTTGCTGGTGAAAAGACTATTGACTATAAAGACGTCGCAAAAATCAGAAAATATATCACTGAAAAAGGCAAAATTTTGCCAAGACGTCAAACTGGCGTTTGTGCTTGCCACCAAAGAGAACTTTGCGTTGCAATCAAAAGAGCAAGAAACGTTGCACTTCTTCCATATGTTGGAGACTAAAAATATATAAAAGGGGAAAATAAGTTATGCAAGATAAGATACATCCAGACTACCACGAAGTAACAGTTACTTGTGCGTGTGGAAATACTTTCAAAACAAAGTCAAACTGCAAGGGCGAAACTCTTACAATTGACATCTGCAACAAATGTCACCCATTCTTCACAGGCAAGAAGAAGGTTCTTGACACAAGCGGAAATGTTGAAAAATTCAAAAACAAATATGGTTTGAAATAACCAATTCAAGACACGGCAAAGTTGTGGCCGTGTTTTTTGTTTACTTTTTTTGCAATTTGGCAATAAAAGTGGCATGATCAAGTTGTTGTTTCCTTCCACAAATGGAGTGAGTTGCCTTTCTTCAAACAAGCTTACCGCAGCCATAATAAATAGTCACGGCAATAAGAAAGTTGAAGGCGTTAAAAGCAAAATGAAATTTAAGCTTTTTGACATTTATTTTTTAAGAGGGCTTATTTATTTTGTCACAGGCATTTATTATTTTGCCAAAACTTTTGTGCGATGCTCGACGCTCGATGACGAGGTTGAAGAAGAGAGAAATATTACCGACAAAATAGCCAGCAAGCTCAATGTCGCTTCAGTTTATGTCATGCTCATAGCATCTGTGATCGTTGGCTTTTTGTTTGCTTTTGTTGTGTTAGGCTTTTTGCCTTCTTTTGCCGTGAAAAAAGCGTTTGGCGAAGGTCATAGCCAAACACTCTTAAATCTTATGACTGCCATTTTTCGTGTTGCTGTCTTTTATTTGGCTATGCTTGGGCTTAGATTTGCGCCTTTTATGCAAGAAATTTATCGCTTCAATGGTGCTTGTTCTCAGGCCGTAAACTGCAAATACAAAGTGACAGAACTTGATAAGGCTTCTATTTTTCAACCGCTAAATTTTTTAAATTTCTTATTATTTGCTTTTCTTACAGCGATTTTTGTGATATCATTGATTTCGATTAAGATTGCATGGTGGGCTGATCCTTTAATCAATCTTGGCATTCTCATTCTTGTGCTCTCGATTTGCTTTGAAATTCTTTTTGTGTTCGAAAAGGCAAATGTGAAAGGTTTGAAAGAAATTGTTATTGCTTTTGCATGGCTTGTTTCAATGAGGCCAAGCGTAACTCACAAGGAAGTTGTCAAGGTCGCAATCTTAGAACAGAATTACGATAAGGATTACGAAATGGAAGAAAAAGACAAAATATCCATGTCCACACTTTTGGCTGAAATGCAAACAAAGCTATTAAATAACGAGCGTTATGACAAAAGCGATGTTGACTGGCTGATTGCAAACGTGCTTGGAAAAAACAGGACTGAAATCAAGCTTGTCAAAAGCGTTTCTGAAAAAGAATATCGCGATATTATAAGAGCGACCGAGCGAAGAAGCAAAGGTGAGCCTATCTCAAGTATTTTTGGATTTGTTGATTTTTATGGCTTGAGGTTTGATGTAAATCGCAAAGTTTTAAGCCCTAGAATGGAAACTGAAATTCTTGTGGAAGAAGTTGTAAGGCTTGCAAGAACAATGCCCAATCCAGAAATATGTGATCTTTGCACGGGCAGTGGAGCCATTGCTATTGCTATTGCAAAAAACGTAAAATCAAAAGTTTGCGGAATTGACGTTTCAAAGTCGGCAATCACCACAGCCAAAAATAATGCCGAAAAAAATGATGTAAAAGTGGATTTTATTTTATCTGACCTCTTTTTAGAGTTGAAAAAAAGCAAAAAGTTTGATATAATTGTTTCAAACCCGCCATACATCAAGAGTGAAGAAATTGAAAAGCTTGATGTCGAAGTCAAAAATTATGACCCGCGTCTTGCACTTGATGGCGGTGGTGATGGACTTGACTTCTATCGCAAAATAGTCAAATCAGCACCAAAACACCTGACAGAAGGCGGATATTTATATTTTGAACTTGGCATCGGTCAGGCTGAAGATGTGCAGAAAATTATGATTGAAGGCGGTTTTGTCGACACGCACATAGTCAAAGATTACAACAAAATAGAAAGGATAATTTATGGAAGAATTGGGGAAAGAAATTTTAGAAAAAACGCAGAAGGCGAGAGATCGGTTTGATGAACTTACCGAGCTTGTTTCAAAACCTGAAATCATAGCAGACAACAAGGAGTGGAAAAAGCTTGTAAAAGAGCGTTCAAAGCTTGAAGATATTTCAACAGCTCATGACGAGCTTGACAAATTGATAAAAGATTTTGAAGGTTGCCAAATAGCATATTCAAACGAAAAAGATGTTGACCTAAGAGATATGTTTTATGAAGAGATCGGTGACTTAAAAAAGAAGATTGAAGAAAAGGTGGAAGAGGTGAAATTTCTTCTTTTGCCTAAAGATGAAAATGATGACAACAACGCTATTATTGAAATCCGTTCGGCTGCAGGCGGCGAGGAGTCGGCACTTTTTTGTTCGGTCCTGCTTCGAATGTATCAGTATTACGCAGAAAAAAATCGCTGGAAGGTTGAAATACTAGACCTCAACGAAACAGAAATAGGCGGAATAAAAGAAGTGACTTTTATGGTTAAAGGCAAAGGTGCTTACAGCAAGCTTAAGTATGAAAGCGGTGTTCACCGCGTTCAACGTGTGCCAGAAACAGAGTCGCAAGGCCGCATACATACCTCGACTTCAACAGTGGCAGTTTTGCCAGAAGTGGAAGACGTTGATGTTGAAATCGAAGACAAAGACCTTCGCATTGACACCTATCGCGCTTCTGGTGCAGGCGGGCAGCACGTCAACAAAACTGAGTCTGCAATAAGAATCACGCATATTCCTACAGGCATCGTGGTTGCTTGCCAAGATGAACGTAGCCAGTTAAAGAACAAGGAAAGAGCTTTTTCAATCTTGCGTTCAAAACTTTATGAATATTATAAAGAACAGCAAGACAGTGAATACAAGCAGCAGCGTCGCAGTCAGGTGGGAAGCGGAGATCGCTCTGAACGTGTAAGAACTTACAACTATCCTCAAGGCCGTGTGACTGACCACCGCGTAAATGTGACATCATACAACATTGACGGTGTGCTAAATGGTGACATTGAGCAGTTTATTGAAGCGCTTATTGTCAAAGATAGGGCAGAGCGCCTTGCGAATGCGTAAAAAAAGACAGAAATTATCTTTCTGTCTTTTTCATTGCTTCAACTCTTTTCAAATGCTTTTCAATTTTTCTGCCAACGCTTTTTACATAAGTCCTTGTGAAAAAAGTAAAAATCTTTTCACCAATTGTATAATAAATTAATTTCAAAAATTTTTCACGCGTTTTAAGCTCGCCCGTAAACCAAGTTGCGCTGAAATAATGAATTGCATAGGTATTTTCTGTTTGGTTTATTTTTTTTGTTGTGTAGTTGATTGGGCAGAAATATTCTGACGGAAACACCGTTATAGTTGGTGAATTTTCGTCTCTATTTGCTTTCAATTTTTGATATGAGTTTTTGAGTTTCAGATTGTAATGCTTTTTAATATAATGTGTCCAGATTGGTGTGCTTGGTGTGTAATCAATTTTTCCTTCCTCGATATATGGTTTATCTATATAAAAATCTGCCATCATTTTTGCAAAAGGGTGACCTTTGCACGAGCCTAAGATTGCGGTTTCCAAATATGCGCCATTTTCAAACGATATTAAAAAATCATTTTCTAAAAGAGAGTCAAAAGATCTCACAATTTCAACATCGGTATCGAGATAAATTCCGCCATGGTCGTATAAAACCTTGGCGCGTATATAGTCTGGAACAAAGCCAAACTTTTTCTGCTCATAAGCCTCACGTGCATAGCGACTGCATGAAAAATCAAAGTTTGTTTCATTCCATTCAATAATTTTATAGTCAGGGCAGTTTTTTACCCATGACTTCAAGCACTTTTCAAACAAAGGCGGTTTTTCGCCCTTACCAAGCCAGACATAGTGTATGATTTTTGGTATCATCTTTTCTCCTATTCACTATTAACTTTTTTTGCCTGATGATTCCTTTATTAAAAATTCTACTATATTTTTTGACGAATTTGGTCTTGCATACTTTGAAATATTTGCTTTCATGCTTTCACATAAAGCTGGGTTGGAAAAAACCTCTTTTACTTTGTCACCAGCATCAGTAATTTTTTCAAGACCGAGTGCGCATCCGTTTTCAGAGAATATTTGCTTTGTAGATCGGAAGAGCACACGTCTGAACTCCAGTCACGAATGGCAA
>CARTDZ010000021.1 GCA_949067325.1 uncultured Eubacteriales bacterium | reverse complement strand
ACACGACGCTCTTCCGATCTGCGGGGACATTAGTGAAGGTCTTTTCAATGTTGACTATGAGAAAATCAAGATCATGAATAAAGAATATGAGGAGAAGAATGGCAGATAATCAAACGCCTAATGTCAACTTTTTCTTAAACTTTTATGGACCAAACAATTCAAGTGATTTCTACAAAGAGAAAAGAAAATATTATTCTTCCAACAAATCGAAAGATTATATCAACTATATTCAAACAGGAATTGAAGAATTTAAAGACTATATTGAATATGCAAACAATAGAGAAAAATCATCTGGCATATTTAATCAAAATGGACTTTTATCAGAGAAGGATAAAAAGCAATTGCGAGAGGAGTTAAGGGAAACGAAATCAGTGATTTGGGATGGACTTATAACCTTCGAAGAAAACTTTGGTAAGAGTTGGTGCAATTCATATGAGCAGGCATATGAACTTGTGAAAAGTGAACTGCCAAAGTTTTTTAAACGAGCAGGTCTAAATCCAGATAATATGGTTTGGTATGCTGGGCTTCATGAGAATACCGATAATCGACATATTCATTTATCCTTTTTTGAAAAAGTTCCTATCAGGCTTCGACCAGGCAAAGAAGAAAAAGTGTTTTCAAATGGCAAATTATCTAAAACAGCAATACTTGAATTTAAGGCACATTTAGAGCTTGCTGCGACAGATTTTAAAGCCCGAGAAAGAAGAAATAGACAACTTATCCAAGAATATGTGAACGAGCAATTAAACGAGAATATAGGGCTCATTCTGAATAACCAATTACTTTCACTTGCAAGCAAGTTTTCCAAGAAATGTAGTCTTGCTTATGCGAGCAAGAACATGTCAAGTTTGCGATCAGAGATTGACAGCATAACGAATTATCTAATAAACAAATCAAAATTCTCAAAGGTTGCCTATGAAGATTTTATTGATTTGGCAAAACATAAAGATGAAAGATTTGAAAGTTATTGCAAGCGAAATCGGTGTAAACAGCCATTCTCTTTTGAGAAGAAATATAGGCAGGACATCTATCGCAGACTGGGGAATATTGTGATTGACTTTGCTTTCAAAATTAAACAAATGGATAACGAAAGATTAAAACTTAATGCAAGTGTTCTCAGAGAAAAACTTATGCAAAAGAAGAAATTGGCAAAGCAACTTAATGACTGTTTGCGACTTGCCAATCAATTTGAATATGAAGTTATGAGCGCCTTTCAAGAATATATGCAAAGACTTGACGAAGCCAAGTTTAGCAGACTTGTTGAAGAAGGAATTATAGACTTTGAAATGTGATTTTTATAGATATTTAAGAAAACAGGATAAGCGAGAAACTTTTGGTGTTATAAAATCTGCCAATTGCCTTGAAATAAAGGCTTTTGGCAGAATCACCAAATGTTCTCGTCGTTCTTTCGGCTTTCGAGATACCCGAAACCGATTTTTTATAAATTCAAATATAACTACGAGGAGCAAATATGAACAACAATCAACAACTAAATATTAACAACTTAATACAAACTGAAGTGGATAGAATTTCAACTAAATATGACAAAGATTTTTTAGATTGTGAAGATATTATGAAGATCACAGGACTTGGAAGAGATAATGTGAGAAGCCTTTTGAGAAGTAAAGATTTTCCTACAACTAAGGTTGGCAAAAGACAAGTTGTAAGTGTTCTTAATTTCGTCACTTGGCTTACTTTGAACAACAATGCAGTCGAGGTGATAAATGGCTAAAAATAAGGTTGTAAGTAAAACAAGGCGGGCAAATGGTGAGGGCTCAATATATCAAAGATCAGATGGAAGATGGGCGGGTTATGTAAATATAGGTTTTGATGAGAAAGGTAACCCCAAAAGAAAAACAGTATATGGTAAAAGTCAAACTGAAGTTGCAAAGAAGTTGTCAGAGATTAGTGGAAGAATAAAAAGCAATAGTTATGAGTTAATTGAGAATAAAACTTTTGGAGAACTTATGTCTGAATGGCTTTTGGTGTTTAAGAAAAGTGCAGTAAGCCCAAGAACATTCGAAGGTATTATTATAAATTATAGGCTGCATATAGAGCCGCAGATTGGCAATATGAAATTGTATGATATTGATACTTTTGTAATTCAAAAAGTTATAAACAACTTAATTGATCAGGGGTATAGCAATAATGTAATTAAAAAGAATAAACATTTGATAAGCCAATTTTTTGAGTATGCAATTGATAACAAATGGGTGATAGTTAATCCAACTTTAAAGGTTAAAATTCGAGTGCATGATCGCAAAGTCTATGATAGAAGTGAAAAGTATAAAGCCTTGCCGCCAGAAGTGAGAATAAAGTTTTTGGAAGCATTAAATAAGGATGAAAGTAATTTTATAAAGCCAATCTGTATTGTGCTTATGTTTGCGGGGCTTCGTATTGGCGAAGCTTGTGCCTTGAAGTGGAAGAATGTTGACTTTGAGAACAAGACCCTTAAAGTTGAGAGGACCATTACAACAATACCAAAGTTTGATAGTGATGGCAATATTTTGAATAGGGTGACAGTTATAGGGGACACAAAAACCACTTGTAGTGTGCGAGAAATTCCTATTGCGGATATTGTTGTAGAGACTTTGAAAACCTGGAAAGACAAGCAAGCCTTAAGACAAAAAACAAATAAAGAGGTCAAAGCTGATTTAACAGCACCGACCTCTTTTATTTTTGCAAATGATGATGGAAGTGTAAGAACGTATTCGGGGTGCAGAATGATATTCGATCGTTTTAAAAGAAGAAATGGGTTAGATAAATACAATATCCATTTTCATGGACTTCGCCATACTTTTTCAAATATGCTTTTTGAGATGAATGAAAACCCAAAGGTTATTCAGCAGTTGCTTGGGCATAGAGATGTTAAAACTACAATCACGGTTTACAATTCGGTTGATAGTGAATATGTGAGACAAACAACAGAAAAATTCAATGAAAAATTAAAAGAAGACCAACTTTTACTTGAGAAGAAAGAGAGGGGAGAAGTAATAGAAGATAGAAAGCAAAAACTGATTTCAGATATGTCTGATGATGAGTTTGATGATATGCTTGAGCAACTTATGCGAGAGCGAAGGGAAAGAAAACGGAGACAAAAAGATTTTGAAATGTAATGTCTTTATATGTTGAAATAAGCAATAAAATTTGTTATAATATATTAAGAATAAATAGGAGTTTCTATGGATTGGTATAATATAGTTTCTTTAGTAGTATCCATTTTGTCATTGGGTGCAACGGTGGCTGTATCTTTTGTTATCTACCATTTGGAAGGTAAAAGACAAAAGGCTGAAAAAAGTAAGGAATTGGAGCGTAAGGCAAGAGAATTTATACAGGACAACATATCAGAAAAAAAGTTTTTGAGTCTTGCTCAGTTTGCAGGTTTTTTAAATCCACTTTATCAACATAATAGAAAAATATACAATGCATTTAATAGGTGCGATATTGAACTTCAAAAAGTAATATTAAATACATTAAACTATACAGATTTAAGTTTGGAGCAGTACAACAAAGAAGAATTCGTTAATAAATTGTTGAAATTATTTCAAGAAGATTGTAAAAAATTAAATTTGTTTACCGAGACATTTCTTTACGATGGTGCGAAATATTTTCATAGAGGGCTTTATGATTGGGGTGAAATGCGAATTAATGGAAATTTAACCCAAGATTTGGAAAATAAAGAAAGCCAAAAAAATTATTTCAATAAAGATTATTATAACTTTTATAATAAAGGTTACTCACGAATTGGAGAACATGATATATGGTTAAGGTTGCTCGACTTCGTTAATTTAAATAATTCTGACGACAAAGAGCAATATTATAAAAGAGCTAAGAGTGCTTCTTCAATATTTGATAAACATAAAATATTATATTCTTATGTTGTTCCAGATTCATTTGAAGAATTTAGAGATATGCATAAAATTAGTCCATTAGATTATTATTGGTCGCTTATAACGGAATGTGCAGAAAGTGAGTGCTGTTATATTGTCATGGAAATGATAAGAAATGCTGCATTGATAATAAATAGGGAAATGAATGGAGAATGGCTTCACCCATTTGAATGTGATTATGAAATTGAGAGAAATGAAGATTTGTATTATTGTGTAATTCAAACACTATTTGCAATTTATGCCGATAAACTAATTTGACACCTTTTGACACCTAATAGGGCAGTTTTGGGGAGATTTTGGCAGTTTTGGACCGATTTTTGAAGTGAGTGGAAACTTGCTTTGAAAATCGGTCTTTTTTTTGTGATTTTTCTGCACCCAAATGGTGTCAATTTTGTACCTAATGTTTTTGGGGTGATTTTATATTGTTATATAAAAATAATAAAAGTGCCTTAAATAAATGGTTTTAGGCACTTCTTATGGAGCTTACGACGAGATTCGAACTCGTGACCTCAGCCTTACCAAGGCTGTGCGCTACCTGCTGCGCCACGTAAGCATACGTGATTTTGGATGAAATTTTATTATATTTTGTGAGGGGGAATTTTGAGCCTTTTTATCTTACCAAGGCGGTGCACTACCGACTGTGCTACATTAGCATAAGGGGTTTGACCCCAGTATTAAATTTTATATCAGTTTTTACACTTTTTTTACACTTTTGATTTTTGCGAGTATAAAGTGAACTCAAAAATAGCCTTTATATATTATAAATAATATATATTTGAGCAGTAGAGGGTTGGTATAGTATATACTTACCAAGGTGGTGCTCTACCCCTGAGCCACAGTAGCATAATATTTTAAGACCTTTCTTAAAAGGAGTGGGTTGTGTCTGTTTTTTAGTTTATATTTTTACGGGGAGGATTGTTTTCCTCCGCCGCAAAATATTTTTAACTAAAATTTGTTTTAAAATTAAGCTTCCTTAGTAGTTTCTTCTGTCATTGAAAAATTATTTTCATTGCTTTTTTTAAGTTCTGTCAAAATTTGGGCGAGAAGTTCTTCAGTAGTAGGGGCTTTTGGTGCAGGTGCTGGAATTTTGCTTTCGCGAAGTTTTTTGGTGGCTTCGATAAGCACTTTGCGTTCTTTAGTAACAATGCCCATAGCTTTAAGCTCTTTGCGTTCAGCTCGGGTAGGGTATTCTTTGATAATTTTGTTTGAAATGCCTTTTGTCGCCATCATTGCTTTTAAGATGAGGAAGAGAACAAGTGCAATCAAAAAGAAATTTATGATTGCTGTGATGAATGCGCCCCAATCAATATAAATACTGTTTGCAAGATCAAGTGCACCGTCAACATAGGCTGGTTTAAGTACAGTCACTGCGGCTTCGAGGCCATTTTCACCGCCAATAGAAAGCAAAAGATTGATAAAAGGCATGATTATTTTGTTTGTCAGAGCCGTTACAATAGCCGAAAAAGCAGTACCAATGATAACACCGACAGCCATATCAACAATGTTGCCGCGTGAAATAAATTTTTTAAAATCACTAAAAAACTTCTTCATAAAAATTCCTCCTAAAACTTTTTCAGTAACAATATATCATACTTGCAAATTTTTTACAAGAAAATTTTGCGAGATAATCAAATCTTTCAAAAAAATCTTTAAAAACTTATTTAAAGATTTTTTATCTTTTAAAATGAGAGAACTCCTCTTTAAATTGCTTACACGTGGATCTTGCTTGTTCAAGGTCAGCCCGAATGTTGTTGCTCAAGGTTTTTAAGTGTGCTAGTCGAACTTTCAGTTCATATCGTTTTGCATAGATGCGCAACTTTTTTATTAAACCATCTCTGTCTTCAAGTATTTTTTGCCTTGCTGCTTTTGCCTCTTCATGTTGCAACGAGGTCATTTCATTTCGCTTGACGGCTTTTTTTATTCTATGGACTTCATTGTTTGCTGTTCGATAATTTTTTACTAAGCCTTTCAATTCTCTAAATCCGTAAAGTATTTTGTCTTTCAATTCATGACAATCGCAAGCTACAGGTTTGCAATAAATCTTTTTAATTAAATTGTCGATTTGCTCAACTTTCAAATCTTTAAGCGATAAAATTTCTTTTGGCGACAAAATCCTTTTTGTTACGTTTTGCATTGTATTCTCCATAAATTTTATTTTATCACAACTTTGTTACATTGTCAATTTTCGTATTTTGTTGAATTTTTAAAAAAAATTAAAAAAAATAAAATTTCTAAGAAAAACAGTTGACAATTGAACGGTCGTTCAACTATAATGATAACAGTTGAACATATATTCAACCATTTCGCATAATATATTAACAAAAGAAAACAAAAAAAGGAGAAATAAATATGGGAAGAAGCGATAGAATTTGCGACTGCAACATTATACATGGTGATTTTGTTGAAAGGGCAAAGGGTGGAATGCCTGAAGAGGAGGTGCTATTATTTATGGCTGACTTTTACAAGGCTTTATCAGACAGCACGCGCATAAAAATAATAAGCTTATTAGATTTGGGCGAGCTTTGTGTTTGTGACATTTCTGCTGTGTTAAATATGACAAAGTCAGCGGTTTCACATCAGTTGCAAAATCTAAAAGAGATGAACTTGATCAAAAGTCGCAAAAAGGGTAAAGAAGTTTGGTATAGCCTTGCTGATCGTCATGTAAAAGAGGTATTTGAGATAAGCAAAGAACACGCACTTGAGGATCTTTATCAAACAGAGAATTGTGAAAAAACAAATTCAAACACAAAATGCAAAAAGGGAGATAAATCATGCAATTGCAAATAGAAGGCCTAGACTGTCCAAATTGTGCAAAAGCACTTGAAGGAGAACTTAATAAACTTTCTGGAATAAATGAAGTCAAAATTGATTTTATAAAATCTAGCCTTAGTTACAGTTTAGATGAAGGAAAAGATGAAAATGAAGCAATCCTTCAAATTTCAAAACTTACAAAAAAGCTTGAGCCTCAAGCAAAAATAATCATTCCTGCATCTCAAAAAGCGTTAAAAAATCAAAAAATTTCAAACAATTCAGCTTCAAAAAGCAAAGATACGCAAAACTTGGCCATCATTCAAAATCAAAATAATGATCAAAATCAAGAAAATTTAAAACTTCACAAAAACTTTGCAAAAACAAATCCTATGTTTGTTGTTGATTTGCTTTGCCTTTGTCTTGGTATTTGTTTGGGACTTGTCGTTTTTTTTGCAAATCTTCCTATCTGGGCGTTTTGGACTATATATGCCGTGGCAGCTCTTCTTCTTGGCTGGAAGACTTATTACAAAGCCCTCACACAACTTTTTCGTGGGGTTATAAATGAAAATTTGCTTATCACTATCTCGGTGGTCGGGGCGTCAATCGTTAGTCAGCATATGGAAGGTCTGATGGTTATTGCACTCTATTCAATTGGAAAAATCTTTGAAAGCTTGGCTGTAAATCGTTCTCGAAAGTCAATAGAAGGATTGGTCAAAATGCAGCCAGAATACGCAAATCTGATTTCTGAAAACGGAAAGGAAGAAAAGGTTGCTCCATCTGAAGTGAAAATAGGGGCGACGATAATAATTCGAGCGGGAGAAAAAGTGCCGCTCGACGGCATAATCACAAAAGGCCAGACAAATGTTGATATGGCTTCTTTAACAGGTGAAAGCGTGCCTGTTGCTTTAAAAGAAGGTGATCAAATTTTGTCAGGAGCAGTCGTGCTTGATGGCGTTGTTGAAGTTCAAACCACAAAAGAATATGACCAAAGCACAATCAAAAAAATTATGAATTTGATCGAAAATGCTTCTCAAAACAAGTCAAAAACACAAACTTTTATCTCAAAAATAACAAAATGGTACACTTTGGGTATCGTCGCTCTTGCAATCACTGTTTTTGGTATAGTCTTTGCAGTGACACAAAATGCCAACTTGGCAGTCTATCGTGGATTGATCTTTCTCGTCATTTCTTGCCCTTGTGCCTTTGCAATCTCTGTGCCACTTTCATACTTTTCAGGCCTAGGCAATGCCTCTTCAAAAGGAGTGTTGATAAAAGGTTCAAACTATCTTGACGCCTGCTCGCGTCTTGACACTGTGATTTTTGACAAAACAGGCACTCTTACAACAGGCAATTTTTCAATTGATAATATTCAAATACAAGAAGGAACAAATTTGACAGCTGACCAAATTTTGACACTCGCGGCAATAGGTGAACAATATAGCCTGCACCCACTTGCAAAAGCGATCACTTCTGCAGCCCAACAACCTTTGCCAAAAGCTGAAAAAGTCAAAGAACTCGCTGGCAAGGGTGTAAGCTTTGTCTACAAAAACAACAATTACTTTGTTGGACGTGGGCAAGAACAAAAAAACACAAACGTAGACGTCTACCAAAATGACATAAAGCTTGCCTCCATCTTTTTGACTGACACTATAAAACAAACATCAGCTTCAGCTTGCCAAACATTAAAAAACATGGGCATAAAAACCATTATGCTTTCAGGCGATAATGAAGAGGCGGTAAATAAAGTAAGTCAAAGTTTGAACCTTGATGAAAGTTTTTCAAAATTGCTTCCTGAAGAGAAATATCAATACATTGAAAAGGCAAAACTTGCCAAATCAAAAATTGGCTACGTCGGCGACGGAATAAACGACGCGCCAAGTCTTGTTCTGGCCGACGTTGGCATAAGCATGGGTATAAATGGCAGCCCTGCAAGTGTGGAAGCTTCAGACATAGTCCTCGTTGATGACGACCCACAAAAAGTTGCGACGGCTATCAAAATTTCAAAATTTACTCGCAGAATTGTGCTTGAAAACATAATCCTTTCAGCTGCCATAAAAATTATCTTCCTCGCACTCGGCTCTTTTGGCGTGACAGGTATGCTTAGCGCTGTGTTCGCAGACGTAGGAGTGACCCTTCTTGCTATATTAAATAGTATGCGTGCGTTGAAATATTCTCCAAAGGAATATAATCACAAATCCGCTAAAAAAAGATAAAAAAAAAGAATAAATAAGTTAAAAAAAGCCAAAAAACACATTATATGCACATAAATGCATATAAAAACAAGACAAAATTCTCTAAAAAATTGTTAAAATTTTCTTCCGCTTGCTAAATTAACTTGAAATCATTTTGTTTATATGTTATAATCAACAAAGTGGAGGAACAAATGATTAAAAGCATGCTTTGCAACTTTTTTCAAGATGTAAACGATTGGGTAAACTTGAATATCGGTACTTCTGGCGTAGCAATACTTATCACAATGCTTGCAATTGTCGCCTGTCTTCTCTTGACAAATATTATAAAAGCGGCGGTGGGCAAGACAAAACTTGTGATAAAGTGGGGGCAATTATTGCTTTTAATTTTGGTTGTAGTGGCTATTGTCTGGCTATGTACAACATTTTAAAAAGGAGAGAATTTATGAACATTATTTCAACATTACTTGCGGACGACACGCTTCAAGCAGATTTTTGGACAAAGTTTTTGCCACCTTTTAGATGGGTTCTGTTTGCAATCATCATCTTGTGTGCAATCTCAATCATAATCACAGTGCTTATGCAATCAAATGACTCAAACAATGGCATTGACGCTGTAATGGGCAAACAAGAAAGCTATTATTCACAAAACAAAGGCTCGTCAAGAGACGGAAAACTCAAACTCGTTACAATCATCATGTCTTCAATCGCTCTTGTCTGCACAATCCTTTACTTTGTGACTGAGCTTATAAACAAGGCTTAAAATATGATCAAAGAAAAAATATTATCACTGCTTTCAAAAGATAGTTTGGTTTACAACAAACCAAACAATCTTTTTTGCTTTATGGCAAAAACATTTGGCGTGAGCGAAAAGAAAATACATGAAGAAATTGACGCTTTAAAATCAAATGGCGACATTTTTGAAATAAAAAAAGGCAAATTTATCACAATTCCATCTTCAAATTACGCAAAAGGGCTTTTTATAGGCAATGCAAAAGGCTTTGGCTTTGTTCAGCTTGGCTCAGTAAAAGGCGAAAAAGATATTTTCATTCCTGCAAACAAAACTTTAAATGCACTTGATGGCGATCGCGTAATTGTAAAAATAGCTTATAATGGCAGCGAAGGCAGCGATGGCGAAATTATATCCATTTACAAACCTCTTGAAAAAGTGGTTGGCATAACAGAAAAAATAGGTCAGTCATTTTTCTTGACGCCAGACAACAATCATATTCCTTACAAATTTGTCTGCCAAAAAGGTGAATTGCCTTTTCAAGAAGATCAACGAGTAGTTGCAACCATCTTGCGCGAAAAAAACAAGTTTGTCTGTCGCATAATTGAAGTCCTTGGCCCAAGCGACGACGTTAAGGCAATGGAAAAGGGTATAATAAGAGACCACGATTTGTATGAAACCTTTCCTGACAAAGTCCTAGCTGAGTGCGACAAAATTGGCCTCACAGTCAAACAAAATCAAAAACAAGGTCGCGTTGACCTTACTGAAGAGACCATTTTCACGATAGACGGCGAAGACGCTCAAGACTTCGACGATGCTGTTTCTATCAAAAAAACAAAAACAGGATACACACTTGGCGTTCATATCGCGGACGTCGGCGAATATGTAAAGCGTGGCACAGCTCTTGATGAAGAAGCCTTCAATCGTGGCACAAGCGTGTATTTTCCTACCTCAGTCCTTCCTATGCTGCCAGAAACTCTTTCAAACGGAATTTGCTCACTCAGTGAAGGGGTTGATAGATTGACGCTTTCTTGCGTGATGGAACTTGACAACAATGGCAACGTAAAATCTCACAAAATTTTTGAAAGCGTTATAAGAAGCAAAGCTCGCCTTACTTACACTGAGGCCAACAAAACACTAACTGGCCAAAAATCACCAAAGGCAGACAAGGTCAAAAAAGAACTTCTTCTCATGGCCGAACTTTCACAAAAACTACAAGACAAAAAAATCCAAGATGGATATCTTGATTTTGAAATACCAGAAGCTCAGTTTATCTTCAATGAAGATGGCCTTGCAGTCGATGTTGCAAAACGTGAACGCAACAAAGCTCATCGCCTCATTGAAGACTTTATGGTGCTTGCAAATGAGGTTGTCGCAAAGGAATTTAACCAAAAAGAAATTCCATTCGTCTATCGCGTGCATGAAAGCCCACGAAAAGAAAAACTTATAAAGACCCTTGACCTCCTCAAAGGCCTTGGCCTTCAAGTGCCAAAAATTCCTGACGTCATCACGCCAACATACTATCAGCAACTTATCAAACTTATCGATGGCCATTCATATACTGAAACTGTCAACAAGGTGCTTTTGCGTTCAATGCAAAAAGCAAAATACACAAACAAAAACCTTGGCCACTTTGGTCTTGCGCTTGAAAATTATTGCCATTTCACTTCGCCAATTCGTCGCTATCCAGACCTTACAATTCATAGAATAATAAAAGAAGCGCTAAGAAAAGGTCGCCTTTCGCAAAGTCGTAAGGAAGAACTATCTTCTTTCACCTATGAAAGCAGTATGCAATCAAGCGAGCGAGAATGCAATGCAGACCTTGCCGAAAGAGATGTTGACGACCTTTGGAAGGCATATCTTATGAAAGACCACCTTGGCGAAAGCTTTGAAGGCGTTATAACTTCAGTGACCAACTATGGCTTTTATGTCGAACTTGAAAACACTGTCGAAGGGCTAGTAAAAATTGAAGAATTGCCAGAAGATAATTATCTCTTTTACGAGAAAGCGCTTATGATAAAGGGCAACAAATATACATTTAAAATAGGTGATAAAATAACAATATTGATTGCAAATGCCAATATTTTCACAAGAAAAGTCGATTTTTCATTAAAAATTTAAGTTTTTTCAGCATTTTTTTGATTTTTTTTAAAAAAAATTGTATTTGGGTATTGAAAAACTTTGAAAGGAGTGTTATAATAGGAGGCGAGATGAAGATACTAACAAACAACAAGAAAGTCTTTCACAATTTCTTCGTTTCAGATTTCGTCGAAGCTGGCATCGCACTTAAGGGCTGTGAAGTCAAGTCAGTCAGGTCAGGTGGCATAAGTTTAGATGAAAGTTATTGCCTCGTCAAAGACGGGGAGGTGCTTCTCAAAAACTGCTATATAAAACCTTATGACAAAACCTCATCAAAACTTGAAAGCGACACAAGGCGATCGCGAAAATTGCTTTTACATAAAGCCGAAATCCAAAAGCTAGAACGAATGGTTCGCGAAAAAGGATTTGCAGTTATGCCAACAAAGGCATATCTCAAAGACGGTCTCGTCAAAATCGAAATCGCTCTTGCCAAAGGAAAAAAACTTTATGACAAGCGAGCAGTCCTGCGAGAAAAGGCTATCAAGCGGGACATCGACCAAACTTTGAAAAATCTATAATGTTCCACCCAAAGCTGCACGGGGGCGTTATTGGTTTCGACGGAGGGTAAGGGTCAAAGCGTAAAGCGTGTAGTAGTCGCCCAGCCTACTTAAAAAAGGGCAAACAAAATAAACGCAGAAAACAAAACTGTAAGCTTTGGCAACGCAGCAGCAGTTGCAGCCTAAGCAAAAAATTCGGTCAACAAAAAACGTCTGACCTGCCCATTCTAAATTGGCTTACTTAGAAATCGGGTATCATCACCAAGCCAAACTCTGCAGTGAGTTCGTCGTTCTAGCAGCAGAAAACCAAAACGACTGGTCAAAGAAGTTTGTTTATGGACGAAACTTTGACGAGAAACAAACATAAACTACACACGTAGAAAAACTTTGGGTTTGCTTTTCGGACGCGGGTTCAAATCCCGCCGTCTCCACCAAGTTTTCAAAGTTTGAAAACATAGCAAAAAAAACAAAAAAAGGAAGTGAAATTTATGCCAAGTTCAGTTATTATCACAATCGTAGTTATTCTTGGAATTATCGTTGCCGGTGGTTTTCTCCTCTATTTCATGGGCGACATACTCTTAAGTCTTGCAAACAGAAAAAAAGATGAAAAGGTTATCGAAAAGAAAAAAGAAAAAGATACCGAAAAAATCAAAGAGCAAATTGAAGAAATGGGCGAAGATGGCGAACAACTCAAATCAGTGCCAGAAATTGCTGAAGTGCTTTATGGCAATGCAGTTGTAGAAAACTATGACCCAGAAGCTGAAGAAAAAGCAGAAGAGGCTCAAACTGAAGAAGTAGCAGAAGCTCAAGAGGAAACAGAGGAAGAAGCAGAGGAAGAAATCGAAGAGGAAGAAGAACTCGACGAAGAAGAACAAGAAGAAGTAGACGAACGCGACGCCGAAATCGAACAAAGAAGAAAAGAGCTTATGCAACGTCTTGAACGTCTTGCCGCAGAAGATGATGAAGAAGAGGACGAAGACGAAGAAGAGGAAGCTGAAGACGAGGAAGAAGAAACTGTAGAAATAGACATTGAAGAAGAGGAAGAGGAAACTGAAGAAGTTGCAGCTCCTGTCGACAATGCCGCTTTGGAAGCAGAAAAAGCAAAAAATGCAGCACTTCTTGCTGAACTTCAAAGAGAAAGAGAAAAAATGCAAGCTACAAAAGATATGCCTGCAGGAACTTTTACCCTTGAAGAACTTGAATACAACCTCGAAGTAAAACAAGAAAGACTTAAGGTAAACGAAAAAGAACTTCGTGGCTGCAAAAAAGAATATCTCCCACTTCGCAGAGTGAAGAAAACTCTTGAAAATGATGAAAAGAAACTTCGCAGAAAAGAAGCTCTTGTTGCAAAACAAAAAGTAGTACTTTATGGCGTAAACAACTACGCAGATATCGATGAAGAGAAAGCAAAGAAACTCGCAGAGGATCTTGATCTTCTCGATGGACTTAAGCTTTCAGTTGAACACTGCCAAGAAGTTATGGACAAAAACAAAGATAGATTTCCTCTTCTTGAAAAGATGTTTAATGTCCTTTCAGCACAAAATGCAGAACTTAAAGCAGATATCGAAAAACTTGAAGCTGATATTGCAAAACTTAAAGCTGGTAAATAAATTTCATTATTAAATATAATAAAAAACGCCTTTAATCAAGGCGTTTTTTTTATTGCCAGTTGATAGGCTCTATATTATGTTGTCTTAAAAAGTCGTTGCATTTTGAAAAATGTTTGCACCCAAAAAATCCTCTATACGCTGATAATGGGCTTGGGTGAGGGGCTTTAAGTACAAGGTGCTGATCCTCTATCATGCTTGCAAAACTTTGAGCATGGCTTCCCCAAAGCAAAAATACACAAGGCTCTTTTCGCTTGCCAATCATTTCAATTATGTGTGACGTAAATTTTTCCCAGCCCTTATCTTTATGTGAGTTTGCTCTCGCACGCCTCACTGTCAAAACAGTGTTCAACAATAGAACTCCTTGCCTTGCCCAGCGCGTCAAATCGCCAGACGGCAAACATTCGATGCCAAGATCATCTTGAATTTCCTTTTTGATGTTGACAAGTGATGGTGGATTTTCAATGTCTTCTGGCACAGAAAATGACAAACCTTGTGCTTGACGAGGCTCATGATAAGGATCTTGGCCAATTATGACAACTTTTATTTTGTCAAATGGAAGATAATTGAATGCATTGAAAATATTTTCTTCTTTAGGATAAATTTCATATTTGCCATATTCTTCAGACAAAAACTCCTGCAAATTTTTGAAATAAGGCTTTTCAAATTCATCTTTTAAAAGTTCAAACCAGCTTTTTCTTATTTTTATCATATAAAAATTATATCATAAAAATATAGCTTTTCAAAATATATTCGAAATTTTTAGTACGCATATTTGGAGTTGTCGTAGTATTTTTGGATGGCGAGGAAGCCCCCTTTGCAAACAATGCAAAGGGCAAAGGCCTTTTTGGCCTTTCTTTGGCTTTAAAGCCAAAGTCTTCCTCGCCTCGAGCCTTCGGCAAACGCAAGCCAACAGCAAAAACATAAGCTTTACAACTTGCCCATAATCTAGTCAATAATTCAAAAAACACTCAAGTCTTAACAATTTATGTTTTTGGTCTTCTTATGTCACTTAAATAATAAAAAGAACTCCAACAAGTCGAGTTCTTTTAATAATTTCGCCAACTTCAAAATGCTAAATTTTGTTTTTTTATTTTAAGCGCTCTTTATTTTTCTCTAATTTTATCAAATTTTTTAACCACGCGTCGCTACCGCAACAGACAACGCAACAGTTGCTCCGACGATAGGGTTGTTACCCATTCCAATAAAGCCCATCATAGCCACGTGTGCAGGCACTGAAGAAGAGCCTGCAAACTGTGCATCGCAGTGCATTCTACCCATTGTGTCAGTGAGGCCATAGCTAGCAGGGCCAGCAGCCATATTGTCAGGGTGAAGAGTTCTGCCAGTGCCACCACCAGACGCCACAGAAAAATATGTCTTGCCATTTTCATTGCACCACTTTTTGTAAGTGCCAGCAACAGGGTGCTGAAAACGTACAGGGTTTGTCGAGTTGCCAGTGATTGAAACGTCAACTTTTTCATGTATCATGATTGCAACACCTTCTGGCACGTCATAACAGCCATAAACTTTTACGTTTGCCTTTTCGCCTTTTGAAAAAGCCTTTTCGCCAAGAACTTTGAGCTTGCCAGTTTTGTGGTCATACTTTGTGTTTACATATGTAAAACCATTGATACGAGCAATAATATATGCTGCATCTTTGCCAAGACCGTTGAGTATAACGTTAAGAGGTGTTTTTCTTACCTTGTTGGCTGTTCTAACTATGCCCATAGCACCTTCTGCCGCTGCAAAACTTTCATGTCCTGCAAGGAAGGCAAAACTCTTTGTCTTTTCGTCAAGCAGCATTGCTGCAAGTCTGCCGTGACCAATTCCAATCTGTCGGTCATCAGCAACTGAGCCAGGCACACAAAAAGCTTGCAAACCTTCGCCAATCTTAAGCGCAGCATCAGTAGGGCTTGTTACACCAGCTTTGATTGCAACTGCCACACCAAGCTCATAAGCCTTTACTGCGTTGTCAAAACATATTGGCTGAATACCTTTTACAATTTCCTCAACATTGATCTTTGCTTTGTCGCAAATGCTTTTTGCTTCATTTAGATTTTTTATTCCATATGCACTTAGGCATTTGTTGATATATGTCGTGTTTTCCATAATCAAACCCTCCTTGGGTCAATCACGCTGACCGCTTCGTCAAATCTGCCATATGTTTTTGTCGCTTTCTTGATGGCGTCTTTTGGCTTGATGTTTTCGTCTTTTAAAAGGTTCATAAGCATTCCTATCGAAACATATTCATACCCAATTATCTCACCATTTTTATCAAGACCTTCTTTTGTGATGTAACCTTCTGCAAGATTTAAATATTTTGTGCCTTGGTCAGCACGAGAGTAAACTGTTCCAACATTGCTCGTAAGATTTTTGCCAAGGTCTTCAAGCGCAGCACCAACTTCAAGTCCATTCTCAGAAAAGGCAGATTGACTTCTTCCATACACAAGTTGCAGAAAAATTTGTTTCATCGCATCGTTGATTGCGTCGCACACAAGGTCAGTGTTCAACGCTTCAAGAATAGTCTTGCCAGGCAAAATTTCAGCAGCCATGGCAGCAGAATGTGTCATACCACTGCAACCAATTGTTTCAACAAGCGCTTCTTTGATAATTCCATTTTTTACATTCAGTGTAAGTTTGCAAGTGCCTTGCTGTGGCGCGCACTTGCCACATCCATGAGAAAATCCGCTTATCTGTTTGATTTCCTTCACTTGGACCCATTTTGCTTCCTCAGGAATAGGTGATGGGCCAAAACCTGTCATGTTTATAGGACAACTCATTTTTTTTCTTTCCTCCGTTTTCTATTGTATAACAAATGGGGCAGAACTCAAAATGATTTAACAAAAAAAACAAATGTGAAGCACAAGGTCAATTTTTTTCACATCTGTTTTGATTTTCTGTATTTCTCTCGTTCTTCAAAAAAGTTTGGATTTTTCATGTTGGGGATACATTGTATCCGTTCTGGATCTGTAAAAAGATGACAAGGATTGCATTCCAGCACCTTTGCAAGATCACAAACTTGTTTAAAGTTCAAAAATGTTTCAGGCTCACATATGGCCTCACCAAGTTGCCTTGGCGTCATGTTTATCTTGACCGCAATTTCAGCCAAGACCATATTATGCTTTTTACGCAAATTTTCGACAAAATTTTCATCAATAAGTTCCATTTTACCTCCACAGTTCGGCTTATAAGCTCAACGAATAAAAATAAAAAAAGTTTAAACTATAATAATACTATGAAAGAAATAAGTCTAAGGGAAAAATTTAGTTCAAACCTTCAAATGATTTTGCAGGAAAGGTCGATTAACCGCTTGGAATTGTCGAGAAGATTGGGGTGTTCTAGTGCGACAGTTTCAAAATGGTTTAAGTGTAAGACCGAACCTACAATGTCATATCTTTTTAAAATTACTCAAGTGCTCAATTGCACATTTGAAGACCTTGTGCAGGATTAATATATCATTTTTAATATTTTAGGTCAAACAAATTTAAAAAATTCCTTCGATTTGCAAGGATTTTTATTTTTTATACTTTTTTGTATGATAATATAATTATGAAGACGAAAAATGACTATGGAGTAAACTTAAGAAAAAACTTAGAATTATACATTTTGCAAAGATCAAAAAACAAAGAAGAATTTGCAAAGTTAATGGGCGTTAATTCTGGTATAATTTCGAATTGGCTTTCGGGGAGACAAGAGCCATCATTTCGCAATATATGCAAATTATTAGAAGTTTTAGACTGCACCTTTGAAGAGCTTATACAAGATTAATTATTATTATGGAGAAAACGTTATTATAATGAATGACGAACAAATTAAAAAGAATTTTAGTTCAAATTTGTTGCATATGATGGGGGAACGAGGAGTAAATCGAGTACAACTTGCTCGTGCTTTGCAAGTATCTGATTCAGCGGTTACAAAATGGCTTTTAATGCAGAGGGAACCGACATTATTAAATATACAAAAAATCACTCAATTTTTAAACTGCACATTTGAAGAGCTTATACAAGATTAAATAAAAAGAAGAAGTAGTGAGTTTTTGCCGATATCGGCAAAAACTCATGTATTTTTTATTGCAATTTTGCCGATAAAATGATATAATAGGTTGTTATATCAAATGACGAGAGGTTTTTATGAATTTTTTATCTGTACGAGAAATTGCAAAAAAATGGGGAATGAGTGAGCGTTCTGTAAGGAATTATTGTGCAACTGGAAGGATTAAGGGGGCGGTATTGGTTGGAAAGACTTGGAGTGTTCCAGAAAATGCTGCAAAGCCAGAAAGGAAAAAACAGGTCGTGCTTTCTGAAAATAGTTTGTTAAATATATTAAGAGAACAAAAAGATCTGAAAATGAAGGGGAGTATTTATCATAAAACACAAATTGAGCTGACTTTCAATTCAAACCATATTGAAGGAAGCAGACTTACTGAAGAGCAAACCAGATATATTTATGAAACAAACACAATAGGAGTAAGCAAAGCTGCAGTCAACATTGACGATATTATTGAAACGACAAATCACTTTAAATGTTTTGATTATATACTCGAAAATGCGGACAAAAAACTTACCATATCTATGATTAAAAAAATTCACTTAATGCTAAAGACAGGCACAAGCGATAGTCAAAAAACTTGGTTTAATGTTGGAGAATTTAAAAAACTGCCAAATGAGGTTGGAGGAGAGGCAACTTGCGATCCTGAAAAAGTGACTGAAGAGATAGCCAAACTTTTAGACAAATACAATTCAAAAACCACCAAAACAATTGAAGATATTGTTGAGTTCCATCAAAACTTTGAGGCTATTCACCCTTTTCAAGATGGAAATGGCCGTGTTGGGCGTCTTATTATGTTTAAGGAGTGCCTTGCAAACAATATCGTTCCATTTATCATTGATAGCTCGCACAAATTTTACTATTATCGTGGTTTAAAGGAGTGGAGCAATGATAGGGTATTTTTGATTGATACTTGTTTGTCAGCACAGGACAAATTTAAACAATGGCTTGAATATTTCAAAATAAAATATTAAGTTCACATTTTCTTGACAATGGCGGTTGAGAGGGGATATAATAAAGGCAAACGTGGAAGGCGGTTGCCTTTTTTTGATTTGGAGGAAGCTATGGTTGACAAAAATCTTTATAAAACACTCAAAGAACGTGGGCTTTTGTATCAATGCACAAACGAAGAAAAATTTAAGGCTATGCTTGAAAGTGGAGAGCCAATCACTTTGTATGAAGGCACAGATCCAACAATGGATAGTCTTCATATTGGTCACTGCGTGCCATATTCAATTTTGCGACGTTTTCAAAAGGCTGGACACAAAGTTTTGCTTCTTATGGGCGGTGCAACTGCAAGTGTAGGCGACCCAAGTGGCAAGACCGAGCTTCGCAGCATGCTTTCAAAAGAAGAACTTGAAGAAAATATCAAAAAAATCAAAGATAGCCTTTCAATTTTTCTTGACTTTGAAGGCGAAAATCCTGCAATTATTGTCAACAATGCTGACTGGTTTAAAGATTTGACTTACACTGATTTTATGCGAGAGATTGGTGTGCATTTCAACGTTAATCAAATGCTTACAAGTGAAATTTATGCCAACCGCATAAAAAACGGCGGACTGACTTTTTTTGAACTTGGATATATGCTCATGCAAGCATATGACTTTGTTTACTTAAATCGCAAATATGGTTGCACACTTCAGTATGGCGGTGGCGACCAATGGGGCAACATTGTGGCAGGCGTGAACTTGCAACGCAAGCTCAACTACGTCAACAACACAGACATCGAGCTTATCGGTGCCACAAATCCACTTCTTCTGACACCAGAAGGCAAAAAAATGGGCAAGACCGAAAAAGGTGCAATTTGGATAAACAAAGACAAAATCTCAGCTTATGACTTTTATCAGGGTGTTTATCAAACCCCTGACGCTTGCGTCGAAATGATGTTTGCTCTCTTCACCGACATGGATATGCATGAAGTCAAAAAGCTTGTAAAAGAAGATATCGTCAAAGCAAAGCGTATTATGACCTTTGAAGTAACAAAATTTGTTCGTGGCGAACAAGATGCACTTAAAGCTCAAGCTATGAGTGAAAATCTATTCTCTCATGGCGGCGATGACGCACCTGAATTTGTGCTTGAAACCCTCGGCGACGGAATAGGTATCTGTGACCTGTTGGCAGTTACAAAACTTTGCTCATCAAAAAGTGATGCTCGTCGCATGATTGAAGGCGGAGCAATTTCCATGAAGGGCGAAAAAGTAAGTGACATCTCACTCATCGTCAAAAAGTCAGACTTTGAAAAAGGCTCTCTTCTCCTTAAAAAAGGCAAGAAAAACTTTATCAAGGTCGTTTTGAATTAAATAATTGATACATCTGAACCTTCATAGTGATTGATATGTAAAGAATATATCGTAAATCAAAATTATGCTTCCCGTCAAGTATGCGATAGAGTGTGCTTTCACTCATTTTGCACATATTGGCAAATTCTTTTCGTGTAAGATTATTATCTTGCATGAATTTTTTTATCATGTCAATTTTAACCAATCCTTCCATATATGTTTTTTTCTTTTCATTTTTCATAATTTTTACCTCCTTAAATTGGCCATTTAGACAAATATA
>CARTDZ010000020.1:20311-20769 GCA_949067325.1 uncultured Eubacteriales bacterium | reverse complement strand
GTGAGGTCCTTGTAGGAAGCGAAGATATATCAGAGGAATTCAAACTAAAAATTGAAAAAGTGGCCGAAGAATAAAATAAAAGCACATTTTTGCTTTTATTTTTTTTGTTATTATAGTAAAATGAATAAAAAGGAGTTTGCTTTATGATTTTGGTGAAAAACTTATTTTTAAAATTTACTCGCGAGTATTATGCTCTCTATGATGTAAATATGAATATTCAAGATGGCGAAAGCGTGGCTTTTGTCGGTGAAGACGAAAGCGGCAAAACCAGCTTGCTTAGAATTTTTGCCAAGCTTGAAAAAATGACAAAAGGCGAAGTTTATATAAAAGATATACCTCTTGAAAAGCTAGATTATCATACTGATATAAATGCGGGTTATGTGCCATCAACTCCTGTTTTTTTTGAGAAAAAAACAGTTTATGAAAACTTCAAATATATTTTAAAAACTTGGGGTTTT
>CARTDZ010000020.1:16944-20301 GCA_949067325.1 uncultured Eubacteriales bacterium | reverse complement strand
ATAGAAAAAATAAAAGACCGCAAGATAAAGGAACTTTCTATAGAAGAAAAATATGTTCTGTCTTTTATAAGACTTACCTTGAGGGGAGAACTTGATCTTCTCATGATCGACAATATCTTTGATAGGTTAAATGAGGCCACAATGGAAGTTGTCTTCCAAATGATAAAAAAGTTAAAAACCAAAAAGACAACAGTAATCATTGCAACAACAAAACCAAATATAGCTCAAAAGCTTTGCAAAAAAACATATTATTTCAAAAATGGCTCGGTGGCTGACAATTTGGCTGCTTTAGATTAAATGTTTTTAAAGCACCAAGTCATCTTTTGGTGCTACGCCCTCTTTCTTTGTCGACTTGGCCGAACTATTTTGTCTTAAGAGGGCAGTCATGTCAAACTGGCCGCCTTTCAATAGGTTTTCTATTCCACCTTTATTTCCACCACCCATAAGTTGCATCAAAATAGGCATAAGATTGTTTTCGCCTGAAGGTTGGCTGCTCTGCACAAAAGCGTCGTTTTCATAAGCTTCTTTAGGGTAGCTCGCAAAAGTCCGATTGTCAGTCTGGCTTTTTTGTTGTCCACCTTGCATATTTGCAAAATTTTGCATATTACCCAAACCAAAGTTTGGCATATTTTGTTGCCCCAAAAGAGAAGAAAGGGCGGAGAAGATATTGTTTTCCATGATAAAATAATATTCAAAAAAAAGTCAAAGTGTGCAAGTTTAGAATTTCTCTCATATAATAAAATGAGGAGAGAAAAAAATGGCAAAATTTTCACAATTTCAAAGCGAAAGCCAAAAGCAAAATACAAATAGTCAAAAACGCGAAAATATAGACGACAACATTATGTCAAGATTTGATGAGTATAAAGATATGTCGCAAACAGAACTTAGCCAAAAGCTTTTTGAAGAAGTGTCAAGGCAAAAATCAGAAGGCAGTTTTGACTATAGCGCACTTGAAAATATGCTTGAGGCTATTCGTGGCAACTTGAGCGAAGCTGACTATCAAAACGTAAAAAGGATGCTTGAGCTTTTAAGATGAAAAATCAAAAAATAGACAACGCACTCTTGACCCATGTTTTTACCCTTAGCGACAAGCAATGTGTAGAATGTATAGTCAAGGCAAACGATTACCAAAGACTAAAGAAATATTTAATACATAAAAAAATAGATATTTTGCATGAATATTTATTCATTAGCTCCTTACACTTAAAACTTACCAAAGGGCAACTGCTTTCACTTGCTTCGCTATCGCAAGTGGCGTTTGTGTATTCTCTAGTTCATGCAAACGCACTTATGTATGTGGCAAAAAAAGTCTTAAAAGTAGACGACGCGCCACTCAGCGGCAAGGGAGTAAACATAGCCTTCATCGATACAGGTATAAAAAAACATCTTGACTTCTTGACTGGAAAAAATCGTATAAAACTTTTTAAAGATTTTATTAATGACCATGCCCAAGCCTATGACGACAATGGTCATGGCACTTTTGTCAGCGGTGTGTGTTCAGGCAACGGCTGCCTTTCTGGCGGAATAAACTCTGGCGTCGCACCAGCTTCAAATATTATTTCTCTAAAAGCCCTCAATGGCTCGGGCGAGGCTTCTGCTGACAAAATTTTGCAGGCAATGGAATGGGTTTATCACAACCATAAAAAACATGATATAAAAATAGTTTGCATGAGTTTTGGCAGCGAGCCAATAGGCTTCAATGATCCAATCATGGCGGGCAGCGAAGCCTTGTGGCGTGAGGGGATTGTTGTTGTCGCAGCAGCAGGCAATAGTGGGCCAGAATTTCAAAGCATAAAAAGCCCAGGCGTCAGCAGTCAAATAATAACTGTTGGCGGCTTTGATGACAATCGTCTCAATGATAAGGAATACAACCCAAACTACTTCGAAATAGCCTCTTTCTCATCACGCGGGCCAGCTTTTCAACGCTTCAAACCTGACCTAGTCGCACCAGCAGTTGATATTACTTCATGCGGAATATCCACTCCTTACACAACACTTAGCGGAACTTCAGTGGCCACTCCAATGATAGCAGGCCTTGTCGCACTCATGCTAGAGAAGTATCCAAATATGTCGCCACGCGAAGTTAAACAGCGCCTTGTCTCTTCGTGCAAAGCCATCTCGTTTAATAAAAATTTGGAAGGCTTTGGCTATCCAAATTTAGACTTTCTTTTTTGATATATTTTCTAAGATTTCACAAATTTTAATCGAAGCGTCAAAATTTGCCAACTTTTTCATGTTTTTAACGTACTTTTCTTTGTTTTTATATAAATTATCCAATTTGCTTCTAAAAATACTTTCATCAAAATCTTCTTCTTCCAAAACTTCAGCTACGCCATACTTTGCAAAAAGTTTGGCGTTTTCTATTTGGTCGCCACGAGAACAACTTTTTGAAAGTGGTATAAGCAAAGCTGGCAAACCAAGAGCAACAAACTCATTTATAGCACCAGAACCCGCTCGCGAAAGCACAATATCAGCAAAAGCAAAAAAATCTCCAATATTGTCAGCGTAATTTATTTGAAGATAATTTTTGTGTTTGTGAGCTTCTTTTACTTGATTGCCGCAAATGTGAATGATGTTAAACTTCTCACACAACTTATCTAGATTTTGCCAAACCCTCTCGTTGATAAATTTTGCTCCTAGCGAACCTCCAACAACAAGCAAGTTTGGCAAATCTTTATCAAAAATATTTTTGTCATAAACTCGACTTTTCTTGCCTTCAAAAACTTTTTTTCGAATGGGTTGGCCAGTATAAACAATTTTTTCGTGACCCTGTAATGTGTCAGGAAAGCTTACACACATAACATCGCATTTTCTCAAAATAATCTTGTTTGCAAGGCCCATCGAAAGGTCGCTTTCATGACTTACAATAGGTATAGAAAGCTTAGCCGCCGCAAGCACAACAGGCACAGCAACAAATCCTCCTTTTGAAAATATAACGTCAGGTTTGACTTCTTTCAAAACTTTCTTTGCCTCTCTCACAGCTTCAAAAAGCTTAAAAGGTATAAGCAGGTTTTGCAATGTCAACTTCCTTTCAAATTTGACAGTTTTTATCTCATGAAAAGTTATTCCTCTTTCTTGTCCAACAATATTTTTCTCCATTCCGTTGCCACCAATATAATGGACTTCTGTCTCTGCCCCAAGCCTCTCTCTCACAGCAAGCGCAGGATATATATGCCCAGCTGTGCCACCACCAGTAAAAACAATCTTCTTCATTTTACCTCCATCAAATTATATTTATTCTATGCATTATTTCAACTAAATATTTCATCAAATATTTATGCAAAATTTCGCATAAATATACAAACTCCAATTTTAACCAATTCTTTAATCAATCATCTACAAAAAAAATCACAAACC
>CARTDZ010000020.1:0-16934 GCA_949067325.1 uncultured Eubacteriales bacterium | reverse complement strand
TACTCAAAAAATATCTAAAAATAAACAAAAAAGCGTCAAAACACTAAAAATTCTTTGGTTTATAAAAAGCAAATATGTTATAATAAAACGTGATAAAAGGCAAAAACTTGAAAGACAAACAAAAACAAAAACTTTAAGCTGAGCAAAAATGCAAAGAAGAAATTAGGGAGAAATTTTCACTTATGGCAGACAACAAAAATTCAAACAAAACTTCACAACCACAAAAGAATTATGACTCAAAAGATATAGTAGTTCTTGAGGGGCTTGACGCAGTAAGGCTTCGTCCTGGTATGTATATCGGCACAACAGGCATAAAGGGTTTGCACCATATTCTTTGGGAAATAGTTGACAACTCAATTGACGAAATCTCAAATGGGCATGGTGACACTATTTCAATCATTTTACATAAAGACGGAAGTGCAACAGTAGAAGACAACGGTCGAGGTATTCCAGTTGATGAACACCCAACTTTGCATAAATCTGGCGTCGAGGTCGTTTACACAACTCTTCATGCTGGCGGCAAATTTGACAATGAAAACTACAAATTCTCAGGCGGACTTCATGGCGTGGGGGCTTCGGTCACAAACGCTCTTTCAAAGTGGTGCGATGTCACTGTTTACAAGGGTGGCAGCGAATATAACATAAAGTTCCACTCATTTAGAGATGCCAGCGGCAAAATGCACAGCGGTATTCCAGTAGCGCCACTCAAAAAAATAGGCAAAACAACAAAGACAGGCACAAAAGTCACCTTTCTTCCAGATGACGAAATGTTTGGCGAAAACAAACTCAACTTTGACACAATAGCCGTTCGCGCCAAAGAACTTGCCTTTCTAAACAAAGGCCTAAAAATAATAATCGAAGAAGAAAATACTTCAAAAAGGGAAGAATACCACTATGAAGGCGGAGTGTCTGACTTTGTATCATACCTTGTCGAAGGCAAAAGCAAACTCTTCACAAAACCACTATATTTTCACGCAGAAGACAAAAATTTTGACCTCGAAGTAGCTTTTCTCTACACTGACTCATACACAGAAAACTCTTTTTCTTTCGTCAACAACATTCCAACCGTCGAGGGCGGAACTCACGAAATGGGCTTTAAAAGCGCTTTCACAAAAGTGCTTAACTCTCTTGCTCGCGAAAAAAATTTGCTCAAAGAAAAAGAGGCAAATCTTCTTGGCGAAGACTTCCGCGAGGGGATAAATGTTGTTATAAATGTCAAAATGACAAATGTTCAGTTTGAAGGCCAAACAAAAACAAAGCTTGGCAATCCAGAAGCCAAAACTTTGGTTGAAAGCTTGACTGTGGCTGAACTTGGCAAACTTATGGCTGACAAGAAAAACGCAACAACGGCTGAAATAATCATAAACAAAGCAAAAGGTGCGGCAAAGGTGCGCGAGGCTGCCAAAAAAGCAAAGGAACTTACTCGTGCCAAAAACTCAGCTGAAAACTTCAACTTGGTCGGCAAACTTTCAGCAGCGACATCAAAAAATCGCGAAATTTGCGAACTTTTCATAGTCGAAGGCGATTCGGCGGGCGGTAGTGCAAAGCAAGGCCGTGACCGCAAATTTCAGGCAATTCTTCCACTTCGCGGCAAACCTTTAAACGCTGAAAAGAAAAGAATAGATCAAGTGCTTGCAAATGAAGAAATAAGAACTATAATTTCAGCCCTCGACACTGGCATAGGAGAAGATTTTGACCTTTCAAGCCTTCGCTACCACAAGGTTATCATTCTCTCAGATGCCGACCAAGACGGCGCTCACATAAGGGCAATTCTTCTCACATTCTTCTTTAGATATATGCGTCCACTCATCACCGACGGCCACGTATTCTGCGGTATGCCACCACTCTACAAAGTCTACAAAAAGGACTATACCGAGTACGTCTACTCTGACGCAGAACTTCCAGCCGCAATCGCACGTGCAGGCAGAGGCTATAGCCTTCAAAGATATAAAGGTCTTGGTGAAATGAACCCTGAACAACTTTGGGAAACCACAATGTCACCAGAAAAACGAAACCTTATTCAAGTCTCCATCGAAGACGCAGCCGAAGCTGAACGTATTGTCACAACACTTATGGGCGATGACATCGAGGCGCGCAAAAAATACATCAGCCAGCACGCCAACTTCGATCGCGAAGATGACTTTATGAAAACTTATAAAAATAATTGATTTCTAGCCACAAAAAAACTTGACACAAACTAAAAAAACTTGACAAAAACCAAAAAAATTTACAAAAAATCGGAATAAAAGTTCAAAAAAAACAAAATCGAAACAAAAGTTTAAGAAAAAAATAAAAACAAAACAAAGAGGTAAAAAGTGCAAGAAGACGAAAATGTAGGGCAAATGAGCTATCAAAATATGCTCGGCGAACAAACTTCAGCTCCAAACGAACTTAATATGCCAAAACCAGATGAAACATCTTCAGGTGGTGAAAAAAAAGGGATACTCTTCAAATCACTTGACGAAGTTTTGCATGACTCAATGATACCATATACAGAATGTGTTGTTATGGATAGGGCTTTGCCACGCGTTGAAGATGGTCTCAAACCAGTTCAACGCCGCATACTTTTTTCAATGATAGAGCTTGGCGTAACACCAGACAAAGCATACAAAAAGTCGGCAAGAATTGTCGGCGAATGCCTCGGCAAATATCACCCACACGGTGACAGCTCAGTCTATGACGCAATGACACGTATGGCACAAAATTTTGTTTTGAGAGCGCCTCTCGTTGACGGCCATGGCAACTTCGGCTCAGTCGACGGCGACAGCCCAGCCGCCATGCGTTACACTGAAGCTCGCCTTGCGCCACTCGCACTTGAACTTACTCGTGATCTCGAAAAAGATACAGTCCGCTGGAGCCTCAACTTCGACGACACACTTAAAGAACCTGATATGCTTCCAGGCCGCTTTCCAAACCTGCTCGTCAATGGTGCTTCGGGCATTGCTGTAGGCGTTGCAACAAACATTCCGCCACACAATCTTGGCGAAGTGATTGACGGCGTAGTAGCCTACATCGACAATCCACATATCAAGCTTGAAGAGATGATGAAAATCATAAAAGCTCCAGACTTTCCTACTGGTGGCCAACTCATCTTCGAGGACGGTCTCGAACAAGCTTACAAAACAGGCAAAGGAAAAATTTACATTCGTTCAAAAGTGACCACTGAAACAAATGGCGACAAGGTGAGTCTTATTATCTCAGAAATACCTTATCAGGTAAACAAAGCCGCACTTCTTCAAAAAATTGCTGAACTTAAAGAAACAAACAAAGACAAGCTCTCTTCAATAGCAGAAATTCGCGACGAGTCAGACAGAAATGGTATGCGTGCGGTCATAAGACTTAAAAAAGACGCAAACCCTAAAAAAATTCTTGAATATCTATTTAAAGCCACAAACCTTCAAGTCTCTTACGCTATCAATATGGTCGCAATTGCAGATGGCAAACCAAAGCAACTTGGTTTGATGGAAATAATATCCTATTACACAGCTTATCAACGTGAAATCATCGTTCGTCGCACCAAGTTCGACCTCAATGCTGCACGCGATCGCGCACATATTGTTGAAGGGCTTTTGATAGCTATCAAAAATATAGATGAGGTTATCAAAATCATCAAAAAGTCAGCCACAACTGCTGAAGCCAAACAAAAACTTCGAGCAAGATTTGAGCTGTCTGATCGCCAAGCGCAAGCAATTCTTGATATGCGTCTAGCTCGACTTGTAAATCTCGAAGTGACAAAACTTGAAGAAGAACTTGCCACTCTCAAACAAAAAATAGCAGAATATGAGAGAATTTTAGCTTCCAAAAAAGCACAGCTAGAAATTGTTAAAAAAGAAATCACTGAAATCAAAAGGGCTTACTCAAATCCAAGACGCAGTCAAATAATAAAATCAGCTGACATAAAACTTGTGGAGGCAAAAGAGGAAAAAGAAGAGGAGGACAATAAAAATTGTGTGGTCGCACTCACAGCCGCAGGCACAATCAAGAGAATAAATCCTCGAAATTATGCTTCATCTCAAAAATCACTTACTGATAATTCAACGCTCACTGATGTTCACACAAAAATCCTCAACCTGACCGCCAAAGACACTATTCTGATAATAACCAATCAAGGCAATTGCATAAAGACCACAGTCTCAAATATAAAAGAATGTAAATATCGCGAAAAGGGCAACAGTCTCATAAGTGTAGACAAAAATGCTTCTCCAAACGAAAAAATCGTCACCTTCTTTGTGCCAACCAAGGGCAGCAATGTGCTATTCTATACAAAAGAAGGCCTCGTAAAACGCTCAAAAATTGATGACCTTATCACAACAAAATCATATTATCAGGTTGTCAAACTCGCTGACAAAGATGAAGTTATTGGCAGCGAAATAGAACGCAATACTTCAATCCTTATGCTCACCAAAAAAGGCATGAGCCTCAATTTCGACAAAGGCGAAATTCCAATCCAAGGCAGAATTTCAGGCGGCGTGAAGGGGATAAACCTCGACGAAGGCGACAGCGTAATTTTTGCTGGCCAAAACGATCTGTCACAAATCGTTGCTCTCACAAACAATGGCTATGTAAAACGCATAAATTCAAAAGAATTTCCTCTCGCTCAACGCTATCGCAAAGGCGTAAAATATATCAACTTCGCAGGCAGTGGCAAAGAGGTTGTCTTTGCTTGCTCAGGTGATGGCAATATTGTCCTTGCAGTCGACTTTGGCTTGAAACTTCTTCCGCTCGAGACCAAAAAACTTCCGCTGTCTGACAGGCTCTCTCAAGGCAACGAAATTATCAAAAAATCATTTATCTCAATAAGCCAATATCTTATTTGATTTGAAGTAAAATTTACAATTTAATCAGTCTGATTTATTTAACCTGAATTTATTTAACCTGATCTATTTACTTTATCTATTTAATTAATCTATTCACTTTGTCTATTTACTTCATCTATTAAATAAAAAAACTCTATACAAAATGTATGGAGTTTTTTGTTTTTTTTAAAGAAAAAGGTCGTCTATGCAGTCCAAGTCTTTTTTAAATTGTTCCAAACTTTCATTAGGATCTTTTTTCTCGCCATTGAATGTCTCTTCCATGCGCGGAAATTTGTTTTCTTTTATATCCTTAAGCATTTCTTCTGCCATTTCTTCAACGTTTGTTTTGTTTTTCATATTTTGCCCCCTATTATTTCTATATTTTCAATATAACATATCATTTTGTTGTTGTCAAGAATATTGTCATAAATCAAAAACACTAAAAATATAATTATATAAGAAAAAGCCTTCGACAAAGATAGTCAATTTGCGACACGCTTTCTATAAATATATCTTTGAGAAAAGGCTTGAAAAAATTATCATTAAAAGTGAGGTTTGCAAATGCCATTTTGTGTAGTCAAATCGAGAACAATAAAAATCATATTATCAATGCTTTTGGTCGCAGTTCTTCTTTGCATATCGTTTGAAGGCGGCTCTGCAGCTGCAGTATTCTTCGGCTCATCAACACGTCTTGTGCCAATATACAGCGTGAAAACTGAAGAAAAGCAGGTGGCTATTTCTTTCGACGCGGCATGGGGAGCAGACAAAACAGAAGAAATTATTTCGGTGCTAAAAGAATACAACGCAACGGCAACTTTCTTTCTTGTGGGCTTCTGGGTTGACAAATTTCCAGAAAAAGTCAAAGCGATAGATGAGGCAGGGCTTGAAATAGGCACTCACTCAAATACACACCCAGACATGGCCAAACTCGACGGAAGCACGATGAAAAAAGAGCTTGAAACATCAATCTCAAAGATCGAAAACCTTATAGACAAAAAGGTGGAACTTTTTAGACCGCCATTCGGCTCTTACAACAACACACTCATCAAAACTTGCGACAGCTTAGGCCTCAAAACAATCCAGTGGGACGTCGACTCTCTTGACTGGAAGGGGCTCTCAGCAGGCGATGTGACTTCAAGAGTGCTGTCAAAGGTGAAAAATGGATCAATAATTCTCTGCCACAACAACGCAGACAATGTGGTTGACTCAACTCGACTTATTCTTCAAAGACTACAAAATCAAGGCTACAAGGTGACAAGCGTAGGACAACTGGTCTACAAAGACAACTATACAATTGATAGAAACGGCTTGCAAATACAAAATTAATGGAGGAAATCATGATAACAACAAAATCAAATACAAATGAAGTATATATAGCAGGCAAAGTAGCCACACAACCACAAAAAAGTCATCAGGTCGAAGGCTCATGGTTTTATGAATTCAATGTAAAAATAGAACGTCTCTCAGACAACCATGACCTTATTCCAGTCATCATCTCAGAACGCGCTTTTCAAGCAAATCCAGTCAAACTTGGCGATCAGGTGCATTATAAAGGTGAGTTTAGAAGCCTCAACAAGCAGGGGGACACCAAAAACAAACTCGTATTATACACATTTGTCAAAGAAGTGCTAAAAGAAGAAGATGTCAAAAATTTGCCAAATGTTCAAGATGCTCAAAATATAAATATAATAAAAATCACTGGCTTCATCTGCAAAAAACCAATTTATAGAGTGACACCTTTCAAACGCGAAATCTGCGATGTCATCATAGCGGTAAATCGCCCAAACAAAAAATCAGATTATATTCCTTGTATCTTCTGGGGTAGAGACGCAGGCTATATCGCAAGCAAAAATGTAGGCACAAAACTAGAACTTGAAGGCCGCATTCAATCAAGAGAATATCAAAAAAAGTCAGAAAATGGTGATATTCAAACAAAAACAGCCTACGAAGTATCTTGCAAGCACGTAAGAGTGCTTGAGCAAGAACTTGAAATTGAAAATCAAGAACTTGAAGCGCAAGCTCAATAATTTTAAAATAACAAAAAGTCAAAGCAACAAAAAAGCATAAAAAGCAATCAAAAAAAGACGTCTTAATTTTAGGCGTCTTTTATTAAGTTGTTATACTCATTCAAAAAGCTTAAATAATGATATTTTATAAGTGAAGAATAAGTTTGCTGCTCGTCTTTTAAAAGTCCAATAAGTGAATTTGAAGAGCTTAAAATATTTTTCAGCATTTTCTCAATTTTCAAAAGCACGTCATTGTCACTTCCAGCAAAAAGCGTCTCAAAATCAGTCACAACTGAAGAGATTTGTGAATGCACGGCGTTTACCGCTAGCTTTGCTGACACTTCGTTATAAACAGCAGTATCAAGGCTTATCGCTATATCATATAGGTTTGAATAGGCATTGAAGGGCAGGTTTAAAACCTTCTGCAAAACCTTCTTTTCTTCACTTTCAAAACTTCCTCCAATTGTAAAGGCAGGAAATTTTACTGAAACAATCTCGCTCTCAATCTCACTATTTTTGAGATTATTCTGCACCAAACTTGCATCATTCTTATTGATATAAGCAGAAGAGGCGACATAAAAATAATCTCCAACCTGCCAAACATAGCCACCAGCGCCCATTTTTTTGTAGTCATCAGCAAGAGATGCTGCAGCCTTTTCGTTTTGTGATTTGCCAAGTGACAAAATATGCACTTCAAAAGCGTTCGCTTTGACGGCTGTGCTTGGTTGTGCCGCAGGCAAAAGAGACAAAGTCAAAAGATTGGCAAGAAGCACTGAAGTTGCCACAACAAAAACAAAAGATACTACAATCAAAATTTTGGCGTTTACAGACAATTTTTTTGGCATAAAAGTTTGCTTCCTCACTTTTTTTGTGATAATACAATTTATGTGTATGACAAAATTTCACAATCTATTCGGCAAACCGCCTCAACTTTGCTTTACATTTTGTGTATTTAGTCATATAATTAAACTGAAAATTATGGAGGAAAAATTATGAAAGTAACACCACTATTTGACAGGGTCCTACTTCAACCAGAACAAAATGAAGACATGACCAAAGGAGGAATCTATCTTCCTTCCGTCAGCAAAGAAAAGTCGCAAATTGCAAAAGTTCTTGCCGTAGGCAAGGGGGGCGAGCTTGATGGCAAAAAAACAGAAATGCAAGTAAAAGTAGGCGACCGCGTGCTATACAGCAAATATGCAGGCAGCGAAATCAACATTGACGGCAAAAATTGTATTATCTTAAGACAGACCGATATATTGGCAGTTTTAGATTAAAAAAGGCTTTATTTAATATAGAAAAGGAGAAAAAATTATGTCAAAAAAAATACTAGAAGGCTTGCCAGCAAGAAAGGCACTTGAAAATGGTGTAAACGCACTGGCAGACACAGTCAAAATCACACTTGGCCCAAAGGGAAGAAACGTTGTGCTTGGCAAAAAATTTGCTTCACCGCTTATCACAAATGACGGCGTGACAATAGCCAAAGAAATAGAACTCGACAATCCATTTGAAAACTTGGGCGCCGAGCTTATCAAAGAAGTCAGCGTGAAGACAAATGATGTCGCAGGTGACGGAACAACAACAGCTTGCGTACTTGCTCAAGCAATTATCCGCGAAGGAATGAAAAACTTTGCAGCAGGTGCAAACCCAGTCATTCTCAAAAAAGGAATATTCAAAGCAGTCGAAGTGGCAACAAACAAACTTAAAGCCATTTCAAAACCAGTAGAAAACAACCTTGCAATTTGCCAAGTTGCAAGCATCTCGGCAGGTGACGAAGAAATAGGCAAACTTATCGCTGAAGCCATGGAAAAGGTGGGCAAAGACGGAATAATCACTGTCGAAGAAGCTCAAACCATGAAAACCGAACTTTCAGTCGTTGAAGGTATGCAATTTGACCGCGGCTATCTTTCGCCATATATGTGTTCAAACACCGAAAAAATGCTTGCCGAACTTGACAATCCTTACATACTTATAACTGATAAAAAAATCACTTCAATTCAAGAAATCTTGCCTCTTCTAGAAGAAATAGTCAAGTCTGGCTCAAAACTTCTTATCATTGCTGATGATGTAGAAGGCGAAGCGCTTACAACTCTTATTCTCAACAAACTTCGTGGAACTTTCAACTGCGTAGCCGTAAAAGCACCAAGCTTTGGTGATAAAAGAAAGGCTATGCTCGAAGATATCGCTGTTGTCACAGGCGGCAAAGTTATAAGCGAAGAATTGGGTTTGGATCTTAAATCAACAACTCTTGAAAGCCTTGGCCGAGCAAAAAAAGTGAAGGTTGACAAAGATAGCACAACTATTGTTGAGGGGAATGGCAATTCCAATGAAATTAAGGCAAGAGCAAATCAAATAAAAGCTCAGATGAAAGAAACAACAAGCGATTACGAACTTGAAAAACTTTCTGATAGACTTGCAAAACTTGCTGGCGGCGTGGCAGTGATCAAAGTGGGTGCGGCAACTGAAGTTGAAATGAAAGAGAAAAAGTTGAGAATAGAAGACGCTCTTTCAGCAACAAAAGCTGCAAGCGAAGAAGGTGTTGTGCCAGGCGGCGGTGTAGCTCTTTTAAAAACTACAAATGAAATCAAAGAACTTATAAACAAACTCGAAGGTGATGAAAAAACAGGCGCAAGCATTGTTTTAAGAGCGGTTGAAGAACCAATCCGTCAAATAGCCAAAAATGCAGGCGTAGATGGCGGAGTTGTTGTAAATCGTATTTACGAAAACCTTGACAAAACAGCTTTTGGTTTTGACGCACTTTCAAATGAATATTGTGATATGATTGAAAAAGGAATACTTGATCCTACAAAAGTCACTCGCTCAGCTCTTCAAAACGCAGCCTCAGTTTCAGCAACAATGCTTACAACCGAAGCTCTTGTTGTAGAAATTGAAGATGAAAAAGAAAAGAAAAACCCAGTCGATGTTTACTAAGCGAAAGCCGCCTCAACAAGTCTAAAAATTTATTGCCATAAATTTTGTAGACTTCCTTCGTTGACTTTCGCTAATGCTGGCCAAACGAAAACGCCACAATCTGCGGCGTTTTGCCAGCGCTCTCGTGCGAAGAAGTGCAGGGAGATTTCAATAGGTTAAAATAAAACAAAAAGGTGCTTAATTTTTAGCACCTTTATTTCTTTTTAAAGAAAACTTTGTTTGAAGCGTTCAAAAGCCAAGATTTTGGAAAAAATCTTTTGACAAAGTTCAAAGTTTTATTTCCAGCCCCCATAACATACTCAGGTCTCAGTCTTTTCTTGTTGATGATTTTCATGATTATCTTGCACGCCTTATCAAGTTCCATGCGCTTGTTTTCTCGTGCTGCAATTCCGTTGCTTGCAAGTTCAATTGCTCGACCATATCTTTCATTGGTTTCAAAATTTTTGTCACGATTTTTTGAAAAGTTGGTTTTTATCTCACAAGGACAAATGGCAGTTGACTGAATTTTTGTGTTGGCCAGTTCCATACGCAAACAATCAGAAAGCATACTTACAGCGGCCTTGCTTGAACAATAAAACGCCCTAAAAGGTAGGGGAAAAATCGCACAAACAGAACTTATATTGATAATCCTGCCAGTTTCTCGCATAAGTGGCATTCCAAGTTGAATGACAGAAATAAGCCCAAGCACATTGACTTCATATTCCTTCTTCACCTTTTCATAAGGTGTCAGTTCAATTGCGCCCAAAAGCCCAAAACCAGCACAAGGTATAAGCACATCTATCTTATCAAATTTTTTGCCAATTTGTTCAAAAACCTTCTCAAGAGCGGCTCTATCAGTCACATCACAACAAAAGTCGTCGTCATGGGTCGAAATACCCACAACCTTGTCACCATTCTTGATAAAAGCCTCCTTAAGAGCCTTGCCAATTCCGCTTGACGAACCTGTTATGACAATATTCCTTGAAAATCTTTTCATAGCTTTACCTACCTTAGTTTTAAAAATATCTATAATAGTATATAATATTTCTAAATAAAAGCAAAATAAAATTGACTTAGTAAAATTAAAATGCTAAAATAATTTTATTCACAAAACAAACAAAAAAAACATACAAAGCAAGAATAAAATAAAAACAAAATATTTATATTCTCAAGAAAAACGATATTGACAAAAAGAAGGTGAAAAATTTGAATACTACAAAAAAAGCACTCATCATTACTGCAATTGTATTGAACTTCCTAAACGTGGGTTGGGAGTTGTATCTAGTTATAACTGGCCTTATGCAACCAGCCAATATTCGCCAGCCAATCTTCTATTATATCTTTGACATATTTCAAATTATTGCATACATCGTTTGCAATGGCTTTCTTATCTATTCAATCGCAGCAAAAGGAGCAATGTTTAGGTCGAGATATGGTTTCTATATGGCCGCTGTTGTCATCTCACTTATCCTAAATCTCTTCTCAGTGGCAACAATTTTGCTTATCGTAACTCTCTTCTTAAGCGATATTGTTTGGATTAAACCTGAAAAAGATAGCACCTTTTCAAGCTCATCTTCACAAAACCAAAATTTTTCAAACGAAAGCAAAGAACAAAAGATTGAAAAACTTAGAAAATTGAAGGAAGAAGGCAAAATCACAGAAGAAGAATACAACGACAAACTTCTTGATCTGCTATAAAATTGTTTGAAACAAAATTTTTTCAGATGTGCAAAAAAAATCATAAACAAATAAAGAAGTGCGAATTGAAAATAACCAAATAAAAAGTGCAAATAAAAATAAACAAATAAATAAGTGCAAATAGAAAATAAAAAAATAGAAAATAACCAAATAAAAAAGTGCAAATAGAAATTAACCAAATAAAAAAGTGCGAATAGAAAATAAACAAATAGAAATTAACCAAATAAAAAAGTGCGAACAAATTATCGCACTCTTTTTTTCTTAAAAAATTCACTCAAAAGCAAGGCTGCGTCCTGATTTTCTTCAAGCTCCATTTCTACTTTGTGATTTAGTCGGTCGCTAGATAAAATTGCCTTGCACAAACCATCTTCTGACGTCTTTTCAGGGCAGGCATAAAAAAGCTTTTTTATACGGGCGTTTGCAATCGCACCTGCGCACATAGGACAAGGCTCAAGTGTGACATAAATTTCAGCACCTTCAAGTCTCCATGATCCAAGCTTTTTGCAAGCTTTCTCAATAGCTACAATTTCGGCGTGCTTTATCGCATTTTGGCTTTTCTGCCTGCAATTTCTACCTCGCGAAATAATCTTGCCGTCCAAAACAACAACAGCACCAATAGGAACTTCATCGTCTATTGCTGCCTTTTTTGCTTCTTTTAAAGCTGCTTCCATAAATTTTGACATAGCCTATTGTAAAATAAAAACTGTCAAAAAGTCTAGCAAATATTTGTCTTTTTGAAATAAAAGTTATATAATCTTTCTATGAACAATAATTCTCAGCAATCTTCAAACGAAAATATACAGCCTTCTGCTTTTAGACGCAACTTCTACAACAATACAGATAGTGGCAGGGTTTATCTTCTTGCAATTTTTGCGCCTCTTCTTGTGTCGCTGCTTATTTCAATGATAGGTGGTCTTATAGCTGGAGGCAAGGGGGTCGAGGCTAGCACCTTTACAAACGAGCCTTGGTATCAAGCCCTGCTTTTTCTCGCAAGCCCAATCGCCTTTTTCTCAATCTTTCTTCTCTACAACAAGGCTTCAAAAATTTCATACTCGGCTGTGGGTTTCAAAATAAAGGTGAGCTGGCAAAATATTCTTCTCGCTATCGCAATCGCTGTAATAGCTCTCTTTGGCTTGCAATATTTTATAAACTTCATAGATGTTGGCCTTGAAAAAATAGGTTATGAACTTGCAGAACTAACCATTCCAAACAACAATTTCGGTTGGCTGTGCTTAAACACTCTTCTGATAGCTATTCTTCCTGCAATAGGTGAGGAACTGATCTTTCGAGGCATGATTTTGCAAGGCCTCCGCCGCAACTTTTCTGACGCGCTGGCAATACTTATCTCAGCTCTCATGTTTGCAGTTATGCATGGCAGCCTTCAACAATTTATATATCCTATCCTTCTCGGTCTTATCACAGGCTGGATAGTTGTCCGCAGCGGCAACTTGCTTCTCTCAATCATTGTCCATTTTGTAAACAACTTTTTAGTAGTACTCTTTGACTTTCTTGAAAAAACGACATCTTTTGACATAAAACTGCCTGTTTCTTGGTGGGGGATTTTGATTTCTATCTTGCTTTTGGTTATAACGGGTGTTATACTCTACCTCGTCGATAGGCTCTATTTTAAACATAAAAATCAAACAGAAGAATACAAAAAGGAGCTTACTAAAAAACCGTCACTTTACCTGATAATCTCTTGGGCGGTAGCAATAATTTTGCTAATAATTGCAACAATCGTGAATTTTATTGGCAAATAAGCTATATCATTTATACAGAGGAAAATTTATGACATTTAAAAACAAAGTCACAACTTCATCAATATTAACTTACTTTTTGCTTTCAGTCGCCTTTGTTGTTATTCGTATGCTTTCGGCCTTTGGTCTTTTTAACTTTATGGGCGATGCTGCAAACTATGTGTTTAATATAATTGTGCAGATTGGCTTAATGCTTCTTGCCTCAGTTTTCATCTTTGCGGCTTTGACCAAAAAGAAAGCAAAAACGATTTTCACTTTTTATGGCTACAAAAAAATCTCACCAAAATCAATAGCTCTTTCAGTGGCAATTGGTGCTTGCGTGTTTGTCTTAAATATTTTTATAGCGTCATTTTTTGGAGTGATTATCCAGCTTTTTGGCTATAAATATACTCAGTCGCCAGCAATCACTTCTTATCCATTCTATATGCTGCTTGTAAACACTCTTTTTACAGCAATCTTGCCAGCAGTAGGTGAGGAAACGGCTCATCGCGGACTTCTTCTTCGCGGACTTTCAAACAACGGCAAAATGAAGGCCATAATCATCTCTTCACTACTTTTCGGCCTTTTGCATATGAATATAGAACAATTTTTCTACGCAACAATAATCGGTATCTTTGTAGGCTATCTCGCTATAATTTGTGACTCAATTTTTCCTGCAATGATTATCCACTTCATGAACAATTTTTTGAATGTTTATTTTTCATTTTCGTCAGTAAACGGTCTTCCTCTCGGCAGGGCGTATAGCTGGGTAATCTCAATCATAAGCAGCAATTTTCTACTAGGCTCGCTATTGGTTGTGTCTATTTCGGCCTTACTCGTGCTCGCCATCATAACTTTGGTCAAAAAGCTGAGAAAAGACAACAATCTATACGCATTAAAACGCATACAAAACGCAGTGGTGAAAGAGCTTATTCATAGTGATTATTTATATCAAATTGAAAAAACCCACAGCGAACTTACAGGCATACCAATCCAAAAAAAGACAGAAGCAGAGCTTCAAGAAGAAGATGTTATGCTCGACAAAAAACTTGGCTTTGTCAGTGAGATAGACGAACAAATACTGGCAGACAAATCAAAATCAGGGTTGTCAATTCTTGCCAAAATCTTGCTTGTTGCAACTTTTGTGTTGCTTGGCGGAGTGACAATTTTCACATTTATCTGGGGTGTAATCTAAGGAGGAAAAAAGGTGCTAAATATCAAAATTATCTGCGTGGGCAACTTGAAAGAAGACTTTTGGAAAGAAGCTTGCAATGAGTATGCAAAACGTTTGTCAAGATTTGCAAATATAAAAATTGTTGAACTTGCTGAACAAAACAAGTTTGACAATACAGAAAGGATATTAAAAGAAGAAGGTTGCGAGATAATAAAAAACTTGAGCGGTCACCCAACGCTTCTCGATGTGCAGGGCAAACTCATCTCAAGTGAAAACCTTGCTATAAAAATACAACAAGACAGCCTTTGTTCAAGTGAACTCACCTTTGTAATAGGTGGCTCTTATGGCTTCAGTCAGGAGGTAAAGGATAAGGTCAAAGATAAAATATCGTTTGGCAAAATAACCCTTCCTCACAACCTTGCTCGCGTAGTTTTGCTAGAACAGCTTTATCGTGCTTTCATGATAAATAGTGGCAGCAAATATCATAAATAACAAAAACGAAAATATCAAAACAAAATAAAACGCCAAATTTAAAAACCTTTGCAAAAAAACATACAGGTCAAAATTAAGGCAAAAAGCATTGAAAATAGTGCAAAAATAGATAAGTTTTTAGGCATAATACACCTTCCTTGATTTTATATCATATAAAATTGCTAGCTTCGCTCATCAAAATGCTCATCAAAATGCTCACCATGTTTGTCAAAATGCTCGTTAAAAAGTCCGCGCTCTTCTTCTTCAAATTCTTCAATAGAAATATCGTTCTCATCAGGAATTTGCTCTCTTGCGGCCTCAACAGCACCATTTTTAGCCGCTTGTTTGGTTTTTATTTTTGAAATATTTTTGACAATGTCTTGCTTGTTTCGTTTTGAAAAAACTGGCAAAACACCTTTGCTTTTTATTACCTTAAAAACTAGGAAAAAGCTTGCAAGACCAACAATAATATAGATTATTCTTGATAAAATACTGCCTTGAAAGCCAAAAACACCTGCTACAAAATCATATTGAAGCACACCAATCAAAAACCAATTTAAACAACCAAGGATAGTAAGTGCAAAAGCAATTATAGTCAGCATAAAGCCACCTCCAAGCATATTATTGGCAAAAAATAACAAAATAATTCGCAAAATAAGAGTTAAAAATGTTTGACTTAAAATGAAAATATGGGTATAATAAAACACAGAAAACATCAAGGGGGACCAACAAATCATGACAGAAGTTCATTATCTTACAGAAGAAGGGAAAAAACAGCTTGAAGAAAAGCTCAATTACTACAAAACAACAAAAAGGGTGGAAGTGACCAAAAAAATTTCAACAGCAAGAGAATTTGGTGACCTTTCAGAAAATTCAGAATATGACGCTGCGAAAGAAGAACAAGCATTGATCGAACGTGAAATAAACGAAATAGAAGATATCCTTCTAAATTGCGAAATAGTGCCTTCAGCACCAGTGTCAAAAAATGAAATTTCAATCGGCTCAACAGTCACTCTCTATGACGAAGAATTTGACGAAGAAGTGACTTACAAAATCTTGGGCTCGACTGAAAGTGACCCTGCAAACGGAATTATCTCAAACCTTTCGCCAGTAGGAAGTGCCTTAATTGGTCATAAAAAAGGTGACGTTGTGGTTGCAAAACTTCCAACAGGTGACATTTCGTATAAAGTTTTGGCAATAAACTAAGTTTATTGCTTTTTTTTATTTTTTTTGATACAAAAAAAGTTGTATTTTTTTAGAGTTTATAGTATAATTGAAATATCAAAGTGTTTGGAATAAAATTATGATGTTTAAAAATTCGATAAAACTTTTGTGTGCCAACTTTGACAAAGTTTGGAAATTTTTGGTTTATCTCATTTTGTCATGGGGAATAGTGCTTGCACTACTTGCACCATTTTACTCGACTTTTGCCGAAATTATAACTCAGGTTTGGGGAGAAAATAATCTCGGTTCTGTTTTTACGTCAGGCACTTTTTATGGGCTGTCTGTAACTGTGGCAGAAGCGCTCACAAGCGTTCTTGGCGCAATTTTTGCATTTATCAAAATTTTGTTTACAACAAATGTTTGGATTGGCATTTATTTTGCAATAATTGTGTATGTCGTTCGCTCAATCTTGCATGATGTGGGCAAGTTTGTGACTTGTGAAATGATGTATGGCTATATGGCAACAAGTACAAAAGTTGGTTTTACTAGCACGCTTTTGAGAACTTTGAAAAAATCTCTTTCTTACGCTGGCATCAAACTGCTTTTCGCTCTTCCTTTCAATGTCCTTATTTGCTTAGGAATTTATGGGCTTTCGCTTATGCCAGGCAACGCTGTTCTAAGTGTGCTTTTGCCTATTCTCATAATTATTATTCCATCACTTTTACTGGCTTTTAAGCAAACCTTTATAAGCGGTTGGGCGGCAGCAATGATTGTGTTTGATTGCAACGTGTTCAAAGCTTTTGCAAAAGGTGAGGCAGCAGTACTTCGAAGAGGTTTGAGGGTTTATTCAACCGTCTTCATCATTTTTATCATGGTGTTCTTGCTTGCAATGGCTTTTGGCCTTTATTCACTTGTTATAATTTTGCCAGTTCTATTTCCACTTATATACACATTTGAAATGGTGATGTTCTTTTCAAGC